>DASWBH010000218.1:0-8425 GCA_036390755.1 Thermoanaerobaculia bacterium
GCGCTTCATCAGAAGCTCGAGCACGTGATCGACCGCGAGCGCATCGACTTCGCGATCGTGAACATCGAAAACGCGGCCGGAGGTTTCGGTGTCACCGAGCCGATCATGGAGGAGCTCTCGGAGCTTCCCATCAACGCGTACACGTCCGGCAATCACATCTGGGACAAGAAGGACTTCGTCGACAACTACGACCGCTATCCGCACGTCGTCCGTCCGGCGAATTACCCGGCCGGCAATCCCGGTCCAGGCAAAGTGATCCGGCAGACCGCCGGTGGCGTGAACGTCGCGGTGCTGCAGCTGATGGGCAACGTGTTCATGCCGCCGATCGACAACCCTTTCTATTGCGCCGACAGGGAACTGAAGGAGATCGGCGATCAGGCGAAGGTGATCATCGTCGATATCCACGGCGAGGCGACGTCGGAGAAGCAGGCGATGGGCCGCTATCTCGACGGCCGCGTCTCCGCGGTCCTCGGCACCCATACGCATGTGCCGACGGCTGACGAGCGAATCCTGCCGAACGGCACCGCATATCAGACGGATGTCGGAATGACGGGCGCGTACGACTCCGTCATCGGCTTTCGTCCCGAAGAAGCGCTGCACCGGTTTCTGATGAACACGCCGCGGAAGCTCGAAGTGGCAAAGCGCGACATCCGCCTGTCCGGCGCGATGGTCGAAGTCGACGAGTCGACCGGCAAAGCCTCGCGGATCGTTCGCATCCGCGAAGATCTCGGAGAGTAAGTCGTGCCGGTGGGGTGGGACCGGCTCGCCGACGCGACCTCATCGCCGGCCGCGCTGCAGCTCTCGATCGTCACGTTCGGACACGTTCACGAGAACGAGCTCGCTGCCCTGACGCCGCACTTCGCCCGACTCGAACAGCTCGTGCTGGACATCCCGCCGCGCGACGCGTTGGCGAAGCATCGCGCCGAATTCAATCGAGCGCTCGACGCGGCGACGAACGACTGGATCCTGATCCTTCGCGAACGCGAGGTGATCGACGAGCCGTTGGCGCAGGAGATCGCATCCGTCACGGCTGCGGCGAAAGCGCGCGGCTTTCGCATCCGGTCGGTTCCGTACTACGCCGGGAAACCGCTGCAGATCGGCGGCGAGAGCGAGGTCCGCCTCTTTCACCGCCGCTACTACATCCGTTATGCGAACAAAGGCGAGTGGTCCGAGATCATGATCCAGGGGACGGTGGTACGGCTCGAGAAGGTGCTGCGGTCCGTGACGTTCGAATCGGCGGAGGTCCACCGCGCGTATCTCGCGAAGACAGCAATCCCGCACTCGTCGGTTCGGCGGACGCTGCTTTTCGTGCGCGACGCGATTGCGGCGCGCACGATCGACCGGAACACGCTCCGCTACATCTGGATCGAGGCGGGTTTCGACAAGGGGTGAATGCCGCGCATGGCGCCTGTCGTGCGGAACTGTCGAGGCGACATTCCGTAACGATGGCGGAACTGCTGGCGGAAGTAGTTCTCGGAGTCGAAGCCGCATCGCCGCGCGATCTGCGAGACGCGCAGGTTGCCGGCTTTGAGCAGCCGCGCGGCCTTCTCGAGACGCTTCTCTTTGAGGAAGTGGCTGAGGAGGCGGCCGGTCACGCGATGGAAGCGGCCCGAGATGTACTGGCGCGTGTATCCCAGCTCGCGAGTGACGGCCTCGACCGTGACTTCCTCGTCCGCTTTCAGGCGACGCCGAACGGTTTTGATAAGAGACCGAAGAAGACCGTCCATGTGAGTTCTCCTCGTTTGGAATCGTTCAAGGAGTCATCGACCCCACTACCCGTCCGGAGTGAGGTCACTCGAAAATCGCGCTGGCTGGAACGAACGGATCATATCCCAAATCCGCCGTTTTCGGATGTGCCATTAGTGTTCGCGGGTCTTGGTGAGAGTTCAGGCCGGAGTGTGGTTGCGATACCAGAGGCAGACCGGCCGGAGCGGGCAGGCTTCGCACCGCGGAACAGCTCGCTTGCAGAGCTCCTGGCCGTGGCGGCGGAGCAGTCCGTGCGCGCGCTGGGCCTCTTTCGGCGTGCTGAATTCGTCCTTCGTGGCGGCGGCGGCGGAGCGGTACGTCTTCGCGTAATTTTTCTCGTCGCCCTCGCCGAATCCGAGGCGGGTGAGGACGCGGAGGGCGTTGGAGTCGGGGGCGATGCAGACGTGCGCGCCGCTGAGGAGCAGGATCTTGTCGGCCAGCGGATCGCCGACTCCGGGAAACTGCTTCAGCAGCTTGCGCGCTTTCTTGATGTCGGCCGTGATCGCGCGGTCGAGCTCCTCGAGGCCGATCTTCGCCGCCAGCCGCGCCGCCTTGATCACTTTTTCCGCGCGATGCGAGGGGAGCATTCCGCCCTCCTCGATCGCGCGCTCGATCTCTTTCGGCTGATGCTCGAGGATCTGCTCCGGCGCGGTGCCGATCTCGTCGCGCAATCGCCGGAACACCTTCAGCCGCCGCGCGTCGTCGACCAGATACGACGCGTTCTCATGAAGGATGATGTCGAACGGTCTGGTCACCGGCTGCTTCACGGGACCGTAAAGTTCTTCGAGCCGATCGACGATCCCGGCGAGCCTCACGACTTCTTCGTCCAGCGCTCCGAGTCGCGCGAGCGGTACTTCTCCATCATCTTCGCGAACGCCACGTCGAGATCGATGCCCTGCGAATTGGCGAGGCAGATCAACACGAACATCGCGTCGGCGATCTCTTCGCCCAGATTGCCTTCGCCTTCACCCGGCTTCGGTTTCTTCCCGCCGTAGAGATGCATGATCACACGCGCAAGTTCGCCGACCTCCTCGGTCAGTCGCGCAAGCATCGGCAGCGGAGCGAAATACCCTTCTTCGAATTGCGAGATCCACTGGTCGACTTCCTTCTGAAGCTGCGCAAAGCTCATCCGTGAAGTGTTAACATGTCGCATGATGCGTGTCACGGGTGTGGTGGTCGCGCTCGTTCTCGCCACGTCGTCCCTCTCCGCGCAGGTCCAGCTCCGGATCAAGAGCGACGGCAGCAAAGTCATCTACAACATTCCGTCGAACAAATCGCGTTCGGGCGTTACCGACTACCAGTGGCTCGCGCGGCAGCATGACCGCCGTTCGCACTACGACGCGTTCATCGAGAAGTACGCGAAGCAATATCGCGTCGACGCGACGCTCGTGCGCGCGGTCATCCAGGTCGAATCCGACTTCGATCCGATGTGCGTCTCGCACAAGGGCGCGCGCGGTCTCATGCAGCTGATGCCGGAGACAGCGCGCCGGTACGGCGTCACGAAGGTTCACGATCCGGAACAGAACATCCGCGCCGGCATCCTGCATCTCCGCGAAATGCTGGAGATGTTCTCCGATCTGCCGCGCGCGCTCGCCGCATACAACGCCGGACCGAACGCCGTGTTGAAGTACGGCGGCATCCCGCCTTACCAGGAGACGACGAACTACGTGAAGCGCGCGCTGACTGTTTTTTACGGACATCCGTACGGTCAGCCGGTGATCTTCGCCGCCGGCCGCGGCAAGCCGGCGCTGCGCGGCGGTTTCGTGGGCAAAATCGCACAGCCGATCGCCGCGATGCTGCCGGGCATGCGCTATCTCGGCACGCAGTAGACGCTACAATCGCGATGCATGCCTGATCGCGATCCTGCGGTTCCACTGCAAGCTCCGTTCGATCAGGGCGTCTTTCTTCTCCATTACAACCGCGGGCGCGAGTCGTTCCAGGAGGGCCGCTACGCCGAGGCGCGGCGGGAGCTCGAGAACGCGCAGAAACTTCGTCCCGACGACTCGGACGTGTTGAACGTCCTCGGACTCGTTTACTTCAAGACCAACGCCTTTCCCGAGGCGGAGGTCATTTACCGGCGGCTGACTCGCGAGAACCCGCACGTCTTCATCCTCCACTCGAACCTCGGCCTCGTTCTGTTCAAACAGGGGAAGCTCGATGACGCCGAACAGTTCCTGCTGCGATCCGTCGAGCTTCGGCCGAACTACGCAAAGTCGCACCTGTACCTCGGGCTTCTGTATCGGCAACGCCAGAAGCACAACCTCGCGATCGAGCATCTGAAGTTTGCAGGCGCGGACAAACTCGTTCGCGAGGTCGAGCAGGAGATCAAACAGCTCATCTCGCCGCCGATCGCGCCGCCTCCGAAGCGCGATTTCACGACCGGCAAGATCCCCGCGGCGAGCCCTCTCGATGCGCGAAACACGCAGCCGGGTTTCGTGAAACCAGCGGCCCAGCCGCCGAAACCGGCGGCGCCTCCGGCACCAGCGTCTCCGCCGTCTCCGCCCCGCGCCGTCACTCCAGTCCCGAACCGCACGCCCGCTCCGCCTCCGCCGCCCGTCGTGCAGACCGCTACGTCCGCAGCTGCGCACACCGCGGCCCGCAAACTTCAGGAAGCGGTCGACGAGGGACCTCCCGCAGAAGACAAGCGGATCACGCTCGACCGCAAGATCGAGGGCGCGTCGAAGACGTTCGTCCTGCACGAGAACGGATTCCTCGAGATCAACTTCATGCGCAGCGTTCATGTGAAGCGCGGCACGGTGTCGAGCTACTCGGGCAACCTGAAGTTCGCCGCCGAATCCGTCCTCCTCGGCACGACGGCGCAGACGCTCGTGAAGGCGGCCGGGCACGGAAAGATCTTCGTGTACGAGAAAGGGCGCAAGACGTTCCTGCTCGACCTCAACGAGGAGTTCATCTTCGTCGAGGGCAGCAACCTGCTCGCGCTCGAGGACACGCTGACGTATCGCGTCGAGCCGATCTACGACTCCGCTTATCAGCGCAAGATCGACACGGTGAAAATCTTCGGCAAAGGCTCGCTCGCAATCTCGACCGACATCGAGCCGCTGACGCTGCGTGTGACGCGCGAGTACCCGCTGTCGATCTCGTCGAACGCGCTCGTCGCGTGGACGGGCAATCTGATCCCGACGGTCATGGACGACCAGTCGCTGCAGGACGTCATGATCTCGACCGACGACGCGAGCGGATTCAAGATCCGTTTCGAAGGCGACGGCGTGGTCGTATCAGAGCAATGACGCAGCCTGCGATGGCGGCCGGTCCACGCCTCAGATCCCCGCGACCTTGAATGCGATCGGGATGATCACGAACAGTTGCACCGCGTCGAACACGCCGTGCGCGACGACGCCCGGCAGCATGTTCTTCGTTCGATAGAACGTGAACCCGATCACGAGCGAGATGACGAACACGCCGATCAGCAGCAGCGGCTGCCCGAGCGTGAAGTGCGCCATCGCAAAAAGGGTCGTAGAGGCGACGAGGCCGATGCGCTTCTGCATCCACGCGCGGAAGAACGCCTCTTCCACCGTCATCGCCGACAGGACGAGCAGCGCTTTTTTCCAGGCCGGCAGCGCGGCCATGAAACCGATCACGGGCGACGGCTTCGGATTGTTGATCAGTCCTGCGTAATTGAGGATCGCTGCGATCAGAAGGGCGACGACAATCGTGAAGATCCAGCCGCCGACGCCGACGGCAAGTCCGGTCAGCACGGCTTCACCCTGATGCTCGCGCTGGATGTTGAAGAACTCGCGCAGAGGCGGCCGCGCCGTGGCGATCCACCAGCCGATCAGAAACATCACCAGGATCAGGTGGAGCGAGAACAGCGCGTAGAACGGCGTCCGCGCGAGATCGCTCGCATGCGCAGGATTCTTCGCGGCGCTCGCGACCAGGACGCCGAGAAGAAGGAGAAAGAGACCCATCCAGAAGTAGCCGAAGAGCTTCATGCGGACGGTCGGGAAGTGATCGCAGCTGAGGAGATTTCGCGTCTCGTTGAGGTAGATGATCGTCATCCAGACGACGGTCATCAGGATCGTCGCGAAGGCGTAGGCGATCATGCCGGCGCGACCTCGACCATGTTGTCGAAGAACGTCGCCCCTCCGCCGACGTCCGTGATCGCCTCCGACGTTGTGTGATTCGCGTTCGCGCCATCGGACGTCAGCTTCGGCCACCAGACCGACGGCGCCACGACGACGCCGGGACGGACCCGGTCGGTGATCACCGCTTCGGCCGTGAACTTGCCGCGATCGTTATAGATCGCGACGCGGTCGCCGGACTCGATGTCGCGCTCGGCGGCGTCGATCGCGTGGATCTCGAGCGTCGGCTTGCCTGCCGAACGGCGCAGCGACGCCACGTTGACGAACGTCGAGTTGAGGAACGCGTGCGCCGGCGGCGAGAGCAACGCGAGCGGGAAGCGCCGCACGAGATCGGGATCGCGCTCTTCCGATTCATACGGAGGAACATACGAGGGCAGCGCGCCCACGCCCGCTGCGGCGAACGCGCGCGATTCGATTTCGATCTTGCCGCTCGCTGTACGCAGGCGCGTGCCGAGCTTGAACGGGAGGTGCGGCTTGGGAACGTCCACGCGGATCCAGCCTTTCGCGCGAAGGTCTTCGAGGCGGCGCCGGCCCTCATCCGCGCTTCGCGCACCTTCTCCCGCAAGCGGGCGAAGGCAATCGATCATCATCTGCTCGTCGCTGTCTCGCAACGGCTGATCCTCGAGTCCCATCTTTGCCGCGAGCCTGCGGAAGATCTCCGAGTTCGGCAGCGCTTCGCCAAGCGGCTCGATCGCGCGGTGGTTGTACATCAGATAGATGTGGCCGTAGGTCTTGTGCAGATCTTCGTGCTCGAGCTGCGTCGTCGCCGGAAGGAGCACGTCTGCGTAATCGGCTGTGTCAGTCTGGAAGTGCTCGAGGACGACGGTGAAGAGGTCGTCTCGCTTCAGCCCGGCCAGAACCTTCTCGCGCTGCGGCGCAACCGCGCCCGGATTCGAGTTGTAGACGATGAGCGCCTTCACCGGCGGATCGTCGACATCCACGAGCGCCTGGCCGAGGCGGGACATGTTGAGTGTGCGTGTACCGGGAGGGATGAGGTCCGGCCGCTCGAGCGCGTTCGAATCGATGTGGAACGTTCCGGACGTCGAGAGCTGACAACCGCCGCCGGCGTCGTTCCAGGCGCCGGTGACTGCGGGCAGAAGCGAGATCGCGCGGACCGCCGAGCCGCCGCCGGCATGACGCTGTAATCCGTAGTTGAGGCGGATGAACGTTGGCCGCTGCGTTCCGTACTCGCGCCCGAGGCGTTCGATCGTGTCGGCCGGGAGGCGGCAGATGCCGGCGACGCGCGACGGTGCGTAGCCGGCGAGCACGAGCTCACGCAGCTTCTCCCACCCCACCGTCATCTGCTCGAGGTACTGGCGATCCTCGAGGCCGTCGCGGAAGATCACGTGCATCATCGCCAGCGCGAGCGCAGCGTCGGTGCCCGGCCGGATCGCGATGTGCTCATCCGACACCGTCGCTGTTCGCGTGCGCAAGGGATCAATGCAGAGGACGCGCGCGCCGTTCGCCTTCGCTTTTCGAACGAACGGCCACAGATGCGGATTCGCCGTGAGCGTGTTCGTGCCCCAGAGGATGATGAGTCTGGCCTCGCCGACGCTCTCCGTGTCGGTGCCCATCCGCGTGCCGTATGTGAAGTTCAGCGCCTCGCTGCCGGCGGCGGAGCAGATCGTCCGCGCCAGCAGCGATGCGCCGATGCGGTGGAAGAAGCGCCGATCCATCGACGCCCCCTGAATCACGCCCATCGTGCCGGCGTACGAGTAGGGGAGGATCGCCTGCGGGCCGTCGGGCGAGTCGATGATCGACTGCAGCCGCGCCGCGACCAATGCCAGCGCTTCGTCCCAGCTCGCGCGCCGGAACTTCCCTTCGCCTTTCGCTCCGATGCGGATCTGCGGATAGAGCAGCCGGTCTTCGTGATATGTGCGCTCGAGATAGCGCGAGACTTTCGCGCAGAGAAATCCCTGCGTGATCGGATGGTCGCGGTTGCCGTCAATCCGCGTGGCCCGGCCGTCCTCGACGGTGACGTCCATCGAGCATGTGTCGGGGCAATCGTGCGGACAGACCGCGTGGACGACGCTCACGAGGCGAGTCTCTTCACCAGTGTGTAGAGGAACTGCGACGCGTCATAGAACTGCGTCACGCCGACGCGCTCGTCCTTGCCGTGCGCACGATTCTCGTTGATGTCGCCGAACATCGACGAGATTCCGTACGTCGGGATACCGGCATTGCGGAGAAAGAGGCTGTCGCTCGCGCCGGAGGCCATCATCGGCAGGACGGCAACGCCCGGCCAGAACTCCTGGGTCAGCGCCTCGAGCGGCTGCATGATGTCCGGCGACAACGGCGAGGCGACGCTCGGCTTGGCCTTGTCGATCCACGTCACTTCGATCGCCGGTTCGTTGAGCACGCGAATGAGAGAGTTGCGGACTTCTTCAGGATCCTCGCCCGGCAGCACGCGGCAGTTGACAGTCGCTTTCGCCGTTTGCGGGAGAGCGTTGTCGGCATGGCCGGCTTCGAGCCGCGTCGCCACGCACGTCGTCCGCATGCGCGCGTTGTACGAGGGCGTCTGGGCGACGCGGCCGGCCGCTGCGGGATCTTCGCGATCGGCAAGGGCTTTCATGTCCGCG
>DASWBH010000219.1:0-4953 GCA_036390755.1 Thermoanaerobaculia bacterium
GTCGACGACCGTCCCTTCGATACCCGGAGGCGTCTTGAGCGAGGCGTCGCGGACGTCGCCGGCCTTCTCGCCGAAGATGGCGCGGAGCAGCTTCTCTTCGGGAGTGAGCTGCGTCTCGCCCTTCGGCGTGACCTTGCCGACGAGGATGTCACCCTGCTTGACCGTCGCGCCGATGCGGACGATGCCCGACTCGTCGAGGTCGCGCAGAGCGGACTCGCTGACGTTCGGGATGTCGCGGGTGATCTCTTCGGGACCGAGCTTGGTGTCGCGGGCTTCGATCTCGAACTCCTCGATGTGGATCGAGGTGTAGTAGTCGTCCTTCACGAGCTTTTCGGAGACGAGAATCGCGTCCTCGAAGTTGTTTCCGCGCCACGGCATGAAGGCCACGAGGATGTTGCGGCCGAGAGCCAGCTCGCCGGCATCGGTGCACGGACCGTCGGCGAGGACCTGGCCCTTGCGGACGCGCTGTCCCTCCCGGACGATCGGCTTCTGGGTGATGCAGGTGTTCTGGTTCGAACGCTTGAACTTGATGAGCTGGTAGATGTCGGCGCCGAATTCCTTCGTCTCGCCGGTCTCCTGATCTTCCGCCTCGACGCGAACGATGATGCGGTTCGAGTCCACGAGGTCGACCATGCCGCCGCGCTTGCACAGGATGACGGCACCCGAGTCGCGCGCCACGACGTTCTCCATGCCCGTGCCGACGAGCGGTGAATCGGTGCGGAGAAGAGGAACGGACTGACGCTGCATGTTGGCGCCCATCAGCGCGCGGTTCGCGTCGTCGTTCTCGAGGAACGGAACGAGCGATGCGGCGACCGAGACGAGCTGCTTCGGCGAGACGTCGATGAAGTCGACCTTCTCCTTCTCGATCGAGACGAAGTCGCCGCTCTGGCGGGCGATGACGCGGTCGTGAACGAGATTGCCTTCCTCGTCCATGATCACGTTGGCCTGCGCGATCGTGTAGCGCTCTTCATCCCACGCCGACAGATAGAACGCGTACGGCTCGGCCTCGGCCGGCTGCAGCATTCCCTTCTTCTTCGACGCGCTGGCGTTTTCCTTGGCGATGCGGTTGTTCTCCTTCTGGAGATCGCGCTTCTCGACGATCTGGCTGAGCGTGAAGCTCGTGTCGCCGACCTTCGTGACGCGGTAGTGATCGAGAACGCGGCCGTGCTCGACCTTTTTGTAGGGGCTCTCGATGAAGCCGTACTCGTTGATGCGCGCATAGCACGCCAGCGACGAGATCAGTCCGATGTTCGGACCTTCCGGCGTCTCGATCGGGCAGATGCGGCCGTAGTGCGTCGGATGCACGTCGCGGACTTCGAATCCGGCGCGCTCGCGCGACAGACCGCCTGGCCCGAGCGCCGACAGACGGCGCTTGTGTGTGACCTCGGAGAGCGGATTGGTCTGGTCCATGAACTGCGAGAGCTGCGACGAACCGAAGAACTCCTTGATCGCGGCGATGACCGGCTTGGAGTTGATCAGATCGTGCGGCATGGCCGAGTCGATGTCCTGATGGACCGACATCTTCTCTTTGATCGCGCGCTCCATGCGCACGAGGCCGATGCGGAACTGGTTTTCGAGCAGCTCGCCAACCGCGCGGACGCGGCGGTTGCCGAGGTTGTCGATGTCGTCGACGCGGCCGACGTCCTTGCGGAGGCGGAGCAGATAGTTGATGACGACGAAGAAGTCTTCGGCCGACATCGTCTTCTGCGTGACCGGCGAGTCGAGATCGAGCTTGATGTTGAACTTGAAGCGGCCCACGCGCGAGAAGTCGTACTTGCGCGAATCGAAGAACATGCCTTCGAACAGCGCCTTGGCCGACTCGAGAGTGGGAGGATCGCCGGGGCGCATGCGGCGGTAGATCTCGATGATGGCCGCCTCGAACGACTTCGACGTGTCCTTGCGGACGGTGTTGAGCAGGATGTCGGAGACGAGATCCCACTCCGGGAAGATCACATCGATCTCTTCGACGCTGTGCTCGCGGAGAACTTCCGCCCAGTCGGCCGGGACGTTCTCGGCGGCCTCGAAGAGGACCTCACCGGTGTTCACATCGACAACGTCGCCGAGGAACACGGCCTTTTCGAGCGCGGTGTAGTCGACCTTCACCGACGCGGTGTTGTTCTTCGCCAGCGCGTCGGCCATCTTCTGGTCGAGCTTCACGCCGCCGAAGACAGTGCGGACGGTGCGCCGGCCGCGGATGGAGTGACGTTCCTTGGCCTCTTCCTGATCGAGGACGCGGCGGTCGAACGACAGCTCGGCATCATTCTTTCCGACCTTCGCGCGGATCGGCGTGTAGAACTGCCGAAGGATCTCTTCGTCTGTCGTCAGACCGAGTGCGCGCAGGAACACGGAGCCAAGGAACTTGCGCTTGCGGTCGATGCGGACGTAGAGGATGTTCTTCTGGTCGTACTCGAACTCCACCCACGATCCGCGATACGGAATGATCTTGGCCAGGAACGTGTGCGCTGATTCCTTGGTGAAGAACACGCCCGGCGAGCGGTGGAGCTGCGAGACGATGACGCGCTCGGTGCCGTTGATGATGAACGTGCCGTTGTCGGTCATCAGCGGGATGTCGCCGAAGAAGACTTCCTCTTCCTTGGCGTCGCGCATGTGCTTCACGCCCGTGTCCGGATCCTTGTCGTAGACGAAGAGGCGGAAGGTGACCTTCAGGGGAACGCTGTACGTCATGCCGCGCTCCTGGCACTCTTCGACGGAGTACTTCATCTGCAGGTCGACAGGGTTGCCGCAGATGTCGCAGACCTCGACGCGGTTCTTGTTGATGACGCCGCAGGAGGGGCAGTTGACCGTTTCTTCGTGCGGATGATCGGTGATGATCTTGTTGCCGCAGTTCGCGCAGGTCATGCGCAGGTGCTCGAGACCCTTGAGCTGTCCGCACTTGCACTCCCAGTTGCCGATGGAGAAGCGGACGAAGTCGAGCGAGCAGGTCTCGCGGAAGTCCGAGAAGGGGAAGACACTCGTGAACACGCTCTGCAGACCCGTGTCCTCGCGCTCCTCGGGGAGAAGGTTCATCTGAAGAAAGCGCTCGTACGACTTACGCTGCACGTCGATGAGATTCGGCAGCGCCATGTACGAACGGATCTTCGAGAAGTCGTGACGAACCGGCTCCTGTTTAGGCATTGCACCGTTCATTCGGATGACTCCTTGAATTGTGGTGGTACTGCGTGGCGAGACCCGACCGCAGGCAACGCGACGGGCTGGTTCGCGGGGTGTGTGAGTCGTATGGAAAGGGCCGCTCCCCCCCTCTCCCGACTCGAACAACTGTATTGTCTACCGGTTACAACAATAGGAAATTCCACCCTCCCCACGCATGAGGAGGGTGGCTGACAATGGTTGCGTCCGGTTACTTGACCGTGACTTTCGCGCCGGCGTCTTCGAAGACCTTCTTGATCTTCGCGGCCTCGTCCTTCGAAACGCCTTCCTTGACGGTCTGCGGCGCGCCCTCGACGAGGTCCTTCGCTTCCTTCAGTCCGAGCGAGGTGACCTCGCGGACAGCCTTGATGACGTTGATCTTCTTCTCGCCGATTTCGCTGAGGACGACAGTGAACTCCGTCTGCTCCTCGACCGGAGCGGCCGCGGCGGCAGCACCGCCCCCGGCAGCAGCCATCGGCATCGCGGCCGCGGCCGCGGAGACGCCGAAACGCTCCTCGAGCGCCTTGACCAGGTTGGAAAGATCAAGAACCGACATCGTTTCGATCTGCTTCACGAAATCTTCAGTTGAGATAGCCATCTTTTCCTCCGAATCCTTTTACGCGGCGCTCTCGCCGCCACCTTTTTGTTTTGCAATCTGATTGAGAACGACCGCGATGTTGCGGATGTTCGCGTTGAGAACGGTTGCCAGTCCGCGGATCGGCGACTGCATGACGAACAGAAGCTTCGCGATGAGCTCCTGGCGCGAGGGCAGGTTGGCGATGTTCTGAATCTCGGTCGCCGGGACGATCTGCCCGTTGAGCATGGCGCCCTTGAACTGCACGGTCGGAACGTCCTTCGCGAACTTCGTCAGCGCTTTGGCCAGCGCGACCGCGTCGGTGCGGTTGTACGCGACCGCGGTCATGCCGCTGAACTTCTCTCCGAGGGTCTTGAGCGGCGAGTCCTTCACGGCGATCAGCGCCAGCGTGTTCTTGACGACGATGTACTCGGAACCGGTCTCACGGACCTGCTTGCGCAGTTCGGTGACCTGCGGAACGGTGATGCCCTTGAAGTCGATCAGGAAGGCGTTGGTCGCCTGACCGACCCCTTCGGCGAATGTCGAGATGGCCTGTGTTTTGTCGTCGCGATTCATGGCTATCTCTCTTCCTTGATCTCGGCCACGGCCGAGTCGAGCTGAATCGACGGGCTCATGGTCGACGAGATGTAGATGGTGCGAACGTACTTCCCTTTCGCCGCAGGGGGTTTCGCCTTGCGCACGGCGTTGATGATGGCCGAGGCGTTGTCGCGAAGCTGGTCCGCGGTGAACTGGATCTTGCCGACCGGGACGTGAATGATCGACGTCTTGTCGACGCGGAACTCCACCTTGCCGGCCTTGATCTCCTGAAGCGCCTTCGCGACATCGAACGTGACGGTGCCGGTCTTCGGATTGGGCATCAGGCCGCGGGGGCCGAGGACCTTGCCGAGCTTCCCGACGGACCGCATCATGTCCGGCGTGGCGATGACGGCGTCGAAATCGACCCAGCCACCCTGGATCTTCTCGACCATGTCGTCGCCGCCGACGTAATCAGCGCCGGCTTCCTGAGCCTCGCGCTGTTTATCGCCCTGGGCGATGACGAGCACGCGCTTCGACTGTCCGGTTCCGTGCGGGAGCACGGTGGTGCCGCGGACCATCTGATCGGCGTGCTTGGGATCGACGCCGAGGAGCATCGAGAGCTCGACCGTTTCGTTGAACTTGGCGTAGGCAACTTCCTTGAGAAGCTTGAACGCCTCGTCCAGCTGATACGGCCG
>DASWBH010000220.1:0-11832 GCA_036390755.1 Thermoanaerobaculia bacterium
GAACGACCGCACCGTCTCGATCAGATCCGGCCGGCGCTGCATCACCGGCGAGTGTCCAGCGTTTTTCAGGATCACGAGTTCTGCCGTCGGAATCGCGTCGCTCAACGCACGGGCGTGGCGCAGCGGCACGAGCGGGTCGGAGTCGCCGACCAGCACGAGCGCCGGCGCGCGGATCTCGCCGAGCCACGGCCGCGCGTCGAAGCTCCAGAGTCTCGGTGCGATCCTGCGCATGGCGTCAGGGACAGGAAACGGCGAGACGAACAACGCCGGACCCTTCGTGCGGCGGAACACGGAGCCGACCGATTCGACTTCGACCCACTCCGTCGCGCCCGCATCGCCGGCTTCTTCGTGCGAATCCGCCCCGATCATTCCGCGAGACGCGAGCGTCTCGCGCCACGACGGATGAAACGGGCTGAGGATGCACTCGGGATCGGCGAGGCGGACGCGAAAACATGGGCAGATGCTCTCGAGGATCAGACCGGTGAGCGACTGCGGGTACTTCCGGCCGTAGATCTGGCCGAGCCAGCCGCCGCCGGAGATGCCCCAGAACACCCATCGATCGATGCCGAGGCGGCGGCGGGCGGCTTCGATGTCGTCGACCATATCTTCGAGGTCGTAATCGGCCGGCGCGGGCGGCGAGGAGCCGATTCCGCGCGGGTTCACGCAGACGACAGGCATGCCGGTCGTGTCCTGCAGCAGTTTCACGGCACGCCCGGTGAGAGCGTCAGCGGGATGCGCGGCGCAGATGACGGGCACACCTGGCACGATCGTGCCGCCGACCGTTACCTCGACTGGGACTTCTTCGTACATCGGGTGGTGGAGGATCCTGGAGCATGAGTTCGTTACGCACAAGCGGCAGACGAGTTGCTTTCATTCGAAGCATGTCCCGACGACTTCTCGCCACGATTTCGTTGCTGCTCATCGCGCTCTGCGCGCCGGCATCGGCGTCGAAGCGCCGCGCGTCTGCTGCGCCTCCGGTTCCAGCACCGGGGCCGTCCGGCTCGTTTCTCTGGGCCGGCTTGCAACCGGGTCCGCGGCTCGTCGCCTACAAGACCGCGCTGCTGCGCATCGAAGGCGAAGAGTTCCACCACGGCCCTCAGCACTTCATTCAGGCCTCCGTCTGGTATCCGGCCCAGCCGGGCACGGGCACGCCGATGACGTTCCGCGACTACGTTCTCCTGAAGGTCACCGAGAACACGATCGAGGAGCCGACCGAGGCGGCGCGCAATGCGACGCTGGCCGAGTTCCGCAGGTCGCTCACCGACATCGGCGTTTCCGAACGCACGGCAAACGCGATTCTCGACGCACCTGTGTTCGCACGCCGCGACGCGCTGACGCCGCCGCGCGTACTCTCGCCGATCGTGTTCATCGCTCCCGGCATCGGCCGTTCTGCCATCGATCAGGCCATCCTCGCGGAGTACATCGCCAGCTACGGCTATGTCGTCGTCGCAACGCCGTCGGTGACGCGTCTGACCGGGCCGCTGACCGGCGACGAGCAACTCGGAGCGCGTCTCGAGCAGCAGGCCGAGGATATGGATATCGCGGCGTCGATGGTCGGCGTGATGTGGCCGAGCGCGGTGAACACCCCGATCTCGGTCGTCGGTTACGACATCGGCGCTGATGCTGCGCTGCTGTACTCGATGCACCATCCGACCGTGGTCATTGCGCTGCTCGATCCGTCGCTGCACGCGCCCGCCGGCCTCGCCTCGTTGCGGGCTGCGCCGACGTTTGTCCACGACGCGGGGCTGCCGCCGCTCCTGGAGATCGACAGCAGCGATGAGCCGGCGAGCACGTTCATGACGACACTCAACGCGAAGGAGTTCTCTACCGTCACCGAACCGTCCATGCGCCACATCCACTTCACGACGCTCGGATTCGCCGCAGCCGTGTTCCCCGACGTTGCGAAGGCGACCGGCGCCGGACCGAACATCAAGCACGACGTCGTCGACTTCGCGCAGAGAACGCTGCAGTTCCTCGACCGGATCTGGGGACCGGTCCGGCCGCCGCGCTAGCTCACCAGGACCACGATCAGCCGCTTCGGGCCGTGCACGCCGTACGCGAGCGTCTGTTCGATATCCGCCGTTTTGCTCGGACCGGAGATGAGGAGTGCGTTCGGCGGCATGCCCGCGGCCCAGTTCTCGTCGCGCATCACATCGGCGAAGGTGTCGTGAATCTTGTTCGTGTCGAGCAAGGCGACGTGGACAGGCGGGACGAGCGACATGAGGCGCGGCTCGTCAGGTGACGGCCACAGAATCAGCGTTCCCGTTTCGGCGATGCCGCCGCGCGTCGTCGTGATCGCGGCGTCGATGTTCGAGAACATGTCGGTCTTCCACTCCTCGATCGGTTTGTCATAAGGCACGAGCTCGACCGCTGCCGAATCCGGCGGCGCCACACTGAAAAGGTTTGCGCCGTGGAGGACCCGTTTCGCGCCAATCGATACGAGGAACGCGAGCACGGTTGACGGCCAGCTCTCGCGATCGGCTTCGAGGAACTCGGTCCTCACCGCCTCCATCATCGTGCGCAGTCGCACGACGCGTTCGTCACGTGACCGCTTCGGTTGTTTGACCTGCGCTCCGCGCTCCGCTCTCTGCGCTCCGACCGAAGCAGATCGCAGCCGCTCGAGGATGCGTCCGCGCGCCGTCTCAGACATCCGGCACTCCTTCTTCGCGCGTGAGCTCGTGCAGCGTCTTGTGCGCGAAGCGCGGCTTCGTGCGCACCGTCGTCCACGCCTTCAGCGGGCCGACAGCGGGAACGAAGCGGCCGAGGCGCGTGGCGAGCCAGCTGACGACACGGTAGGCGGGAGGCGAGGCGTGGATTCGCTTCCACACGGCCCACGTGAACGCTTCCGCGCGCGTTCGTCCTTCGCCCGCGCCTTTGACAACGCCGCCGCTGCTCGCCTCTTTGCGAAGACGAATCAGAAGACTGCTGATCGGAATCTGCACGGGGCACACTTCCACGCACGCGCCGCAAAGGCTCGATGCGTGCGTGAGGTCGTGCCGATGGGCGAGGCCTTCGACCTGCGGCGTGAGAATCTTGCCGATCGGTCCCGGGTAGACCGCATCGTAAGCATGTCCGCCGACGCGCGTGTAAACCGGACAGTGATTCATGCAGGCGCCGCAGCGGATGCAGCGCAGCGTCGTGCGCAGCTCGGGATCGGCGTAGATGCGCGAGCGGGCGTTGTCGAGGATGACGAGGTGGACCTCGCGCGGGCCGTCCTTCTCGTCGCGCGATCGCGGTGCCGTGATCATGTTGAGATACGTCGAGATCGGCTGGCCGGTCGCGGAGCGCGTCAGGAGCGTGAGCAGCGGCGGCACGTCTTCGAGCCGCTCGAGCACTTTCTCGATTCCCATCAGCGCGATGTGCACCGGCGGCACGTGCGTCGACATGCGGCCGTTGCCCTCGTTCTCGATGAGAAACAGTGTTCCGGTCTCCGCGACCGCGAAGTTGACGCCGGATACGCCCGCGTCGGCCTCTTCGAATTTCCTGCGCAGGACGCGCCGCGCGATTCCCGTCAGCTCGTCGACATCCTCCGTGTACTTCGCGGCACGAATCTTCTCGCCGAAGAGCCGCGCGATCTGTTTCCGGTTCTTGTGAATCGCCGGCATGATGATGTGCGACGGCGTCTCGTGATCGAGCTGGATGATGTATTCGCCGAGGTCGGATTCGAGCGATTCGATGCCGTGAGACTCGAGGAAGTCGTTGAGGTGCATCTCCTCCGACACCATCGACTTGCCCTTGACGACGTGCTTCGCTCCGCGGCGGTTCAGAATCGCCAGGACCTCTTCGTTCGCCTCCTCGGTCGTCTCCGCCCAATGCACTTCCATGCCGTTCGCGCGGCAGCGCGCCTCGAGCCGGATCAGCAGGTCGGGCAGATTCGCCAGCGCCCGTGCCCGCGCCTCCGCTCCGCGCGCGCGGAGCGCGGCCCATTCCTCCTGATCGGGGAACTGGACCGCGCGTTTGCCGATCAGGCCGTCCATCGCGCGGCGGAAGTTCGCGCGAAGCTCGGGATCGCGGAGCGCTTGCGACGATCTCGTCCTGAAGTCAGCGCTCACGCGTGCGCTCCCAGAGAAATTCGGCGACGTGGCGCGCGCGCAGCGGGACGCCCTTCGCGCCGAGCGCGCCGGCGATGTTCATGAGGCAACCGCAATCGGCGGACAGCAGCTCCTGCGCGCCGGTCGCGACCACATCGGCCGCCTTGTCGCTCACCATCGCCGCCGAGATCTCCGGGTATCGCACCGAGAACGTGCCGCCGAATCCGCAGCACTCGCGCTCGCGCGAGAGCTCGAGCAGCTCGACGTTCGAGAGCTGCCGCACAAGCGACTTCGGCTCGTCGCCGACTCCCATCTCGCGCATCGCGTGACAGGAGGCATGCCACGCGACCTTCACCGGCTCACCGCGATCGCGCAGCTCGATGCCGAGCGTCGTCAGGAATTGCGTGAGCTCGCAGATGCGCGACGCGAATGCAGCTGCAGCGGCGTGATCGGCTTCGCCCTCGAAGAGCGCCGGATAGTGATGGCGCATCATCGCCGCGCAGGATCCGGACGGAACGACGATCGGGAGATCGCCGGGGAAAAGCGCGATCTGCTTTCGCGCAACCGCGCGCGCGTCGTCCTGATAGCCGCTGTTAAACGCAGGTTGTCCGCAGCACGTCTGCCCTTGCGGAAAGATCACGCGAACGCCTTCGCGCTGGATGAGCCGGATCGCAGCCAGGCCCGCCTGCGGATAAAACAGATCGACGAGACACGTGCCGAAGAAGTAGACGGAGTCGGGTCTCGCCATGGTTCGGCGGATTCTACTGCTGAATATTGACGCTTCCTGGGGTGTTCACTACACTCGCGAATCCCCTCGCCACGCTTCATTGAGGCGACGTAGCCAAGTGGTAAGGCAGAGGTCTGCAAAACCTTTATCCGCCGGTTCGATTCCGGCCGTCGCCTCCAACATGCGCCTGCCCGTCCCGCCGCATTTCTCATTCGAATCGACAGTCGAGTCGCATGGCTGGTATCTGCTCGCGCCCATCCGCTGGGATCGCAAGACGCGCGTTCTGCGGAGACCCGAAGCAGTCGGCGCCGACGTCTTCGATCTCGAGATCTCGTTCAAACGCGGCGCGCTCGAGGTGAAGGGATCTCCTGATTCTCCGGCCCTTCGCCGGCGAGTCACGCGCATGTTTCAGCTCGCCGTCGACACGAGCGAATTCATCACCATCGCCGCGCAATCCGACGCGCACCGGTGGGTCGTCGACGCGAAATTCGGCCGGCTTCTGTGCGGAAGCACGCTCTTCGAAGATGTCGTGAAGATCATCACGACGACAAACACGACGTGGAATCAGACCAAGCGCATGGTCTCGCTGATCGTCGAGAAATGCGGCCGGCGCAGTCGCGCAGGATTCGCAGCGTTCCCGTCGGCCGCGGACGTGGCGCGCTTCTCCGTCGATGAGCTGAAGGAAGACTGCCGTCTCGGCTACCGCGCGAAGTCGATTCACTTGCTGGCCACGAGCCTTGCGTCCGGCGCAATCGACCTCGACGCGATCACCGATCCTTCGCAGACCACGGACGGATTGTTCTCGTCGTACAAAACGTTACCCGGCATCGGTCCGTACGGCGCTGCCCACCTGCTGGCCATGGACGGCCGGCACGACTTCATCGCTGTGGACACCGAGTTCCGCCGCTTCGTCCGCGAGACGTACCACGGCGGGCGACGCATCGCCGACAAGACGATGCTCCGGCGTTACGCGAAGTGGGGCCGGTGGAAGTATCTGGCCTACTGGTCGGAATTGTGGAGATCGGTGGCCGAGGGTTTGCAGCCGTTGGGAAGGCCCTAGGGCCTTATGTCGAGGGCCCAATAGGGTACTCCGCCCGACCCGTCTTCGGAACCTTGACCGGCGGCGAGGATCGCGCGGATAGTGGGTGCGACGTGAACGACAAGATCAAACAACTACTCAGGGACCTCGGGACGGCGATCAACGAATCGATTTCCGGCTCCGAAGATGTCAGCCGGCACATTCAGAAAATCCGCGACGAGGGATACAACCTGTACGTCGTTCTCGACGCGACCATCGGATTGAACAAGCAGGGCGAAGAGGAAGAAGAACAGCCGGAGCCGTCGGCAGGGCAACTCATCGTGCGCGACAGGAAAGACGTGCAGTTCCGGATCAACGTGAACGACCTCTCGCTCCTGCGCGGGCTGGGCATCGATCCGACGCGGAAGGTTCGCGGCACGCGCCGGGTCGAGCCTCTGGCGCAGAACAGTGACGAATGACCTCCTGCCCGACCTGTACGACGTTCCGCCCGGACAACTCGAACAGGTCCTCGGCGACACGGTATCGCCGGCGTTCCGCGTAAGACAGATCGCGGACTGGCTGCATCTCCACGGCGTCGATTCCTTCGATGCCATGACCAACATCCCGAAAGAGATTCGCGCGCAGCTCGCCGGCCGCTTCACGCTGGCGTTGCCGCAGGTCATCGAGCGCACGACGCCGGCGGCCGACGGAAGTCAGAAGTATCTGTTCGTCCTTCGCGACGGCAATCGCATCGAGTCCGTGTACATGCCGATGCGCGACCGCACGAGCATCTGCCTGTCATCGCAGGCAGGGTGCGCGGTCGGATGCACGTTCTGCGTGACCGGCTTCTTCGGAGCGGGACCCAATCTCACACCGTCAGAGATGCTCGGCCAGTTCTTTGTCGTACAGCACGAGCACGCGATTCCAACGGAGATGATGAATGTCGTCTTCATGGGGATGGGCGAGCCGCTGCTGAACTTCGACAATCTCGTGACGACGCTGGACGTGCTCTATCGCAACATCGCGCCGAAGCGCATCACCGTCTCGACCTCGGGCATCATCCCGGGAATCGAGGACCTGGCGCGACTGGAGCGGCGGCCGAATCTGGCGATCTCGATCAACGCGCCGGATCGCAAGCGCCGCGAGGAGATCATGCCGATCACGAAGAAGTACCCGCTCGACGAGCTGATGGCCGCGTTGCGGCGCTTCCCGCTCGAGAAAGGGCGCGAGATGACGATCGAGTACGTGCTGCTCGCGGGCTACAACGACTCGCCGTCGGATGCGCGCGCGCTCGCGAAGCTGATTCGCGGGCTGCACGCGAAGGTGAATGCGATCCCTTTCAACGAGGACCCGAATCTTCCCGGCTGGATGCAACGGCCGGCCGACGCCGCAATCGATCGCTTCGCCGACGCGCTCGTCAGCGCCGGTGCGCGCGTGACGGTTCGGCGGTCCAGGGGACGAGAGATCGCCGCGGCATGTGGTCAGCTGCGCGGCAAGACCGAGCCGCGGTCGCGCGCTTCACGCGAGCGCGAAATTGCGGACCGCGGTGTGGATCGCTCCGGCCGGGTTCAGGCGGCTCGAGTACAGCGTCACCGCGTCGACCACGAACGGCGCTGAACGGTAGTCGTGCAGCGCGCGCTCGAACATCTCGATCGACGCCGGCGGCCACCCGTCGCGTATGCGCATCAAAGTCAAATGCGGACGGAAGTCGGCGCGATCGAGCTCGACACCGTGATGCGTCACGAGCTCGCGCACGACATGCGCGATATCCGAGAACGGTTGCTCCGGATGCAAACCGACCCAGCCGACGCGCGCGCGGCGCGAGTTGGGAAAGAAGCCGCACCCGGTGCAGACCGTCGTGAACTTCCCGAATCCTCGCAGCCGCGCCTCGAGCGCCGGCGCGATCTTGTCGATCAGCGACTCCTCCTGCTCACCGAGAAATGCGTAGGTGAGGTGCTGCGAGCCGGGCTTGACCCACGAAGCCGGCGGCAGCTTCGGCTTGAGCACGGCCAGACGCTGATTCAGATCGCGCGTAATCGGGTCCGGAAAGGACGTCGCGAAGAAGAGGCGCATTGATTCTGGACGGCGGCATTATGCCTTGCGGTCGGCCTGCCCCGCGAGAAATTCCGGCGTGAAAATCTGGCGAATCTTTTCTTCCGGCAGAAGCTTCCGCGCGCGCAGCAGGTCGGGGATCGGCGTGCCGCTCTTCGCGGACTCCTTCGCGATCTCCGCCGCGGCCGCGTAGCCGATGATCGGATTCAGCGCGGTGGCGAGCGAAGGGGAGCTGATGTAGTACGCCTCGCACTGCTCGCGATCCGCTTCGATCCCGCGGATGCCGCGCTCGACGAAGACAGGCAGGAAGTTCTTGAGAATCTCGATCGAGAACGTGATCTCGAATGCCATCAGCGGCATCATCACGTTCAGCTCGAGTTGCCCGGCCTGCGACGCGTACGCGATGGCGGTGTCCGCGCCGATGATGTGGAACAGCACCTGGTTCATGCACTCGAGCATCGACGGATTCACTTTGCCCGGCATGATCGACGAGCCGGGTTGCACGGCCGGCAACACGATCTCGGCGAGTCCCGTTTGCGGTCCGCTTGCGAGCAGGCGCAGGTCGTTCGTGATGCGCGTCAGCTCCAGCGCGAGATTGCGCAGCGCCGCGGAGACGGCGACGACCGGCAGTTGCGACTGCATCGCTTCGCGCAGGTCGTCGGTCGCGCGGAGATCGAGTCCGGTGAGATCGCGCAGGTAACGCACGACGACGAATCGATAACCGACCGGCGTGTTGATGCCGGTGCCCGCGGCAGTGCCGCCGATGCCGAGGACCTGCAGCTCGCGCGAAGCGTCGCGAAGGAGTTGTGTCGATCGGCGCGTCGCGGCCGCGTAGGCCTTGAATTCCTGACCGAGAGTCACCGGGACGGCGTCCTGGAGATGCGTGCGGCCGGACTTGATCACGTCGCGGAATGCGTCGCCGCGTTCGTCGAACGCAGCGGCGAGCTGTTCGAGCTCGGGAAACAGTTGATCGAGCAGGAGCAGCGTGGCGATCCGAATCGCCGTGGGGAAGACGTCGTTCGTCGACTGCGCCATGTTCACGTGGTCGTTCGGATTCACCGGCTTGTATTCGCCGATCCGCCCGCCGAGCTTCACGTTGGCGAGGTTGGCGATGACCTCGTTGCAGTTCATGTTGAACGACGTGCCGGCGCCGGCCTGGAACACGTCGACGACGAAGTGCTGCCGATGCGAGGCTTCGTTCGCGAGGATGTCGTCGCACGCGGCCGAGATTGCGGCCGACATCTTCTCGTCCATCGCACCGAGCTCGCCGTTTGCGAGCGCCGCCGCTTTTTTCAGGAAGATGAATGCGCGGATGAAGACGGGATGCTCGTGCAGTCCGCTGATCGGATAGTTCTCGACGGCGCGTTGCGTCTGCGCGCCGTAAAGCGCGTCGTCAGGGACCTGAACTTCGCCGAGGGTGTCGCGTTCGATGCGCATGTCATTCCGAGCGATAGCGAGGAATCCGGGGGATGGGTGCCGAACCGCCGCCCGGATTCCTCGCTCACGCTCGGAATGACAGAATCATGCCTTCATCGCGGCCAGCCGCTGCTTCGAGTCCTCGAAAACCTGCTTGTGGAGCGACTGCCCGTGCGCGTCCATCGTCACGATGGCCATGAAGTCCTCGACCCACAGGTGCCAGATCGCTTCGGGCGATCCGAGGTCCATCCAGTCGACGCCGTCGACGCGTTTGATCGAGGCCGCGCAGACCTGCGCCGCGCCGCCGATCGCATGCAGGTACACCGCCCCGTACTCCTTGCACGCGGCGAGCGTCTTCTCGCCCATGCCGCCCTTGCCGATGACGCCGCGGATCTTGTAATCGCGCATCACTTCCCACTGGTACGGCTCTTCGCGCGAGCTGGTCGTCGGCCCGGCGGCCTTGCACACCCACCGGTCACCCTCTTTCACCATCACCGGGCCGCAGTGGTAAATGATCTGACCTTCGAGATCGACCGGCGGCTTCACGCCTGTGTGCAGGCGATGGTGGACCGCGTCACGGCCGGTGTAGAGACGGCCGGTGATGGAGACGGTATCGCCGACGTGGAGCGAGCGGATCGTGGATTCGTCGATTGGTGTGGTGAGTTTTACGTTTGCCATGTTGAGCTCAGATCAGTACAACCACTCCGTTGCCGTGCCATTCACATCGAGGTTGGCTCCGCGCCGACGGAAGGCCCAGCACATATACGCAATGGATACGAAGAACGACGCCGGCAGTCGATTCAATTTGCCGATCTTGCAGGCGAGTAGAGTCGTGTTGCCGCCGAAGCCCATCGGGCCGATGCCGGACTTGTTCGCCTTTTCGACGATCCGCTTTTCCAGCTCGGCGATCTGCGGGTCGGGGTTCCTGTCGTCCATCGTGCGCAGCAACTGTTCTTTCGCGAAGCCGTAGCCGCTGCCGCGATCGCCGCCGATGCAGACGCCGAGAATGCCGGGGCCGCAGCCCTGACCCTGAGCCTGCAGGATGCAGTCGAGGATCGCGTTCTCGACGCCTTTCAGATCGCGGCTGCCGAAGTCCGGGTGAGGGAGCGAGTACTGCGCGTTCATGTTCTCGCAGCCGCCACCCTTCAGCATCAACTTCACTTCGACGTACGGCTTGCGCCACTGATGAAAGTGAAAGCTCGGCGAGCCGGGACCGGTGTTGTCGCCGGTGTTCTTTCCGGTCACGCTGTCGACGCTGTTCTGACGCAGGTAGCCGAGCTTCGTCGCCTGCCGCACCGCTTCCGTCGCGGTTTCCTCGAAGTGGATCTGGTCGTAGCCGGCCGGCGTGTGCACGTAGAAGAGGATCGTGCCGGTGTCCTGGCAGAGCGGCAGCGAGTTGTCGCGGGCGAGGCCGATGTTGCAGCTGATGACGTCGAGCGCGATGTCTGCGTTCGACCCCTCCGCCTCGCTCTTTCGCGCGGCGGTGATCGCGCTGACGACGTCGTCAGGCAGTTGCGTGGAGGTGCGGCGGATCAGCTCGAGGATCGTTTCGAAGAGTGCGGGCTGCGCGGACACGTCGCGCAGAGGTGCGGTTGCGGTCATGAGTTGCTCCCGAAGGGAGTGTATCGTCACGGCTCCGCTCATGGAAAGCTCGTGACATTTCGCACGCGCGAATGCGACTTGCAGGCGGAATGGAAGGTAAAATTTGCCTGTTAGTTGGGTTGAGTCTACTAGACTCAATGTGAGGCAACTTTATGGATTTCAACAAACTAACGGTGAAGGCACAGGAAGCGATCGCGGCCGCGCAGAACCTCGCGCGGGGAGCGGGGAACCCCGAGTTCACGCCCGAGCACCTGCTGCTCGCTCTGCTTCGACAGGAAGGCGGAATCGTCACGCCCATCCTCAACAAGCTCGGCCTGAGCCCGGCGACGATCGAAGTTGAGGTGGCCGGCGAGGTCGCGAAGTACTCAAAAGTCGGCGGCGCGTCGGCCGAGCCGATGGTCTCTTCGGCTCTGCGCAAGGTGTTCGACCGCGCGTTCGAGTCGGCGACGCAGTTCAACGACGAGTACGTCTCGACCGAGCACTTCCTGCTGGGCATCGCGCAGACGAAGGAGTCGAACGCCGCGCGCATTCTTTCGCGGCACGGCGCCGTTCCCGATGCGCTGCTCAAGGCGCTGCAGTCCGTTCGCGGCACGCAGCGCGTCACCGATCAGAACCCCGAAGACAAATACCAGGCTCTGGAGCGCTATGCGCGCGACCTGACGGCACTCGCCCGCCGCGGCAAGCTCGATCCCGTGATCGGCCGCGACGAAGAGATCCGCCGCGTGATCCAGGTGCTTTCACGCCGGACGAAGAACAATCCCGTGCTCATCGGCGAGCCGGGCGTCGGCAAGACGGCGATCGTCGAAGGATTGGCCGGCCGGATCGTCCGTGGTGACGTGCCCGAAGGGCTCAAGAACAAGCGCATCGTCGCGCTGGATATGGGATCGCTCATCGCCGGCGCGAAGTACCGCGGTGAATTCGAGGAGCGCTTGAAGGCCGTCCTCAAGGAAATCACCGACGCCCAGGGGCAGGTCATTCTCTTCATC
>DASWBH010000221.1:0-2643 GCA_036390755.1 Thermoanaerobaculia bacterium
CTGCTCGCTGCCGATGAACGACGCCAACACCGACCTCGTTGTCGCGCACACGTCCTCGGGTGCGGAGCAACTGGCCGCGAAGCTTGCGGGAGCACACGTTGTCGCCGCCTTCCAGACCGTACCGAGCGAAGTGCTGTTCGACGTGTTCGAATCGCGCAACAAGGCGACGCGGCCGAGCCTCGTGTATTGCGGCGACAGCGCGGAAGCGAAACGTGCGGCCGCGATACTGATTCGCGACGTGGGGTTCGATCCGGTGGACGCCGGTCCTCTCCGGATCGCGCGGTACACGGAACCGTTCGCGCTGCTCATCGGGCAACTCGCGTACGAGGGAGAGGAAGGCCCGGAGCTGGCGTACCGGTTCGAGCGCTTCGGGAGTTGAAGGAACGCGGCGATCTTCGATGTCGATTTCCGGAGATGTACGACACCCGCGAACTTCCTGTTACGCGCCGGATGAAAACCGCGGCTTTCCCGTTCTTCATTCGAGCGCTCAAAGAGCGCCATTGAATGAAGGAGAGTTCGCATGAAGCGTTTCATCATCGCCATCGCAGTCACCCTCGCGGCCGGCAGTGCCGTGCGCGCACAGGAGGTCGAGCCGCCCGTCGTCGCGATTTCCACGCAACTGGAGTTCACGCCGAACGAGATCACGTTGCGGCGCGGCGAGACGGTCACCTTGCGCGTCACTTCCACCGACCGCATTCACCATCTTTATTCGAAGGAGCTCGCGTTCAACGTCGACATCAGGCCGAACCAGCCTCACGACATCACGCTCACGCCGCTCCAGGCCGGACGCTTCGTCGTCTCCGATTCGGGCCATGGCGTGAGGGAGATGGTCATCAACGTCCAGTGAGGGTCGCGCGCGCGCGGCGGTGGCTTCGGACGACGTGAAGATGCTGGAGCGGAGCGGGCGATGGCGCGCGCGGATCTTCGCCGCGCGCGCCGACCGTCTGATCCTCCTCCGGCAGGAGTGACCGTTCAGCGACACATTGTTCACTGTCTTCGCAACTGTGCGGCAGATCGCGAGCCTAAGATCGCGTTCATGCTGAAGCGAGCGTTCATTGCGTGTGCCGCGACTTTATTGGCGACGAACTTGTTGTTTGCACAGTCACCGGCGCGCGTGCAAACGCTTCCTCTCACCGGCACGGCCGGGCTGACTGCGCCGGCCGGCGTGAAGGTAGAGGCGGCGAACTACCGGGGGCGCAAATGCGTCCGGATCACGATGGAAGGGGAGGACGGGGCAGGCCTCGTGCTCCTGCCCGGAGCCGACTTCCAGGACGGAGTGATCGACGCCGACTTCGCACTGAAGATCACCACGCCGCCCGGCATGCGGTATCCGGGCTTCGTCGGAATTGCCTTCCGCGTGCGGCCCGATGCATCGCATTACGAGCTGTTTTATATGAGGCCGGGCAACTCGGATGGCCCCGATCAATTGATGCGCAACCATGCAGTGCAGTACGTCTCGGAGCCGGCCTTCGGATGGTATCGCCTGCGCCGCGAATGGCCGGCCGTTTATGAGTCTCACGCCGAACTGGCGATGGACACGTGGACGAAACTGCGCATTGAAGTGGCCGGACGCGCCGCCAGGCTCTATCTGAACGGATCGGCGAAGCCGAGCCTGATCATCGACGGCTTGAAAGGCGAGGATCTGCACGGCGCAGTCGGTCTCTGGGGTTACACGAACGAGGAGGCGTATTTCTCGAACGTGCGGATTACGCCCGCGGTGCCGCAGAACCTGAAGAACGGATCCGACGTGGCCGGTTCGTGGGACATGCGCTACTCGAGCGACGCGGGCGGAATGGCCGCAACAATGGACCTGCATCGCGACGGCAACAACGTGACCGGAACATGGTCCGGACCGCTCGGACAGAATCGCCCGATCACCGGCACCTGGCGCAACGGCTACGTCGAGCTGTCGTTCGCCGGCGAGTGGCCGAAGGACAGCCGGCAAGGCGCACCCGGTCCCGTCAACGCATTCCTCGCCGGTTGGATCGACGGCGATTCCGGCAAGGGACGCATGCGCGTTGAAGCGCGTTCTGACGGAACCTGGGTGGCGAAGCGGAAGCAGTAGACGGCGCGCACCTCATCGGATCGCGGAGTACAACGCTTCTCTGAGCGCGACATCGCGTGGATCGCCGGTCAATTCCGTTCCCATCTGACTCGTTACGTAGGCATAACCGACGCCGGCGTCCGGATCAGCAAAGCCGAGCGACCCGCCCGCTCCAGGGGAGCCGAACGAACGAGCGCTGCCGAACGGCCACACCGCTGTCGGCTTCATGAAGCCCAGTGAGAACTGTATGCCGTCGGCCTTCATGCATTCATCGTAGAAACCGCGTGCGGGAGGAATCGCCGGAGCGGCCAGTAAATCCAGAGTCTCCTGACGCAAACCCAGCTCTCGTCCTCCATTTGCGAAGACGCCGTAGGCGTGCGCGATGCCGCGAGCGGTGCTGACGCCGCCACCGGACGGCACTTCAAGATTCCGCGCGTAGACACGCTGCGGGTCGTCATATACGCGTGAACCGGGATTGATGACGAGTGCTCTGTAGATGTTCGAATGATGATTCATCGCTTCCATCGTGAATCGAAGCGGGAATCCGGTCAGCATGTGCAGTGCGCTGGGCGGTGCAAGCGTAGCCAGGCGAGAGTTCG
>DASWBH010000222.1:0-9941 GCA_036390755.1 Thermoanaerobaculia bacterium
TATTCGAGATCGAGATGGCCGGGATTCACGCCGACGCCGATCGTGAAGCACGTCGGCTCGCCGAACGGATTGCCGCCGAGGTCGAGACCACGGTTCATCAGGCTGACCATGTTCGTGAGTCCGATCGAATCGATGTCGAACACCGCCGTCGCGTCCGGATACGGTCCCATCTTCGGCGGATCGCCGGTGATGAGCAGGACGTTGTGCAGCCCCAGCGCCGCGCATCCGAGGAGATCGGAGTGCATGCCGAGGAGGTTGCGGTCGCGGCAGCAGTAGTGGAGGACGGTCTCGATGCCGACACGCTGCTGCAGCAGGACCGCCACCGCGATCGCGCCCATGCGGTTCTGCGCGCGCGGACCGTCGGGCACGTTCACGGCGTTGACGCCCGCTTCTTTGATCGCGCGGACCGACTCGACCATCTTGTCGGGGTTCGCTCCCTTCGGCGGCGTGATCTCGATCGTGGTCACGAACTCGCCGTTCGCGATCTTGTTGCCCCAGCGCGAGCGATCGCAGAGCTTCGCCGGCTCGACGCCGGCGTGCTGACTCTCCGCCTTCTCGCGCTCGACGATGACGAACGCGCGCCGCGGCGACAGCGGACGCACCGCGTCGCGCATCACTTTGATGTGCTCGGGTGTCGTTCCGCAGCAGCCTCCGAGGAACTTGACACCTTTCTGGATCAGGCGCTTCGCGTACTTGCCCATGTAGTCGGGCGAGGCCATGTACATCTGCCGTCCGGCGACGTCGCGCGGCAGACCTGCGTTCGGCTGACAGGAAATCTTGCGAGCGGTGACCGAGCTGATCTCCTCGACAGCGTCGAGCATGACGTCGGGACCGACGGAGCAATTCAGTCCGATTGCATCTGCGCCGGTGGCGTCGAGCCGCTGCGCGATGACGCGCGGAGTGTCGCCGTAGATCGTGCGGCCGTCGGTGCCGATCGTCATCTGGGCGATGACCGGCAGCGTGCAGACGTCGCGCACCGCCAGGATGCCCTGCTCGATCTCGGCGATGTTCGACATCGTCTCCAGGATGATCAGATCCACTCCGCCATCCCGCAGCGCCTCGACCTGCTCGCGGAAGTACGCGCGCGCTTCTTCCCGCGAGGTCGGACCATACGGCTCGATGCGGATGCCGAGCGGCCCGATCGCGCCGGCGACATAGACCGAGTCGCCCGCAGCCTTCCGCGCGAGCTCGGCGCCGGCGATGTTGATGTCGCGCAGCTCGTCGTCGAGTCCGAAGCTGCGAAGCTTCACGCGGTTCGCGCCGTACGTGTTGGTCTCGAGGATCTCCGCGCCGGCCTTGACGTACTGCTTGTGGACGTCCAGCACCATCTCCGGAGCGCGAAGATTCAGCTCGTCGTAGCACTTGTTGATGAACACGCCTTTCGAATAGAGCATCGTCCCCATCGCCCCATCGAAGAGGTAGACGTGCTCGTCGGCGATCGCTTGAATGAAATCCTGCATAAACAAAAAGCCCCACGACGTTTCGTGGGGCCGATCGAAGTACGGCGTTCGACTGCGGCGGCAATTTAGCTTTTTTTAGGCTGGTTGCAAGCGGCCCCAAATCACTCCAGCACGGGCAATTTAGACCTGCGCGACGGCAGAGTCAAATCGTGGAAAAGCTGCAATTCAATCTCCTCCAAAGATGTGCCTCAGCCGTCCAATGAAGCCGCGAACCTCCTGCCGGTTGCGATCCACGTCGGCAGCCCATTCGCGGAACTTCTCGAATGTGATCGCGGCCGGCTCGTCGAAGTGATCGGACTGGAAGAACACGCGCCTCACGATGCCGCCGAGGAACCCGCGCGGGCAGTGGTGGGTCGGCGCGGTGCCGTCGAGGAAGACCTCGTGCACCGGGCCGGGGCATCCTTCGTCCCACAGCATGCCGGTCTCGGGATCGATGTCGCGGAACGTGACGCCTTTCGGCGGCGCCGGTTCGCCGTGAACGTGCGGGATGGCGGCCATGTACGCGCCCCAGATCGGGATCGCCGCTTCGGCCGACGAAAGCCGTAGCGGCGCGCCGTGATCGAAGCCGATCCACACCGTCGTCACCATGTCGGGCGTGTAGCCGACGAACCACGCGTCGCGATAATCGCTCGTGGTCCCCGTTTTTCCGGCGACGTATGCGAGTCCGTACCGCTTGAGCCGCGCCGCGGTTCCGCGGCGGACGACGCCGCGAAGCAGCGTGTGCATGACGTACGCGACGTCGGCATCGCAGACGCGCTTCTCGCGCACTTTCGCCCGAAACAGCGTCTTGCCGTTTCGATCGTGAACGGACGTGAGCATGAACGGCTCGACGCGGATGCCGAGGTTCGGGAATGGCGTGTACGCAGCGGTCAGCTCGTGCATCGTCACTTCAGTCACTCCGAGCGGCAGCGCCGGGATCGCTTCGATGTCTTCAGTGAAACCGAAGTTCTCTGCGGTCTTCACCACGCGACCGAGGCCGACCTGCTGCGTCATGCGCACGGTCGGGACATTCAGTGACGCTTCGAACGCCTGGCGCAACGTCACGCGGCCGCGGTAGCGTTCGTCGTAATTCTGCGGCGTCCATGTTTCGTGATCGCTGATTGCGACCGTGACGGGCGCGTCGAGCAGGAGCGTCGCGGTTGTCACGCGCTTCGTCGCGATTGCGGCGAGATAGGCGAACGTCTTGAACGCCGAACCGGGCTGCCGCCGCATGAGGGACGTGCGATCGAACGGCGACTGATGAAAATCGCGCCCGCCGACGAGCGCGCGAATCCCTCCATTCCGCGGATCGACCGAGAGGATCGCGTTCTGCAGCGGTTCCTGCCGCGACTGATCGCGAATCCACGAGAAGCGCGCCTCGAGTTGTGCGGGGGCGCGCGATGCCACGCGTTCCGCTGCGCGCTGCGCCGCAGGATCCATCTCGCTCACGATCGTCAGACCGCCTTCGATGACCGGGCCGACTCCGATCTCCTTCACGATTTCCGATCGCAGCGCGCGCAGGTAGTACGGAAACGGAGGCTGGGGAACGTCTCCGCCGACGAATGCGACGTCGTGCGAGACCGCGGCGCGGTACTGCGGATCGTCGATCCAGCCGTGATCGCGCATGACGCGCAGGATGGCGTCCCGACGCGCTCGAACGATGTCGGGCCGCTTCTGCGGATTGTCGCGGTTCGGGGCGCGGATGATGCTCGCGAGCAGCGCCGCTTCGTCCACGCGCAGGCGCCCGGCCGGTTTGGCGAAGTAGAGCCGCGACGCTTCATCGACGCCGAGGACCGGACTGCCTCCGTAATGCCCGAGGTAGACCTCGTTGACGTAGAGCTCGAGGATCTCGTTCTTCGTCAGCCGGGCGTCGAGGATCACCGCGAGGAGCAGTTCGACGATTTTTCGGCGCCACGTCCGCTCCTGCGACAGGAAGCGCGACTTGATGATCTGCTGGTCGATCGTGCTGCCGCCCTGGATGATGCCGTGACCGCGAACGTCGGTGAGCATCGCGCGCATGATTCCGATCGGATCGACGCCCGGGTGATGATGAAAGCGGACGTCCTCAGCGGCCACGAAGGCGTCCGCGACGTAGCGCGGAAGCGAGTCAAGCGACACCGGCTGGATGACGCGCCAGTCGACGCCGTAGAGGCGCAATACCTCGCGTTCACGTCCGCCCGCCGCGGACATGAAGATCGTCGGCGCGCGCCAGTTGCCGCCGGCGAGCTCGCGCGTGATGCGGTGATTGAGCAGCGCGAGGTAGATGAAGAACGCTTCGATCGCGGCGAACAGCAGCATCGCGATCACCAGCGTCCAACGCGGCACGCCCACGCGTGACAATCGCCACATGTTCGTCTAAATTGTCGCGGTGCAACGCGTACACCACACGGCGCGCGCAGCGTGATTCCTGATCCCGGCACGGTTCCCCACACCGACATTTGAGAAGGAGAAAGAACATGGCTGCATCGAAGAAGCGATCCTCGAGATCTTCGAAGAAGTCATCGAAGAAGCGCGGATCGCGGAGCTCCTCCAGGAAATCATCCAAATCAACGAAGAAGAGACCGTCGTCGAAACGCCGTTCGTCGCGCAAAGGCGGTTCGAAGAAGAGCTCGAAGCGCCGTGCCAGCAGCTCGAAGCGCGGCGGATCCAAGCGCTCGACTCCGGCACGTCGTTCCGCGGCCGGCCGCAAGGGCGGTAAGAAATCTTCGGCCAGCCGTTCCACATCGCGCGCTTCATCATCGAAAGCCTCGGCCCGAGGGAAAAAGGCGAGTCGCACCCGGATCAGCCGCACGGCGATGGCCGCAGCGGGCGGCGCGGCAGCGGGCGCAGCGGCCGTGGCAGCGGCACCCCAGGCCCGTGGCGTGATCAGCCGCGTCGTCGAGCAGGTGAAAGAGATGATGCCCGGCGGCAGCAGCAGCGGCGGCGGCAGCAGCAGCGGCAGCGGAGGAGGCGGCGAGGGTCAGAATCGCGGAGGCGGAGGCGGAGGCGGCGGAATGGGCGGGCCGGATTACTAACAGACGGCATTACTCACGCTGCATTGAAAAAGACTCCCCGCGGAGTCTTTTTTTTTAGCCCGCCGTTTCTTTGAACGCTTTCCGAATGCGGCGCGAGAAGTACTTTTCCGGCAGACCGTCTTTCCACCTGCCGTACGTCTTCGCCTTCCGGAACGACGTGATCGCGGCGGCCTTGTAGCTGTCTTCGCCTTCGAACGCGTACTGCGAATACTGCGATGCGCCGAGGAACGCCCAGATCCAGGCGTTCTTCGGCATCTCCTTCGAGAGCTCCTGGAATCCCTGCTCGGCCTTGTCGAAGTCGCCGCTGAAGTAGTCCTGCAGCGCTCGATGCAGCCGGCGGCTCGTGTCGCCGAGCACGGTCTGCGCCGCTGAGCTGCTGCGCGTAGCAGGCGCCGTGCGCGGAGGTGCCGGCGCAGTCGTGGCGACCGTTGCCGCCGTCGCCGAATCCGCCAGCAGCGTGACGTTCTCCGCCTCGGCGATGATCGCATTCAGGTCATCGTTGTTCTTCACCGTCGCAAGGCGCGAGTTCGCGGCCGTGTATGCGTTCAAGGCGCTCTGGTACTGCTGTGACGTCGTGGCCTTGCGCTGTTGCGCTGACTGCAGATGCGTCTTTGCCTGATCGAGCGCGGCGCGAGCGCGCGTGCGCAGCGCGTTGTCGATCGCCGGTTGCTGCGTCGTCGAAGGTGCCGGTGCCACGGTCGTCGTGACCTGCGGCCGCGCCGTCTCGAGAGGCGGCGTCGCCGTGGCCGCCGCGAGCCGGTCTTTCGCGCGCTGCATCAGCGCATCGAGCGAACCGAGATCCTCAGCGCCCGGACCGCTGGTCCTCTCGAAGTCGGAGATCGCCTGCTGATACTTGCCGAGGTTCAGGTACGCGACGCCCCGGTAGTAGTACGGGTGATAGTTGATGAAGATCGCGCCGTACGTGCGCGCCTTGTTGCTCTCGTTGGGATTGCCATTGATCGCGGCGGTCATCTTCTGAACGACCGTCTGCCACTGGCCTTTCAACGCGGCGTCGACGCCGGCGTCGTAGTCGTCGTACCAGGACGCGAGCGCAATGCCGGCGCTCACGAGCGCGCACAGCAGCGCGAGAACGCTCAGCCGGACAGCCTTCATTGCGGCTTCACTTCCCTCTCGATCTCGTCGTAGTTCACGTCGGCGGTAGGAATGGTCATGCGCTTCCGCTTCCCGGCCTCGATCTGCACGTCGACGGTTTTCGTGTCGCGCGGGCCACGGACGCTGACCGAGTACTTGCCCGGCTCGAGCTCGATTGCGGTTGGCGTGGAGCGTTTGTCGTCGCTGAGCTCGACCTTTTTGTGATTGTCGAGATTCACGATCTGTTCGATGTCGCCCCAGGGCGATGCCGAGAGGAGAAGCACGCCGTGATCTGGCGAGACGGGCGCGTTCGCGGTCGCCGTAACTTGCGCAGTGCTCGGAGCGGCGGTGTGCGCGGACTGCGGCTCGCGCCGACGCAGCAGCACGAAGCTCGTCACGCCGATCAGGACTATGAGCGCGACGACACCGGCGATCATGCCGCCGGCGCTACGGCGGGTGGCCGGCGACAGAACCGGCTCGACGAGCGTCCTCGGCTCCGCGCCCGTCCGCTCAACAATAGTCGGATCGTTGCTGCCGAGCGTGCCGGCGGCGGGGGTGTACCTCGGCAGCTCATTGACGGTCTTCGCCGCCGACAGCGTGACCATGCGCTCGCCGAGCCCGAACTTCTCATCGGGCTGGATCGACGGACGGATCACTTCGAGTGATCCCGCGAATTCCGCGGCGGAGCGGAAGCGGTCAGCGCGATTCTTCGCAAGCGCTTTCATCACGATCGACTCGAGTTGCGGCGGCACGTTCACCTGCGGGTTCATCTCGGCGATGCGCGGCGGTTTCTCGCTCACGTGTTTGAGGATGTACGCCTGCGGAGTCGACCCCTGGAACGGCGCGCGGCCGGAGAGCATCTCGTACATCACGATGCCGAACGAATAGAGATCCGTGCGCGGGTCGAGGCGCTCGCCTTCTTTCAGATATCCGGCCTGCTCGGGCGACGCGTATTTCAATTTGCCGAGGAACATGCCGGTCTGGGTAAGTCCGGCGTTGCCTTCGCTCTCGGCGAGCGACTTGGCGATGCCGAAGTCGATGACCTTCACGAGGAGCTTCCCGTGGTGGTCCTGCGACAGCATGATGTTTTCCGCCGAGACATCGCGGTGGATCAGTCCCATCGAGTGAAGATGATCGAGGCCGGTCAACGCCTGGATCGCCACCTCGACGGCGAGCCGCGACGGCATCGGACCGTTCTTGGCGATCCACTTCTGAATGTTCACGCCGTCGATGAACTCCCAGACCATGTAATAGGAGCCGTCCTCGAGCCGGGCGAAGTCATACAGCATCGCCAGATTGCGATGCTTGATGGTGGTGGAAGTGCGCGCCTCCTGGAGGAAGCGCTGCAGCGCCTGTTCGTCGGTCTCGACGCTCGGCCGCATGATCTTGATGACGCGAAGCTCGTTGAGATGAATGTGGCGAACCTTGAAGATCTCACCCATTCCGCCGACGCCGAGGCGGTCGAGGATCTGGTACTTGCCGTCGATGAGACGGCTGCCGTAGGTGCGCTGGAACTTCGTAACGCGGTCGCCGCAGTGGGGACACTGGTCGAGGGCCGGGTCGATAGGTTTCTTGCAGCGAAGACAGGTGATCGGGGTCGTGGCGCTGCTCAATGGTCCCTCAGAACATACGTGCAGGCCGGATCGGCGCCGAAGCGCACGACATCGCCCGCTTTGAGCCGGACCTTGTCGACGCGCGTGTTGTTGACGTAGGTGCCGTTGGCGGATTGCAGGTCCTCGAGCACCCACGCTGCGCCGTTCAAAGTCATGCGCGCGTGGTGCCGCGACACGGCGGGATGCGACAGCACGATCGAGCAGGTCCGGTCGCGGCCGACCATCACGGAGTCGCCGCTGATCGGGTGGTTGTCCGCGCCTTCGTTCTTCACAGGAACGAGCATCCACCGCGAGCCGCCCGATGACGCGACCTGGGGAGCGGGAGCGCTCGCGCGCGCCGCGGGCGCGGCCTCGACCGGCTGCCTGACCGTGTACTCCTCGAGCGCCTCGAAGAATTCGCGCGCGGTCTCGTAGCGAAGCCCGGGTTGCGGTTGCATCGCCTTGACAACAATGCTGTCGAGCTCCCGATCGATTTCCTTCTTGAGAGCGCTGGGCGGTTTCTTATCTCCGCGATAAATCGCATCGATCAGCTTCGGCAGCGAGCGGCTGTTGAACGGTAAGGAGCCTGTCAGCATCTCGTACAAGACCACGCCGGCCGAGTAGATGTCGCACTTCGCGCCGGCGTCCTTCGGCTCGCGGATCTGCTCGGGCGACATGTAGTGCGGAGTTCCGAGGAGGAAGCCGGACTTCGTGAGGACGGTCTGCGCCTGCGCGCCCGCCGCTTCCCTGATCTTGGCGATGCCGAAGTCGGTCACCTTCACGGCGCCGGAAGTCTCGCGTATCAGATTCGACGGCTTGATGTCGCGGTGAACGATGCCTTTGCCATGTGCGTAGACGAGCGCCTCGAGCATGCACTGCGCCATGGAGACGGCCTGCTTCACCGCCACCGCGCCTTTGTCGGCGATGAGCATGTCGACGGGGATTCCTTCGACGTACTCCATCACCAGCACGGCGCCGTTCTCGTTGTTGATGAATTCGTAGAAACGCGTGATGTAGCGGTGGCGCAGCCGCGAAAGAATCTGCGCCTCCTTCACGAATCGCTTTCGCGCCGTGACCTCCGACGCGAGATCGGGCGACATGATCTTCAGCACGACCACATAGTTCGCCGGCAGCATCTCCGTCGCGGCGAGAGTGCGGCCGACGTACACGTGGCTCATGCCGCCTTCGCCGATCTCACGCTCGACGCGATAGTTGCCGATGACGTCGCCGATCATTTCAACGCGCCTTCGTCATCCCAGTGGAAACCGTCCTCGACGAGGGGCATGAAGAGGAACCTCTGCGAGCCGATGCGAATGACATCCCGGCCGGCGAGGTCCCGGCGCGGCTCGATCTCTGCTTCGTTCACGTACGTGCCGTTCGTCGAGTTGTGGTCCATCAGGATGAATCGCCGCTCCTCGGGGCGGAAGACGAGGTCCGCGTGATGCGCGGATGCCTGCTCGTCGGTGATCACGATGTCCGAACGCTGATCGCGTCCGAGGATGTTGCGGCCCATGCGGACGGGGAATGACTCGCCGCGCGTCGCGCCGTTCAGGCCGACGAGCCATGCGACGACGAAGCGCTTCGCTTCAGCTGCCGAACCTTCGGACCCCTTCAGCGCGGCGACCGTGCGCTCGAGAGGTGGCGCCGGCGGCGGAACCGGCTCCCGCCGCGGCGCCGGCGGAGGTGTCGCCGCGGCTACACCGCGCTGCGCTGCGGCCGGACCGGCGGCCGCACTCGACGCCACGGCTCGCGCGGGATGGGCAACGGGAAGCTCCTGTTCCGAGCTCTCGGGCGGGCAGTACGGGCAGAGGTCCCACGACTCGTCGATGAAGTGGCCGTTTTCACATCGCTTGTCGCCCACGTCGTGATTCCTCGGACTGCCTAGCGAAAGGCTACCTCTTGGCGGTCGAGTTCTGCGTCTGGAACATCTGCTCCTGGCTGAAAAACAGGCACGCTCCGGCCGCGCTGAGCACCAGCGAGAACAGGATCGCCCACTTCACCACGGCATTCCCGCGCGAAACAGATCGCGGTTCGCGGATCGCCGATGGCACGTCGGGTGACGGTTCTTCTGCCATCTGCGCTCCGGGATCTGCGATCTCCTTGATCGTCGCGTCGTACGCCGCTTCATCATCGATCAGGGTGACATCCTGGTCCGGCTTTTCGGCGCGCGCCACGATCAACGTCACGTTGTCGGGACCTCCGCGCTCGAGCGCAAGATTCACCAGCTCGTCTGCCGCCCGGCCGATTGGCCGGCCATCGGCGATCGCCTTGATCTCTTCCGTCTTCACGACACCGTGCAAGCCGTCGCTGCAAATGACGAACGTGTCGTGCTCCTGGACGTCGAGCGGCCCGCTGACGTCGATCTCGACTTCGGCTGCGATGCCGAGCGATCGCTGCAGAACATTTCGCCGCGGATGGTTCTCGGCTTCTTTCGATGTCAGCAGCCCTTCGCGCACCATCGACGCAACGAGCGAGTGATCCTCGGTCAACTGATGGATCCCGCCGTCTCGGATCAGGTAGATCCGCGAGTCGCCGACGTGCGCGAACCACGCCTGGCGGCCGCGAACGAGGAGTACGGACGTCGTCGTACCCATGCCGTGCAATTCTTCGTTCGTCTCGGCCTCGTTGAACACGCGCTCGTTCGCTCGCAAAAGCGCTTCGCGCAGCGCCTCGGCGACATCGGCGGTGTCGCCGCCAACGTACTGAGACTGCACGGTTTCTGCTGCCAGTCGCGACGCTGTGGCACCGCCCCGATGACCGCCCATGCCATCGGCGACGATGAGCAGTCGCTCGCCGGCTTCCTG
>DASWBH010000223.1:0-2480 GCA_036390755.1 Thermoanaerobaculia bacterium
GAGAACGGCGAGTGCCGCTGCGGTGACAACGGCCGCAATCACGAGCGGCCGCGCCGCAGCCGTCGCCGCGGCGACTCCCGACCCGGCAAGTAGCGCCATCGGAACGAGCGTGAGCTCGAGCGACTTCACCGGAAAGCGCAGACTCCCGATCAGCGGCACGTGCGCGTAGATGAAATGGAAGAACGGCAGCAGCGCGCCGAGTGAAAACGCGATGCCGGCGGCGATGAAAACGAGAAGGAGAGTGCGGCAGCGTCGCGGCAGCATCTGCGACAGGAACGCTCCGGCGGCCGCCAGCAGCAGCACGCTCGTGCCGAAGTAAATGCTGATGATGTACGGGTATCCGTATTCGTAGCGGCCGCCCCAGTAATCGCTGCGCGCGAGCGTTTCCGTCGGACCGAAAAAGCGCGGCACGATCAACTCCGGAAGCCGCTGCGGCGTGACCGACCATTGGACGAACGTCGTGTACGGAAGCTTCTGCTGTCGCGACGAGCTTCGCGCGACTTCCAGCGCAGGAACGGTGCTGATCAACGTCAGACCGATCATCAGTGCGCCGACGAGCGCCGCGAGCGCTGCCCGTTTCGCGATCGACAACTCAGCCGGAACGATGAGCATCCACATCGCTGCGAGCGCGAAGCTGATCGCCGTCATGTCTGCGCCGCCGCCGAGGATCGACATCGCTCCAGCGAGGACTGCAGTGACGAGCCATCGCTTGCGCCGCTCGCGAATCAGCAGGTGCGCGGACGCAAGGAGCGCCGGCGCCCACGGCAGCGATTGCATCAGAACGAGAAGACTCGCGGCGGACAGCACGTAGCCGCAGAAGGCGTACGTCGTCCCGCTGACGAACGCGCCGGCCTGCGACAAACCGACGGCGCGGCCGAGGAAGTACGCGGAGGCTCCGCAGAGGATGAACTGCAGCACGATGAGAACGTTCAGCGCCGCCACGCCGGGCAGGATCAGGAAAAGAATGTTGAGCGGATAGAACGCGACGTTTCCCGGCTGGCCGAGGAATGGCTGGCCGCCTTGCGTGAGCGGATCCCAGAGCGGAATCTCGCCGTGACGGAGCGCCGTCGCGAGAAAAAGCTTCTTCCCGTAGAACAAAAGATAGAGATCGCGGAAGAAAAACGTGCTGCCGAAAAGCGCCGGCGAGAAGAAGATGATGATGCAGATGACCAGGATCCAAAGACCGCGTTCGCCGAGCATTCGCCGCAGCGAAAACGACGCATCTGGCACGAATTGCGATTATGTCAGATGGGTGTAGACTTGGTGTTCCTGGAAGCTGCTTCACCTTTCACGGCCCTACGGTTGGCTACTGCCTACCCACCCTTCCCCAGCCAACCGTGGGGGCGTGATATGTCCTCATGAACTACAACGATCAGAAGGCGAAGTTCTTCGAGCGGACGATGCACACGCCCGACGATCAGACGCGGGCCGCGCAGCGCGCCGCGTTACGTGACGTGTGGCGCCTGATGATCCCGCTGCACCGCGCGATCATCCAGGCGACGAGGGACGATTACACGTTCGCATTCGGTCCCGTGCCTCAGCCGACGCATCTGCTTCGTCTGCTCAACGAAGATCTGTTCTTCGCGTGGATCAAGCCGATCACCGCGCTGATCGTCGATATCGACGAGGTGTCCCGGCGCGATTTCGACGTGTCGGAAGTCGTCGACATCACCAATCGCGTGGAGTCGCTGTTCGGCACCACGCCCGATCCGCAGTTCGCTCGCAATTACGTACCGATGCTGCAGCGGAGCGTCGATGTGGCGGTGTGTCACGCGGCGCTGCGCAAAGCGGTCGCGCGTCTGCGTTAGCGGCGTACCGCGCGGTGCTTCGCCGGATCGATTTTCGCGAAATCCGTCGCCGTGTACTGTGCGTCAGTGTTCGTCGACGACGACCTCGAACCCCGTCACCCTCAGCCCTCCGCGCGGGCGAACGCGAACCGTGCCGCGATGCACGTCATCGGTGTACGCGAGATCCAGGCGCCACGCCGAGGAATCCTGCTCGGTCAGCCGGGTACCGGACGCTTTCGCGAAACGTCGAAGCTCTTCGCGAAGCCGCGGCACGAATCGCGTGAGGTCCGCGTGCGATGGTGCGCGAAAGTCGTCAAACCTGACGATCCATTCCTCATGCGCGCCGGCCGGGACGGCCAGCGATGCCGACGACGCGCCGCTGATTCCCCAGCCGGCTGAACCGATCAGCCCGGCCGTGTCGCGAATCGCCGGCTGCACCCCGCGATGCCGGAACGCACTTCCTTCGTCGTACGTGGATCCCGCACAGCCGGTGATGAGAACGAGCGCGAACAGCACGCGGATCATGGAACCTCCGTGCAAAATGCAGACGCAATTGGCGTCCCCGGCAGGAATCGAACCTGCGACCCACAGCTTAGAAGGCTGTTGCTCTATCCGACTGAGCTACGGGGACGTGGAGCCGCGCCTAGGATAAACCAGCGCGCCGTCACTGCACTTCCACAGACGATGCGCTAA
>DASWBH010000224.1:0-27778 GCA_036390755.1 Thermoanaerobaculia bacterium
GCCACGAGCGTCTCCGGGGTCGTATCCCGCCGGAATGCCTTGCGGCCGGTCGCCAGCTCGTAGAGGATCGAGCCGAAGGAGAACTGGTCGGCGCGGTAGTCGATCTCGACGCCGCGCGCCTGCTCGGGCGAGACGTAGGCGGCCGTCCCGAGCACGCGGCCGAGCGGAGTCTCGAGGCTGGTGGTCTCGTCGGTTCTCGCCGGCCGATCGGCCGGGCGACTGATCCGGGCGAGACCGAAGTCGACGATCTTCACGCGTCCGTCCCGCGTCACCATCACGTTTTCGGGCTTCAGGTCGCGATGGATGATTCCGCGCTCGTGCGCGGCGGCGAGACCGTCGGCAATTTGCGCGGCCACATCGAGCAGCTTGCGAACCGGCAGCGGTCCTTTTTTCAGCAGGTCGCGAAGGCTCGGTCCTTCGACGAGCTCCATGGCGATGAACGGCGCGCCGTTGAATTGGTCGATCTCGAAGATCGTGACGATGTTCGGATGATTGAGCGCCGAGGCGGCGCGAGCTTCGCGTTCGAAGCGGGCGAGGTACTCACGGCTCCCGCTCAGCTTCTCCTGCAGGAACTTGATCGCAACGTCGCGCCCCAGCTTCGGGTCGCGCGCGCGATACACATCCCCCATCCCGCCGGCTCCAAGCGGCGACAGCACCTCGAACGAGCGCACATGCGCGCCGGGTGAGAGTTGCATTGCCGGATCGGCGAATTATAGGCACTCGGGAAGGACGTACCGCAGTTTTTCCAGAACTACGTTGTTGAGCTCGCCGCCAGGTTCAGCTCTTTCAGCGCGCTCTCTTCGCTCTCGAAAATCGTCGCGTAGTTCGCGAGGCCCATGATCTGGAAGGTCTTGTGGATGACGGGAGTCAGGCAGCAGAAAGCGATCTTCCCGCCCTTGTCCATCATCTTCTCGATGATCTCGATCAGGATGCTGATGCCGATCGAGTTGACGATTTTCGTCTCGCGAAGATTGAGGAGGAGCGTGCGGACGTCGTCGTCCATGAGCTCATACGCGCGGTTGGCGATCTCCTCCCCTCCCACGTTGTTGATGTAACCCTTCGTGTAGAGGATCGCGCCCGCGGCGCGCCTGTCGACGGCCACCTTCAATTCCTCAGTCATGATCTGTTCTCGTACTTCACCATGTGCACCGTGGTGCCTTCCGCACCGCTGTGGATTTCGACTTCATCCATGTGCGCCTGCATGAGTTGAATGCCCCGGCCGCGCTTGTACGACGGGCCGAGCTTCACTCTTCGGGAGCGCGCTTCGTCGATGTCGAAGCCGCGACCGTGATCGCTGATCCAGACATCGATGCGCGGATTGCCGTCGCCCTGGAAAGTGCCGACGAATCTTAGATAGATGCGCTGGTCGGCGCAACCCGAGTGCTCGCGCGCGTTGATGCAGGCTTCGATGATCGCGTGGGCCATCTCGTCGATCTTCTCCGCGCTCATGCCGAGCTCACGGGCGAGATTGCCGGCCGCACGTGCAGCGGCGATCTCGATGTCCGGAACCATCGGGAGCGTGAGCTCCATCTGCCGCTCTGCGGTCATCGTCATTCGGGATTCCTGACCAGAGTGGGGGCGATCAGAACGCGAGGAACAGCGCTGCCGCCGTCTTGATCCAGTCCGGAATGCCGCCGAGCGTGTTCAGCGCGAACAGCGCCAGGGTGTTGGCGGCCAACATCGAGGGAAGCAGCAGCGTCGCGGGCACGAGCGACACGGCTTTGGTGCGAGCAGTTGCGATGGTGTTCATGGAAGTCCCCCTCATTCGTCGGGATCGTCCTTTCGCAACGCAACTGCCACCCGTACCCGTCTGCGCTCAAACCCTCTAACCCTCTGATGTCGCGTAGTTTACACGAGTTGTTACGAAAGTGAACACGTAACAACGGTTGTGGCATTCCGCCACAGTTATCCCATCGCCAAGGCTCTTAGAGAGGTAAGGTCTTAACTACCAGCCATTTACTAGTGAACGTCCCAAGAATCCCCATGTGGGTGTTTTGGGGACACTTCGCCGCGCTTGCGATAGAGCGTCTTGCGGTCGACGCCGAGGATCTTTGCGGCAGCGGAGATGTTGCCGTTGGTGTGGGCGAGGACGCGCGCGATGTAACGCGCCTCCAGCTCGTCGAGTTTCGGCAGATCTCCCGTCAGCGCGGACGCGTCTGCACCGGCAACTGTCTCGGGCAGCAACAGGTCGCCGGGATCGATGACCGGATCGGTTGTCAGCGCGAGGGCACCTTCGATCAGGTTTTCGAGCTCGCGCACATTTCCGGGAAACGGGTGCCGCATCAGCTTCTGCAGTGCTTCCTGCGTGATGCGCACGTCCTGCAGGCCTTCGCGCTTGCCGTATTTGGCGAGGAAGAAGCGGACGAGCTTCGGGATGTCGTCCTTCCGCTCCCGCAGCGGAGGCAGCGAGATCTCGACGACTTTCAGACGGTAGTACAGATCCTGCCGGAACTCGCCGCGCTCGATCATGTCTTCTAGATCTCGGTGCGTCGCCGACAGGATGCGCACGTCGATCGGGATCCTTCGCCTTCCGCCGAGCTTCTCGACCTCGCGCTCCTGCAGCACGCGCAGGAGTTTCGCCTGCAACGTCAGTGGGATATCGCCGATCTCGTCCAGGAAGACTGTGCCGCCTTTCGCGAGCTCGAATTTCCCGGGCCGCGCCTCGACGCCGGTGGCGACACCACGCTCGATGCCGAACAGCTCCGACTCCAGCAGCGTCTCCGGCAATGCCGCGCAGTTGATCGCCACGAATGGTCCGTCTTTACGCGGCGAGTTGCCGTGGATCAGCCGGGCAACCATCTCTTTGCCCGTGCCCGACTCGCCGCGAATCAGCACGGTGGCCTGGCTCTCCGCAACGCGCGCGACGAGATCGATGACGCGCTGCATCTTCGGCGAGTCGCCGACCATCAGCCGGTCGTTGTAGTCGCGCAGCATGCGCTGTTTGAGCGAGCGGTTCTCGTCCTGGAGCGTCTCGCGCATCAGGTCGAGACGATGGAACCGCCGCGCGTTTTCGACCGCCGCAGCACCGATCGCCGCAAGCGACTCGAGAAAGCGCAGGTCGTCCTCGACGAACGCGCCGCTCTTCGCGCCGCGCTCTTCCTTCCCTCCAACACCAATGACCGCCAGGATCACATCGCCGGCGACCATCGGCGCGATCAGAAGGTCGCTGCCGGGGCCGCCGAGAAAGCGCGATACGGTGAGCGAGATGGGCTCGCGGGAGGCGATGACCTGTTTGATCACCGACTCGTTGAGGATCGCGGCGGGCGCCGGCGCCTCGATGCCGAACGCGAAGAATTGCTGCACGTTCAGCTTCTCGTCGAGCGAGAAGGCAAAGCCGATCCGCGCGTCGAGGACCGCCACCGCCCGCTGCATCAGCTCTTCGAGGAGCTCCGCCTCCGGGCGCAGCGTGTTGAGCGCGCGGCCGACGTCATAGAGCGCCTCCAGCTGCAGGAGCTTGCGTCTGAGTTCAAAGTTCGTCTGAGGCATGTTTTCAGTTGTCAGTTGTCAGTGCCGGAGAACCGAGAACCAACAACTCTCAGGTGAGTCCCTGCGCTCTCCTGCACTCGCCGAGCAGGTAATCACACTGCCACTCCTCATAGAACGGTTTGTCCTGGCCGTAGATTCTCACGAGCAGTTTCGCCGCATCATCGAACCGGCCGGTTTTCATGAGCGTCCGCGCCAGGAAGTAGGTCGACTTCATCGTCTCCGGCTCCTGCGCACCAGCATCGACGATCGCGCGAAATCCCTTCTCGGCGTCGGCGAACTGCCGGTGCTGATACGCGCAGAGCGCGCGCGAATACGCGTCGGGCGCACCGCACGTCGACGGCGGCGCCGCCGTCACGGGCAGCGCGAGAAGTGCGAGAATGAGCGCGACTCGCATCGGTTCATTATGCGCTTGGGCATTGTCGGCGGCGGACGGGCCGCGTGGGCTTTCGGATCGTCGTGGCGCCGCATCGGCTGGCCGATTGCCGGCGTGTGGCTGCGCGAGGAATCCCACAGTCACATCGCCGAGCTGCTTTCGACGGCGCGCGTCGACATCAACGATCTCGCCGTCGATGCGGAGCTTCTGCTGATCGCCGTAAGCGATCGCTCCGTCCCCGAAGTTGCGGCGGCGATTCCGGAGACCGACGCGATCATCTTTCACGCGAGCGGCGCGCTGCCGAGTCTGCGCGACGGCTTCTCGCTCCACCCGCTCCGGGCGCTCGCTCCGGTCGGCGAGCCGTCCGACCTGCACGACACGCTGCTCGTCTTCGAAGGCAACCACAAGAAAACCGCCAAGCTCGTCGTCAAGGCCCTCGGCGCACGCTTCGCGGAGATCTCGCCCGAGCAGAAGCCGCTGTATCACGCAGCCGCGGTGTTCGGCGCGAACTATGTCGCCGCGCTGCTCGACATCGCGCAGCAGATCATGGCCGGCGCCGGAGTCGGCGACGCGCGAATGGAGCTCGCCGCGCTGGCCCGATCAGCGATCGACAACTGGGTCGCGCACGAAGACGACACTCGTTTCACCGGTCCCGCGTCGCGTGGGGATCTCGAGACGATCCGCCGTCACATGAACGCGCTGCGCGACCAGCCGCGCCTCGCGGAACTCTACGAAATATTGGCGGAACATATTGCACGCCAGAACCTTGCCGCCCCGAAGTAGCGGATGCTACGATCGCCTCCCTGCGCACCGGAGCTCCCTTAGGCGATGGTTTTCTTCAACTATGCGACGATGCAGATGGCCGCGAAGATCGTGTACTACGGTCCCGGCCTCTGCGGGAAGACGACCAACCTCCACCACATCTACGCGAAGACGTCGCCGCAGAGCCGCGGCGAGATGGTGAGCCTCGAAACCGAGACTGACCGCACGCTCTTTTTCGATCTCCTGCCGATCGACGTCGGCGTGATCGGCGGCTTCAAGACCCGCCTGCAGCTCTACACGATCCCGGGACAGGTCTTCTACAACACGACGCGCAAGCTCGTGCTCAAAGGCGTCGACGGCATCGTGTTCGTCGCCGACTCGCAGATCCCGGCGCTCGACGGAAACATCGACAGCCTCAAGAACCTGCGCGACAACCTCGGCGAGATCGGTCTGACGCTCGACGAGATCCCGCTCGTCCTGCAGCTGAACAAGCGCGATCTGCCGAACGTCGTCAGCGTCGAGACGCTGCTCGATGCACTCGATCCGGACCGGAAATACGAATGGGCCGAGGCTGTGGCGAACAAGGGCATCGGCGTGTTCGAGACCCTGAAGATGATCTCGAAGCTCACACTGCGGACGTTGCGCCGCCGCATGACCGGCGAAGACGCAGTCAAGGCTCCCCCGCGGAAGCTCGCCGACATCGCCCAGTTCCGGATCAAGGACACTCCGGCGAATTCTCCGCGCGAGACGAAGCCGGAAACGACGAGCGCGGTCGGAATCGCGGCGCCGCCGCAGCCGCAAACGACGGCGCCCGCCGCAGCCGCTTCGGCCACCGCGGCAGCGCAACCGAGCCCGCAGGCGACGCAAATCGCAGTGGAAGAGGAGGTCGTCATCGTCACGCCGGCGCCGGAGGCGACGGCACCCGAGCCGCCGGTCGCACCGGCTCCCGCTCTCGAGCCTGAGATCGACTTCAGCGAGACGGAGAAAGCCGCGAAAGTCACGCCGGTCAAACGCGTGAAAGTGCGGTCGACGATCGACGTCATGGCCGAGCTCGAAGCGCTCCGCAAGCGCGCCACCGGAGAGGCCACTCCGAAGAAGAAGGAGGCCGGCACGCCGGCGCCGCCGCGCCGCGGCCGCGAGATCCACAAGGCGCTCACCCTCACGGCGCCCGGTGAGGTGCTCCCAAAGTCCCGCTCGGTGAAAGTTACGTTATCCTTTCAGGACAGCGAAGGCTCGGTCGTCAGGCAACAGGAAGGAACTCTGGAGCTGGACGACACGACCGACGTTGAATCGGTGTCCGTCAACCTCAGAATCGAAAAAACTTAACGCGGACTTACCGGGAGGGTGGGTATGAACAAGACGCGGCGCTTCTTGCCGGCGGCCGCTCTGCTTTGCGCCGCATGCGCGACGACTGCGCCCGCCCCTCCGCCCAGGACGTCCGCGGCCCCCGCCAAGTCCGCGCTTGCCGCCAGCCGGCCGCCGTCAGACGCCGCCGTCTTGCGGCGCGATCTCGAGAAGGCTTACGACGAGATCCTCAAGCGCGAGGAGCGTCCGGTCGACGCGCCGCGGGTCGATGTCGAAGCCGCGGCGTCGATTCCGATCCCCGAGCATCCGACGATCCAAGGCGCGCTGAACCTCTTCACGACGGATCTCCACGACGACATCCAGACATCGCTGTCCCGCTCCGCGCGCTACATGAACATGATCGAAGCCGCGCTCGCCGAGTATCAGCTGCCCAAGGGGCTAGCCTACCTGCCGGTGATCGAAAGCGCGTACATCCCGTCCGTCACGTCGCGGTCGGGCGCGTACGGGATCTGGCAGTTCATGCCCGAGACCGCGCGCGAGTACGGCCTTCGCGTCGACTGGTGGGTCGACGAGCGCGCCGATCCGGAGAAGTCGGCGCATGCGGCGGCTGCGTATCTCAACGATCTCTTCCGCGACTTCAACGACTGGCCGCTGACGATTGCCGCGTACAACGCCGGACCCGGCCGCATTCATCGCGCGATGGAGTCGACCGGTGCGAAGAGCGCGTGGGAGCTCGTCGAGCGCGCCGCAATTCCGAAAGAGACGCGCGGATACGTGCCGACGTTCTACGCGACGCTCCTCATCGCCTCCGACCCCGCCGCCTACGGCTTCCACCTCGGCGACGCCGTCGAGCCCGACGAGAAACAAGTCCTCGTCGACGGCCCGCTGTCGCTTGCCTATCTCGCTGAGGTCGCCGCCGTGAGCCGGGACATGCTGCACGAGATGAACCCGGCGCTTCGCCACGGCATTCTGCCGCCGGGCCGCACGGCCGTTCACGTGCCGGCGAAAGCCGCCGAGGTGATCACGGCGCGCGCCACCACCCTCAGGAACGAAGACTCGAAGATCGCCGTCTGCACGTTCACGCTCCGCGAAGGCGACACACTCAAGCGTCTTGCGCGCGCGATCGGGACGACAAGCGAGACGCTGATGGCGATGAATCGTCTGCACTCCACGCGATCGGTGGGCGAAGGCGACTCGATCTACCTGCCGGTGCGCGCGCGCGAGCTCGGCACGTTGCTCGCGCACTACAACGACAAAAGCGCGTACTACAAAGTGCGGAAAGGCGACACGTTCTATTCGATCGCGCGCCGGCACGGCCTCACTGTCGACGAGCTTCGCGATCTGAACGACCTCTCTTCGCGCGCGAAGCTGCATCCCGGACAGCGGCTCCGCATTTCTCCGCCGCGCGCTGTTTCGGCCGGAGGCATGTGATGAATCAGATCGAGGAGTGGTACTACACCGCGCCGAAAGTCTTCCGCGCGTTCGCGATCGGCATCCCACTGCTCCTTCTGCTGTGGTGGATCATTCCGCGTAAGCACGCCGAAACTGCGGCGGCCGAGCCGGTCAAGCACCACACGCCGGCGAGCCAGTCGCTCGACAAAACGTTCGGGGCCGCGATCGAGGACGACAGCACGTTCCAGCAGCCGCTCACGCTCGATGTTCCGAGGCACTTCGATGCGAGCACGATGAACGACACCGGGAACACCATGCTCCGCGATCTCGCCAAGCAGGGCATGTTCACGTTCAAGACGACGAGCTGGGGAACGCGCCTGGAGACGTACGTCGACGTGACCGACAAGGCGCGTTCCACGTTCGGCAACAATCTGGACGAGACGCCGCCGGATCACTACTCGCTGACGACAGCGCGTCGCAAACTCGTGATGGTCACCGATGCCTCCGAGCCGCCGCAAACGGAGGAGCGTCTGCGCGACACCACGAAAGTCGAGTTCAGGTGGCGCTGGGTGCCGGAACCGTGGCTGCACGGCCGCCTCACAGGTGAGTCACGAGGCGAGTCGACGGGTACCGCGTACATGGAACGCGACGGCGACGGCTGGCGGGTGCGCGAATTGAATATCTCGCGCTGAGTGCTATCGAAACGACCGACGTTCGCAGCGATCCTGCTGATCGCCGCCACGAGCGCGTTCGCGCGCGTCACGCGCGTCGAGGTGGCCGAACGCACTGATCTCTCCGGCGGCGCGTACGAGCGCATCACGGGCAAGATTCACTTCGCGATCGATCCGGCCAGTCCGCACAATCGAGTCATCGTCGATCTCGACCGCGCGCCGCGGAACGAGCGCGGCGAAGTCGAGTTCACATCTGACCTCTACATCGTCCGCCCGAAGCACGGCAGCGACGCGATGTTCGTCGAGATCTCGAACCGCGGCGGCCGATCGGCGGTGCTGGCGCCGGAACGCGACGACTTTCTCCTTCGACACGGCTTCACCGTTGCGTCCGTGGGCTGGCAATTCGACGTCCGCCGCGATCCTGATCTGATCCGGCTCGACGCGCCGGTGGCGGGCGGCATCACCGGCAAGGTACGCGTCGACTTCGTCGTTGCCGAAAAGAAATCCGAACATCCGCTCGGACACGTGATCGCCGGCCAGGTCGGCGGGACGGGCTACGCGGTTGCGGACATCAACGACGCTTCGGCGGTGCTCACCGAGCGCGAGTCCCAGACGGCCGAACGCCGTCCGATTCCGCGCAGCCGGTGGCGCTTTACGGACGCGAACACGATCCATCTCGACACCGGCTTCGTGCCCGGACGCATTTACGAAGCGATTTACACAGCAAAGGATCCGGCGGTCGTCGGAACCGGGCTCGCGGCGGTGCGCGACTTCGTCAGCTACGCGAAGCACGACGCGAACGCCGTCGTCAGCGCGCAACATGTCTACGCATTCGGCATTTCGCAGAGCGGGCGGTTCCTCCGCCACATGCTTTATCAGGGCTTCAACGCCGACGAAGACGGGCGGCAAGCGTTCGACGGAATGGTGATCATCGTCGCCGGCGCGGGCCGCGGCAGCTTCAACCATCGATTCGCGCAACCGTCGCGCGACGCGCAGGCTGTCTCGCCGCTCTTCTATCCGACCGATCTCTTCCCGTTCACCGATCTTCCCACGACGGATCCCGTCAGCGGCAGGACCGAGGGTCTTCTCGACCGCGCGATCGCCGAGAACGTGGCGCCGAAAGTCATGTACATCAACACGTCGTACGAGTTCTGGTCGCGCGGCGAATCGCTCACGTTCACGACGCCGGACGGCTCCCGGGAAGTCGAACTGCCGAAGAACGTGCGCCTGTACACGATTGCGGGCATGAGCCACATCGGCGGCCCCTTCCCTCCCGCAAAATCGGACAACGTCGAGCTTCTCGGCACGAACCTCCGTAATCCGAGCAGCTACTGGCCGGTCGCGCACGCGATGTTCGTCGCCATCGACGCGTGGTCGCGGGGGAACGTCGATCCCCCGCCGAGCCGTTATCCGCATCTCGCCGACGGCACGCTCGTCCGCACGATCCCCGGCGCGCCGGTGCGGCCATACGAGCCGTACACGCTCGACCTCGGATCCGACTGGCCGCGCAGCGTCGCCGAACCGCCGCGCGTCCTCGGCACTTACCCGGCGTACGTACCGAAGGTCGACGCTGACGGCAACGAGATCGGCGGCATCCGGCTGCCGAACGTCGCCGTGCCGCTCGCGACGTGGACAGGATGGAATCCGCGCGACCCGAAGATCGGCTTCCCGAACGAGCGCACGAGCTTCGTCGGCTCGTACATCCCGTACAGCAAAGCGCGCATCGACCGCCTCTATCGCGACAAATACGATTACCTCGGCCGCTACGCAGAGGCGGCGATGCAGCTCGTCAAGGAGCGGTACGTCGTCGCCGATGATCTGCCGTCGATTCTCAACCGCGGCACCGAGGAATGGGATTACGCGCGCAAGCGGGCCGAGAACCTGACCGCGTTGTTCAGCGGCGAACCGCGTTGACGCCTTCGAAGCTCTCGATCGCCTGCGCGGCCGGCTCCTGAACGAAGCGGCCGTCCTCCCAGATGATGTCCGCTCCATGCTCCGGCACGACGCCGCGCGGACGGACGGCGAAATTGAGGCTGTCCTGCTCGACGTGCCGGTCAGCGCCACCGGAAATCAGGCGTCCGCTCCCCTGCCTCGAGCTGATGTACGTGAACTGTGTGCCCCACGCATCAACCATCGGCACGTTGGTGTGATTGAGCCCGCGCAACTGCTGCATGAGCTCGTACATCGACCGCACTTGCGGATACCGGTTGTAGCGCGTGAGATACGCGGTCAGACCCTCGGCGATCTCCGACATCAGCCGCTTCGTCACTTCGAGCGGCTTGCCCGAATAGCGGTTGAGAAAATCCTGCCCGAGCTCGTGCGTGACCGGCACCCCCGCCGGCTCATTGATCGACGAGCGCAGCACGACGGTCTCGAGCTCGCTGCCAAGTTCTGCGTTCGCGCGCATCGCGACGTCGAGCAGCTGCCGCGCGCGTTCGCGATCGGTCGAGGCAAACCCCTTCGCGCGATCGCGGATGGCGCGCGCGAATTCGAGCGAAGCCTCGCTGTCGATCTGACCGGCCGTCAGGACGAGGTCCTGCAGCTCAGAGATGTCGATCGGCTCGTCGATCCACGATCGCATCACGCGGAGCGTCTTTGCCCGGCAGCCCTGATCGATCTTCGCCGCCGCCGGCGCGACCTGCCGCCACCCGATCCGCGTGCGCCGCATCTGCTGCAGGAGCATCTGACACATCGACGGAGCGAGCGTCGGATCGAACCGCGCCGCCGTGCTCGCATAGTCGGCGACGGTCGGCGGGGTGTCGCTGCGCCGGCTGAGCGCGATTGCCGCGTCGCGATATTCGCGCGCAACGCGCGGCGTTAGGCCGCGCATCGACGACATCGAACCGAGCAGCGCGATCGCGTCATCCTTCCGTTGCTCGAGCAGGTACACGCGGCCGAGCATCAGGCGCACGTCCGGATCGCCGGGACGACTCTTCAACTCGCCGGCGAGGACGTGCTCGGCCTCGAGGAGCGAGCCTTTTCTGATCAGCGCGTCGGCTTCTTTCAACCGGCTTTGACACGCCGCGACGCACACGACGAGCAGCAGCATCACAGCGGTTCGATTGCGGACCAATCACGAAGAGCGTAGCGGCCGCCCCATGCGATTGCAATGCTACGATGACCGCAGAGATCTCACGTGAACCGCGACGAAGCTCAGCGCCATGTCCGCAGCGCCTTCGACGCGATACCGCCGGTGCTCCGGCCCTTCGTCGTGCTCGTCGTTCCCGCTGTCATCCTTCACGCGATGTTCATGCGGACACCGGAGGTTCTACCTGCTCTACGAACGCTGCCCGCCGAGACGACGGCTACGACCGGAACGCAAGCAAAAGTAGATGCGCCATCGCAGGAGGAGATCGCAACACTCATCCAGCAGTCGGAGGAATTCCAGGCGCCGAAGAAAGCCGTCTGCCCCCGGTCACTCACCGAACCTGGCGTGCGAGACAACCGGCTCTACACCGCGCTCCGGCACGCCGGTTATGTGATCCCGCCAGCCGACCGCTACGGGTACACCAATCCGCTCGTCGAGTTGACGCCCGAGGCGCACTACGACCTCGGCGGCGATCTCGATGAGGACCTCCACACGATCACACTCGTGATCGGCCGGAAGGTTTTCATCGCGGTCGACTCGATCACGGCGCCGCCGCAGTTGCTCGCACCGCCGCTTCGCTACGCGACGCGCGTCGGTTTTTCGTGGCGGTGGGCCACCACGAACAAGATCGGCGACTTCCTCGCGTTCGATCCGCGCTCGCCGCGGATGACCGGCGTCGCGTACCTGCAGCGAGGCTCGAACTCGCTCTGGCACATCGCGCAGATCGACTTCCACGACACGTCGACGAGCTACGACGGCGCGATGTAGCCGGTCTCACCGCGGGACGCGAGCTGCGCCGCCAACGCGTCGGGTTCGAGAAAGCTGATCAGCCATCCCGATGCGACGCCGAGGAGCACGAGCATCATGCCGCCGCTGAAGTGCACGATCGACAACCACCGCAACGCGGCCTGCGGCTGATACGCGAGAACGAGCTGCCGGTGTGAGAGAACGTCGACGGCGGCGACGGCGATGATGGCAACGCCGACGATGGCCCAGCAGACGCCCTCCAGCACGATCGGCGCGAGTTTGTGGCCGCGCAGCAGCAACGCCGCGCCGGCGATGGCCGCGACGCCGACGAATGCCTCGAGGATGCAGCCCGCGCGGATCGCGCCGAGGATGCCGTGCGAATTCTCGACGGCAGGGTCGGAGAACACCGTTCCTGCCGGTGCCGCAATCTCCATCGTCGAAAAGCGCAACGCGACCGTCGTCACGAACACGGCCGAACAGCTCGACAGCAGAAACAACAGCACGCCGACCGTCATGAACGTCACGACGCGCCATTGAACGCGCTCAGCCGACGGCAGATCGGGTGCAGGAGCCGGCTCCCGTTCCGGCTCGTTGTCTTTCTCGACCTGGACGACCACCGGATCGAGGCGCAGTTGCTCCGCCGATCCGTGCAGATGGAAGCCGTCGGTCTCGATATTGAACCAGCAGTCGAGAGTTCCGGGGGGCTGCGGCGGCGCGACGATGCGCCCATTCGCGCGCACCATCATTTTTCCGTTCGGCGCCGCCGTAACCGTAACTCGATACGGCCTCCTGTTGACCTCGACGTTCCAATCGGACATCGGACGAACTCGTTCGAGTATCGCACACGGCTTGAAATGTCGAATTCGCGCTGTTAGTTTGGCCGGTCACCATGGCCGACGCCCCGACAACGACGACGAGCGATTACAAGAAAACGCTGAACCTTCCGCAGACGACGTTTGCGATGAAGGCGAACCTGCCGCAGAACGAGCCGAAGCGGCTCGAGCACTGGCAGTCGATCGATCTCTACCGGCTCATTCGCGAGAAGTCGGAAGGCCGTCCGAAGTTCGTTCTGCACGACGGCCCGCCGTACGCGAACGGCGAGATCCACATCGGCCACGCGCTCAACAAGATCCTCAAAGACGTCATCGTGAAGTCGCGGACGATGATGGGCTACGACTCGCCGTACGTGCCAGGCTGGGACTGTCATGGCCTGCCGATCGAGCACGCGATCGGGAAAAAACTCGGGAAGAAGAAGCAGGAGATGTCCGCGGCCGAGTTCCGGCGCGCCTGTCGCGAGTTCGCGGCCTCCTACGTCGACATCCAGCGCCGCGACTTCATCCGCCTCGGCGTCTTCGGCGACTGGGACCACCCGTACATGACGATGTCGTTCAACTACGAAGCCGACATCGCCGGAGCTCTCGGCCGGTTCTTCGAAACAGGCGCGGTCTACAAAGGATTGAAGCCCGTGCACTGGTGCACGTACGACCAGAGCGCCCTGGCCGAGGCCGAGGTGGAGTATGCGGATCGCACGTCACCGTCGATCTACGTGCGCTTCCGCATGACCGACGAAGCGGTGAAGAGCCTCGATCTGCCGATCGAGCTGCCGCTGTACGCCGTGATCTGGACGACGACTCCGTGGACGCTGCCGGCAAACCTCGCCATCGCGGTGAAGCCCGACTACGACTACGCGATCGTCGAGCACGACGGCGTGAACTACATCCTCGCGAACGATCTCGTGCCTACGGTAACGAAGGCGGTCGGCTGGACGGACTACAAGGTCGGCAAGATCTACAAGGGCTCGACGCTCGAGCATCTGCGCTATCGCCACGCGTTTCTCCCGCGTGAAGGCGCTTTCGTACTCGGCGATTACGTGACGCTCGACGCCGGCACCGGGCTGGTGCACACCGCGCCGGGTCACGGCGCCGACGACTTCAACACCGGCGTGCGCTACGGCCTCGAGATCTACACCCCCGTGAACCATCGCGGTGAGTTCACTTCGGAAGTGCCGCACTGGGCCGGCATGCACGTCTTCAAAGCCAATCCGCTCATCGTCGAGCATCTCCGCGAGCGGGGCGCTCTCGTCCACGCGGAGACGATCACGCATTCGTATCCGCACTGCTGGCGCTGCAAGAACCCGGTGATCTTCCGGGCGACCGAGCAGTGGTTCATCTCGATGGACGAGACCACCCTGCGGAGCCGCGCCCTCGAGCAGATCCACAAGACGAAGTGGCATCCCGCCTGGGGCGAAGAACGCATCGCCGGAATGGTCGAGAACCGCCCGGACTGGTGCATCTCGCGACAGCGGCTGTGGGGGGTTCCGATCACGGTGCTCTACTGCGAAAAGTGCAACGAGACCGTCCACTCACCTGAGTTCTTCGCGAAAGTGATGGAGCGGTTCCGGGCCGAGGGAGCGGACGCGTGGTATGAGCGCTCCGCGACCGATTTCCTTCCGGCCGCTTACGCCTGCAAATGCGGCAGCACCGACTTCCGCAAAGAGCTCGACATCCTCGACGTCTGGTTCGACTCCGGCTGTTCGCATATCGCCGTGCTGAAGACGCGGCCGGAGCTGACGTGGCCGGCGGCCGTATACATCGAAGGTCATGACCAGCACCGCGGCTGGTTCCAGTCATCGCTGCTCGTCGGCACGGGCATCGAGGGCCGCGCGCCGTTCGAGCAGGTCGTCACGTGCGGGTTCGTGCTGAACGAAGTCGGGGACAAGATGTCGAAGTCGCGCGGCAACGCGCTCTCGCCGCAGGACGTGATCAAGCAGAGCGGCGCGGACATCCTGCGCCTGTGGGTGGCGGTGAGCGACTACACGGACGACATGACGTTCGGGCCACAGATCCTCACGCGCGCAGCAGAGTCGTACCTGAAGATCCGCAACACGTCGCGCTACCTGCTGGCGAACCTCGGCGACTTCAACCCCGAGACCGACTCGGTTCCGTACGAGCAGCTCGCCGACTTCGACAAGTGGGCGCTCGCGCGCGCCGCCGCAGTCTTCGAAGGCTGCCGCCGCGCGTACGAGGAGTACGAGTTCCACGTCATCTACCAGCGCATCGTCGAGTTCTGCACGGTCGATCTCTCGAAGATCTACCTCGACGTTGCGAAGGACATCGTGTACATCGAAGCGCCGCAATCGAGCGCGCGCCGGAGCGCGCAGACGGTGATGTATCAGATCGTGCGCGGCCTCGCGCTGATCATGGCGCCCGTCCTCTCATTCACCTCGGATGAAATCTACGAAGCCCTTCCGGGTGCGAAAGAACGCTCGGTGCATCTCGCCGATTTTCCTCGCATCGAGGCGACTCTCACGGCCGCACAGACGGAGGCGTGGGATCGGATTCTTCAGCTGCGCGATGAGGTGAACAAACTCATCGAGCCGGCGCGCAAGGCGAAGCAGATCGGAAAGTCGGCCGAAGCGGACATCAACATCCATGGTGATTTCGCGCCCCAGGCGCTGCTGGGCGAAGTGAACGCCGACCTCGGCCGCATCTTCATGGTGTCGCACGTGAACTTCCGGCCGCTGTCGCAATTCAGCGGCGAGACGTTCGACGTGAAGGGCATCGGCAGAGCCGGCATCGCAATGGAGCAGGCGCGCGGTAGGAAGTGCGGCCGCTGCTGGAACTATCGCGAAGAAGTCACCGAGGAAGGCTACGCGTGCGCGCGTTGCCAGGCGATCCTCGATACGCTGGCGATTCCTGACGAACCTACGGTTTAGCCGCGCGGCGTTCCAGAAGCAGCGTATCGCGCCAGGCGCCATTCAGTTGCGCAATGCGCTCTCGCCGCCCAACGACACGAAACCCGTGTCGCAGATGCAACTGCACGCTCGCGTCGTTCTCCGGAAAGATCGAGGCCTGCAGCGTCCAGATGCCGCTCGCTTCCGAACGTCCGACGAGCGCCGCGAGCAGCTTCGCGCCGACCCCGCGGCCGCGAAATGCATCGCCGACATACACGCTGACCTCACACACGCCTGCGTAGCAAGCGCGCGACGACACGCGGCTCAGCGCCGCCCATCCCGCAACCGCGCCGTTTTCACGAAAGGCGATCCGCGGTACCGGCAGATGCTTCGCGTCCCATTCGCCCCACGACGGCGCGTTCGTTTCGAACGTGGCGTTGCCGGTGGCAAGGCCTTCGAGATAGATCGCGCGCACCGACGGCCAGTCGTCCGCGCGCATGTCGTCGATCACGCGGTGAGTGTTACATTTCACCGCCCCGATGCGCTACGCAGACCTGCACACGCACACGCATCACTCCGACGGCACGCGGTCGTCGCGCGAAGTGATCGACGTGGCGCGGTCGAGCGGGATTCAGATCCTCTGCATCAGCGATCACGACAACCTCGCCGCGTACTTCGAGAGCAAGGCGTACGCGGACTCGCGGGATGTGCAGCTGATCGCGGGCGTCGAGCTGTCGTGCATCTACCAGGGACATGACATCCACATCCTCGCCTACGCGTTCGACCCGCTCGACGAGCGAGTGGAAGCGCGGCTGCGCTCGTTCCGGCGCACGCGCGAGGATCGCGGCCGGCGCATGGTCGATCGCCTGCGCGAGCTCGGCTTCCGCATCGATCACGCTCGCGTCGAGCAGCTCGCCGCCGGCGGAGCGATGGGCCGGCCGCACGTCGCGCGTGCGCTCGTCGAAGCGGGACATGTGTCGACCGTCTCCGAAGCGTTCGACCGGCTCATCGGCGCCGGCAAACCGGCCTACGTGGAGAAGGAGCGCTTTCGCATCGACGAAGCGGTCGCGCTCATCCACTCGGCCGGCGGCGTGACGTCTGTTGCGCATCCGACGCTCTACCCCGATCACGAGTCGATCGTTCCGCAACTGCTCGACGCAGGAGTGGACGCAATCGAGGTCTTCCACCCCGACGTGGACGAAGCGAACCGCGACATGTACGCGAACCTCGCGCGATTCCGCGGCAAGTTCGTCACCGGCGGATCAGACGATCACGGCACGGTGAAGACCGCGCAGACGCTGGGAACCATCCGCGTTCCGGAGAACCTGATTCAGCCGATCCTCAATCGACTTTAGGCGTTCGGAGCATGCTCGCCCACGCCATCTTTTTCGTGTTCGTAGCGTTCGCTCTCCTCGGCGACGCGCGCATCTTCCTGTTCATCATGAACCGCGTCGTGTTCGGCGATCACCGGCACGAGAGGAGCCCCTGGACGCCGTTGCTCTACATCGTGCCGCCGGTCCTGCTGGCGCTCACCGCGCTCTTCTGGCCGCTGCACCGATGGATCGTCTGGCTGATGGAGCGGCCGCTCGTCGAGCACCTCACACCCGACATGGTCGAGAAGCTGGTCTGGATGATCCCGGTGGCGAAGCTCGGCGCCGCGTGGCTCATCGGCGCGGCGTCTGTCGGCGTGTACTGGCTCGTCGACCGCGCGTACCGGAACGCGCATCCGGAGCACGTGAAGGGAGTGCGCAGTCTCGAGCCCACCGTGATCCGGCTGCGCAAGGCGCACATGCCGATCGCGATCCTGCGACAGCTCGGGGCGCACAACGACGTCTACGACATCGAGGTCACGCGCCACGACATCTTCATCGACGATCTGCCCGAATCATTCGACGGCTACCGGATCGCGTTTCTGACCGACACCCATGTGGCCGGCTTCGTGCGCCGGCAGTTCTACCGCGAAGTCGTCGCACAGGTGAATCGATTCGACCCCGACCTCATCCTCCTCGGCGGCGACTTCGTGACGTTCCGCCGCGACATCCCGCTCATGGCCGACGTTCTTCTGAGCGGGCTCGCCGCTCGCGACGGAATCCTCGCCGTCCTCGGCAACCACGATTACTGGGCGAACGGCGAAGAGACGAAAGCGGCGATGAGCGCGCGCGGCGTCAAATTCATCATCAACACCTCGCACACGATCCGCCGCGGCGAAGACGAGCTGCCGGTGGTCGGCATCGACGAGGTCTATCGCGGCGACCCGGACGTCGATGCCGCGTTTGCCCGAGTGAAACGCGCGCCGTGCATCGGCGTCACGCACCATCCCGATCTCATCGACCTTCTCGGGCGCCGCCGCATCGATCTTCTCGTTTGCGGGCACACGCACGGCGGTCAGATCCGCTTCCCGTTCTTCGGCGCGATCGTCGTGCCGTCGCGTCACGAAGGACGCTACGCGGCAGGATTTCACCGCGAAGGGGCGGTGTTGATGTACGTGAGCCGCGGCATCGGCGCGATTCCGCCGGTGCGCATCCTCTGCAGGCCGGAAGTGGCGACGTTCACGCTGCGGTGCGGTTCGCGAACTTGATGATCACGACACTCTCGGAAGTCTGGCCGGCTGTGCAGGCGGTCGCGACGGAGCACGGCGTCACGCGCGTCGGCGCGTCCGATCTGCGCGACGAGCACGCGGAGGTGTTCGCGCAGTGGATCGCGAACGGACGTCACGCCACGATGCACTATCTCGAGAAGAACGCTGCCGTGCGCCTCGATCCGCATCAGCGCTTCCCGTGGGCGAAATCGATCATCGTCATCCTCGTCCCGTACTCGAGCGAGCGCCCGCACGCGGAGCCCGGCGCGCTGAGCCATCGCATCGCGCGGTACGCGCTCGGCGACGACTACCACGACGTGCTCGACCGCATCCTGCGCGATCTCGAAAAAGTCGTGCCCGGAAAAAGCTGGCGCTATGTCGACACCGGCCCTCTCTCGGATCGCTCCGCCGCCGCGCAGGCAGGACTCGGCTGGATCGGCCGGAACGGCATGTTGATTCACGAAGAGCACGGATCGTATTTCTTCATCGGCACGCTCCTGACGTCCCTCGAGAACGACATCGGCAGCGGCGAAGTGGCCGACCGCTGCGGCGCGTGCACGCGCTGCGTCGATGGCTGTCCGACGCACGCGATCCTGCCGGACCGCACCGTCGATTCCTCTCGCTGCATCAGCTACGCGACGATCGAGCATCGCGGTCCGTTGCGGGATGATCTGCCGCTCGCCGGCAACGCCTTCGGCTGCGACATCTGCCAGGAAGTCTGTCCGTGGAACGAAGCGCCGCTCGCGCCGCACCTCGCATTCATGCCGCGCGACGAATACCGGGCCACTCCTGTCACCGATCTCCTCCACTTCAGGCAGTCCGATTTTTCGCGGCTGTTCACGAGGAGTGCGATCAAGCGCGCGCGCCTCGACGGCATGAAGAGAAACGTCGCCGCCATCGGCCGCGAGTAGCGCGATAATCGCGCGAATGTCCGGCCGGTTCGACTACATCACCTTCGACTGCTACGGCACACTGATCGATTGGGAAAGCGGGATTCGCAAGGCGTTCGTCGAGGCGGCGCGCGATGACGGCGTGCGCCTCGACGAGGCGCAGATCATTCCGCTCTACTCGGACGTCGAGCGCGTCGTCGAACGCGAGCGCTATCGCCGCTATCGCGACGTGCTCACCGAGTCGGCGTGCCGCGTCGCGCACGCTCTCGGCTGGCGCGTGTCGTACGCAGGTTTTCTCGCCGATTCGCTCGCCTCATGGAAGCCGTTCGCAGATACCAACGCCGCGCTCGAGCGACTCCGCACCGCCGGCATGCGCCTCGGCATCCTGTCGAATGTGGACGACGACCTGCTGACGGCGACGCGACGCCACTTCAGCGTCGACTTCGACGTCGTGATTACCGCGCAGCACGTCGGCTCGTACAAGCCGTCGCCGATGCATTTCCTGTCAGCGCGCGAAACCATCGCCACCGCGCCGTGGCTGCACGCCGCGCAGAGCAACTTTCACGACATCGTTCCGACGAATGCGCTCGGAATCGCGAACGCGTGGATCAATCGCAAATCGAACGCGCCGCTGCCGGGCGGCATGCCGACGTTTGAGTACGCCGACCTGACCCAACTCGCGAACGCACTGACTTAGAAGATCACACCGTCTCGACGATCACTGCCGTCGCTTCGCCGCCGCCGATGCAGATGGCGGCGAGACCGCGCTTCAGTCCGCGGTCCTGCAGCGCGTGAATCAGCGTCACGACGATGCGCGCTCCGCTTGCCCCGATCGGGTGGCCGAGGGCCACGGCGCCGCCGTGGACGTTGAGCTTGTCGTGCGGGATGCCCACGTCTTTCATCGCCGCGAGCGCCACGACGGCGAACGCCTCGTTCACTTCAAAGAGATCGATGTCGTCGATCTTCAGGTTTGCGCGCTTGAGCACGAGCTCGATCGCCTTGCCCGGCGCGGTCGTGAACCACTCCGGCTCCTGCGCGTGGCTCGAGTGCGCGACGACCCGCGCGATCGGCGTCAGTTTGTGCTTCGACGCGTAATCGCCCGAGGTCACGACCAGCGCCGCGGCGCCGTCGTTGATCTTCGACGCGTTCGCGGCCGTCACCGTGCCGCCCTCTTTCTGAAATGCCGGCTTGAGCGATCCCATTCTGTCGAGCGGGGCGGCGAACGGCTCTTCATCGTCGACGACGACCGACGTACCTTTCTTGCCGGGCACTTCGACCACCGCGATCTCTTTCTTGAACTTGCCGCTCTTCGTTGCGTCCTGCGCGCGGCGGTAGGACTCGCGCGAGTAGTCGTCCTGCTCTTCGCGCGAGAACGTGTATTTCGCGGCGCACGCCTCGGCGCAGGTGCCCATGTGCTTGTCGCCGTACGGGTCCCACAGGCCGTCGTGGATCATGATGTCGACCATCTTGCCCGGACCCATCCGATAGCCTGTGCGCGCCTGCGGGAGCGCGTACGGCGCGTTGGACATCGACTCCATGCCGCCGGCGATTGCAATGTCGTAGTCGCCGCAGCGGATGTCGTTCGCGGCGTACATCAGCGATCGCATGCCCGAGCCGCAGACCTTGTTGACCGTGATCGCGCCGGCGCTGGTCGGGATGCCCGCTCCGATCGCGGCCTGGCGCGCGGGCGCCTGTCCCACGCCGGCCTGGAGCACGTTGCCCATGATGACCTGTTCGATCTGATCGGCCTGGACGCGCGAGTTCTCGAGGGCGCACTTGATGGCGATGGAGCCGAGCTTCGGCGCGCTCAGCGAGCTGAGGGTTCCGAGGAACGAACCAATCGGCGTGCGGGCGCCGCCGAGGATGAAGATGTCTTTCATGAAGGTGTCTCCTTGTCGAGGAATCGCTGAAGCGAAATCGCTACCGACTCTATCTAACGACATATATCGAAAGAAGTGCGAAGGAATTCCATACCTAAGTTGCGCGAATACAACAATTGACTTACATTCGGAGTGCGGCGCATAAGGCCGCGACCCCAGCAATTTAACAAACTATTTCCAAGGATACCTGTCTGGGCACACGTCCAGCGTTCGTAGGGAGTTCGTTTCCCATGTCGGTTCCGAGGCCTGAGGTGAGGATGGAGGAGAGGTCGAAGGTGGCGGGCACGCCAGCAGAATGTCGCGAGTGTGACCGCGCCGTGCTGTGTCTCGGCGCGTCGCCGCAAGAGCGCGAAGAAGCTCTGCGGCGCGCAGCGAATCTCGCGGGCAAGTCGAGCGAAGAAGGCGCGCCGGCGCGCGTCGTCGTCTGCGGCAACCAACCGATCATGCGCAGCGCCCTGCGCCTTCTCGTCGATACCAGGCCGAACTATCAGGTCGCCCTCGACACCGACGTCTGCCCGACCGCGTTGCTGATCACCCGCGAGCTCAATATCGATGCCGTGCTGCTGGACTTCGACCTGCACGACGCCGACCCTGAACGGCTCGCGACGCTCCAGGCGCTGCTCGAAGCCGCGCCGTCCGTCCCCGTTCTGATCCTGACGACCGATCCCGATTCCGACGCGTGCCACCAGGCCTTCCAGATGGGCGTCCGCGGCCTCGTGCTCAAGAGCAAGACGCTCGACGACCTGTTCGGCGCGATCGACCGCATCCGCCGCGGCGACATCTGGCTCGAAGGGCCGGCGCTCCAGAAGCTGCTGCGCCAGGGCTCGAAGCCGAAGCAGAGCAGCGAAACAAGCAAGATCGCACTGCTCACGAAACGCGAGCGCGAGATCGTCGAGACCGTCGCCTGCGGACTGACGAATCGTCAGGTCGCACAACAGCTCTTCATCTCCGACGCGACCGTGCGCCATCACCTCTGCACAATTTTCGAGAAGCTCGGCATCTCCAGCCGCGGCGAGTTGATCGTCTACGCGTACCGGCACAACCTCGCCGATCGCAAGTCGCTCGAAGCGCATTAGCGATTCGGAGTTCGGGGTTCGGAGTTCGGAGTTCGGAGAACCAAGCGTCAACCTCGCGAACCGCGAACCCCGAACCCCGAACCCCGAACCGCTAACCCCGAACCGCGAACCTCGTTGCGATAAGATTCTCCGCATGTCTTCCACGATCATCGATCGCCGGATCCACGTGCAGCCGGCGGAAGTCCACTCCGTGCTGTCGCGGCACATGCTCGCGGACGGCTATGAAATCGTCATGGATCTGCAGAAGTCGCGCGGATCGTGGGTGTTCGACGCCCGCCGCGGCCGCAGCGTTCTCGATTTCTTCACGAACTTCGCCTCGGTGCCAATCGGCTACAACCATCCGCGCCTCGACAACCCGGAGTTCCGCGAGAAACTCGCCGAAGTCGCGATCAACAAGCCCGCAAACTCCGACATCTACACGACGTACATGGCCGAGTTCGTCGAGACGTTCTCACGGATCGCGATTCCACCCTCTCACGCCAAACACATGTTCTTCATCGAAGGCGGCGCCCTCGGCATCGAGAACGCGCTCAAAGCCGCATTCGACTGGAAGGTCCGCAAGAACCTCCGCAAGGGCTACAAAGAGGAAAAGGGAACGCAGGTCATGCACCTGCTCGAGTGCTTCCACGGCCGCACCGGTTACACGCTGTCGCTGACCAACACCGCCGACTCGCGGAAGACGCAGTACTTCCCCAAGTTCGACTGGCCGCGCATCGACAATCCGAAGATTCATTTCCCGGCCGACCAGGACTCGCTCGCCGATGCGGCGCGGCGCGAGGCCGCTGCGCTCGATCAGGCGAAGAAGTTCATTCACGACCGGAAGGACGACATCGCCGCATTCATCATGGAACCGATCCAGGGCGAAGGCGGCGACAACCACTTCCGTCCCGAGTTCCTCCGCGCCGTGCGCCAGCTCTGCGACGAGAACGACATGATGCTCATCTTCGACGAGGTGCAGTCGGGCGCCGGCATCACAGGGAAGATGTGGTCGTGGCAGCACGTCGGCGTCGAGCCGGACATGTTCTGCTTCGGCAAGAAGACGCAGGTGTGCGGCTTCGTGTCGAACGATCGCATTTTCGACATCGACGAGAACGTCTTCACGGTGCCGTCGCGCATCAACTCGACCTGGGGCGGCAATCTCACAGACATGGTGCGGTCGCAGCGTTACTTCGAAGTCATCGACGAGGAGAAGCTGGTCGACAACGCCGCGCGCGTCGGCGCGTACTTCGTCGGAGAGCTCGAGCGCTTCCAGGAGGAGTTCCCGAATCTCGTATCGAACGTGCGCGGCCGCGGGCTCATGGCTGCGTTCGACCTGCCCACCGGAGACGTCCGCGATCACGCGCTCAAGGCGTTCATGGCGAATGATGTGATGGTGCTCGCTTCAGGCCACAACTCTGCACGATTCCGCCCGCCGCTGAACCTCTCGATGGACGAGGCGGCCGAAGGAATCAAGCGGATGGAGCGCGCCCTGAAAGAGATGGCGTAGCGGCAGATCGCAGGACCCGATCCGCAGTCTATTCGGCCGTCGCGGGAATCGCCGCCGGCGCCTCTTCCCACTTCGAGTGCGGCTTGCGATTCAGCACGAGCCACTCCCACACCAGCTCGCCGTACGCATGCGCGAGGATCCCGTGCTTCTCATAGAACGGCTTGAGCAGCTTCTGCAGCGCCGGCAGGTTGTAGAACGGCACGCCGGGAAAGTAATGATGCTCGAGGTGGTAATTCGAGAAGAGGAACGCGCGATCCCAGAACCACGAGCGCTTCATCAGCGTCGACCACTTGGCCGGATCGGCCGGATCGATGTCGTAGTGCTGGCCGAGCCGATTGAGTGCAAACGCGATCGGGAACATGAAGAACACCGGCACGACATAGAGCTTCCACGCGATGAACGGCCCGCCGATCCATGCGATCAGCGCAAGGACGCCGAGCTGGAACGCGATCGTCGCCAGACGCTCGCGAGCGATGCGTTTGCGCAGCGCGGGCTCGTACGACACGGTCTCCTTTGCGGCGGCGCGGAAGTAAATCGGGAACAGCGCCGGCGTGAAGTAGAGCGCTTTCAACCAGCGTGCGTTTCGTTTCGGCGACAGCCAGTGCCGCTTCGGATCCTCATCGGCAGAGCCGAGGCTGGCGTGGTGGTCGAGGTGCCACCTGGTGAATTGCGCTGCGGAGATGCCGCTCGGCACGGCATACACAAGGCCGAGCGCCCGATAGAAGCGATCGCTCGAGTCGCGGATGACGGCGCGATGTACGACTTCGTGCAGCAGCACCGTGAAATCGAACACGGCGAATCCGGCGATCGCCGCGAAAGGCAGCCAGAAATACCAGCGGTCGAGCATGACGATTGCGATGCCGCTCGCGACAAGCGCGGCGACGTTCGCCGCTGCGATCACGGCATGCAGCAGAGGCCGCTTCTGATGCAGCCGGCGAAGCTCATCTGCAGGAACCTCCCGGGCAAGATCCCGCTTGAGCTGCTGCGCGTGATCGGCGTAATAGTTCATCCGTGTCCATCTCTAAGCGCATCTACACGATCGGGCATTCCACCCGCGAGCTGCACGAGCTCGTCGCCCTCCTGAAGGAAAACGGCGTCACGCGGCTCGCCGACATCCGCCGTTTCCCGGGCTCCCGCCGTTACCCGCATTTTGCGCGTGAAGCGCTCGCCAAATCGCTCGCCGACCACGGAATCCTCTACGAGCATTTCCCCGACCTCGGCGGCCGCCGCAAGCCGCTCCCCGATTCGCCGAACAGCGCCTGGCGGAACGAGCAGTTCCGCGGCTACGCCGATTACATGGCTACGGATGAGTTCCGGCGCGCCGTCGAGCGGCTGCTCGATTCCGGCCACACCACTGCCTACATTTGCGCCGAGGCCGTGCCGTGGCGGTGTCATCGAAACCTGCTGTCGGATGAGCTCGTCCACCGCGGCCTCGAAGTCGTGCACATCCTGGGGCCGCACTCGCGGAAGCTGCACGTCATGAATGAGCGGGCGGTCGTGGAGGGAGGGCATCTCGTCTACCGTTGACCGTCCCCGGTTACCTGTTACCGGTTATCTGTTACCGGTCGTGATCACGCGATGCTCGCGCAAGATCTCGAGTGTACGTTCAATGGGCAATGCCTCCACATTCCGCACGCCCACGGCCATGAACAGCGAGTTGTAGATCGCCTCCTCGGTCGCTTCGATCGTGGCGAGGAAGAGCGGCGACATCGAGTCATTCGGGACGAGGGTCGATGCTCCTCGCGCTGTGCTGAACACGATCGCGTAATCGCCGCTGCCGTTCGTTCCCGCCGCGCCCGTGCGGGCGAGACCCATGATCGATCGTGCGCCCATGCGCTTGAGATTGCGCGCGTCGACCGGAGCATCGGTGGCGACGACGACCATGATCGATCCCAGCTCCTGCTTCAGGAAGTACTGCCCGAGCTCTTTGCCGACCGGCGCGCCGGCGATCGTCAGAATGCCGCCGAAATTCGTCTGCACCAGTACGCCCACCGTGTATCCGCCGAGGTTCGCGGGGAGTTTTCGCGACGAGGTGCCGATGCCGCCTTTGAAGCCGAACGCGATCGTGCCGGTTCCCGCGCCGACGCTCCCCTCTTCGACAGCGCCGCCGTGAGCGCTGCGAATCGCCGCGAAGACAGCGTCTCGCCCTACCGCCCGCTCGCGAATGTCGTTCAGCGTGCCGTCGTTCGTCTCGCCGACGACCGGATTGATCGAGCGCACGTCCTCGTTACCCGGCAGCTCGAGCATGTAGTCGATCAACGCATCGGCAACACGCGGGACAGCGAGTGTGTTCGTCAGCAGAATCGGTGTCTCGATCTCACCGAGCTCCTCGACCTGCGTCGAGCCCATCAGCTTGCCGAAAGCGTTGCCGACGAACACGGCGGCGGGAACTTTCTCGCGGAAGAGGTTTCCGCCGTGGGGCAGGATGGCCGTGACTCCCGTCCGGATGTTCTCACCGCGGACGATGGTCGTATGGCCGACCTTCACGCCGGCAACGTCGGTGATGGCGTTCAGTGGTCCGGGCGGAAGAATTCCGGTCACGATGCCGAGGTCGCGTGCGCGATGGCGGGCAGGCTGCGCGGCGAGCGGCATGGGCAGGAGTATCGCGGATAGTGCGAGGATTCGTATGATCACGCGCAATGCTCGTACTGCATGACCCGCTGAAGCAAACCGACTTGCCCCACGGATGCGTCGCGACGATCGGCAACTTCGACGGCATGCACATCGGCCATCAGGCGATCATCCGCGGGGTCGTCGACCGCGCCCGCGAGCTGGGCCGGCCATCGACCGTGATCACGTTTCACCCGCATCCGCTGACGATCGTCGCGCCGGACCGCGTCCCGAAGCAGATCCTCACGCTTGCGCAAAAGGAAGAACTGCTGCGCGACATGGACGTCGACGCCCTGTTGATCGTGCCGTTCACGCACGAGTTCTCGCGCATGCCGGCGGACCGCTTCATCGCCGAATTCCTTGTGAACGCGCTGCACGTCGCGGAGGTGCGGATCGGCCGCGATTTCTGTTTCGGAGCGGGACGGGAAGGGAACCTGGAGCGACTCAAGGCCGCAGGCAAGAAGCACGGCTTCGCGGTCGAGGGCGCGAGCGAAGTGCGGATCCGCGGCATCCGCGTGTCGAGCTCGCTCGTCCGCGACGCGATCGGGAAAGGCGCGATGCGCACGGTCGCGCTCGCGCTCGGCCGCACCTACTTCATCGACGGACGCGTCGCCACCGGCCGCCGCCTCGGCCGCAAGATCGGTTTCCCGACGGTCAACGTCGATCCGGCGAACGAACTGTTCCCCGGCGGAGGTGTTTACGTCACCACTTCCCGCTTCGAAAGCTTCGATCGTTCATTCGAGAGCGTGACGAACATCGGTGTCCGGCCTACGTTGTACGAGAACTACGCGACGACGATCGAGAGCCACATCCTCGATTTCGACTCGAACGTCTACGACGATACCGTGCGCCTCTACTTCCATGAGCTTTTGCGGCGCGAGCAACAGTTCCGCTCGGCACTCGAACTGACGAACCAGATCCGGATGGACATCGAGCGGTCGCGGCGCTGGTTTCTCCGGCATCCGATTCGCTCCACGGAAAAAACGTAGCGAACAGCATCTGCATGTCAGACCCGGTCACCGCTCTGATTCTCGTCGCCGCGTTCCTGATCACAGTTGCGGTCGTGCGTTTCTTCAAGACGCTCGACAACGATTTCTGGGCGGCAGCCGCAACACCCGCCCTCGCAGGAGCCGGAGCGGGCGTTCTGATCCGCATCACTGACTTCGGACCGGTGTGGCGCGCGACGATCATCGGCATCGCCGTGACGCTCGCCGCGCTGTACTCGCGGCTCACCGGCGACGAGAGCGAGCCGGCCGATGGCATGCTCCTCGGCGCAATCAGCGGAGCGGCCGCTTCGATCCCGCTGGTGATCAACACGAATTGGGAGCTCGAGGCATTCGCGTCGTGCGTCGTCGCTGGAGCGGTGGCCGGATACGGCGTCACGTTCGCCGCGTTTCATGTCGCTGACAAGTTGAAGCCGCTGCTGCTCGACGTCGTGACCGCCGCGGTCGCCGTCAGCGCAGCCTATGTTCCGTTCGCGCTCATCCGCGCCGGGCTCGGCGAGGTGCGCGTCGCCATCATCGTCGCGATCATGATCCCGCTCGTCGGCGTCGCCACCGTGTTCAAGCAGTGGCCCGACGTTCGCGCGGAGCTGCGCCATGAGGCATCGCTCGGATTCGCCGACGACGCCGACGTCCGCACCACCGCCCACCCGTTCCTCCGCCTCGGCCGTGCCGGATGGAACGATGCCGGCGCGCATCGCGAGTTCGTGCGCATCGCAAGCCGGATCGCGCTGCGCAAACGGCAGCAGCGCAACCGGCC
>DASWBH010000225.1:0-25506 GCA_036390755.1 Thermoanaerobaculia bacterium
GAGCGCGTTCGACAACGGCCACGAAGGACTCAGCGCGGTGCAGCAGCGCGAGTTCGACTTCCTCATCCTCGATCTCAACCTCCCCGATGTCGACGGCTTCACGATCTGCCGCGAGCTGCGCCGCTCGTCCGGTACGGCGAAACTGCCGGTTCTCATGCTCACCGCTCGCGCGTCGGAGCAGGATCGCGTCACCGGTCTCGAGCTCGGCGCCGACGATTACCTCGTGAAGCCGTTCAGCATGCGCGAGCTGCTCGCGCGCGTGGCGGCGATCCTTCGGCGATCATCGGCCGCCGAGCTGGACGGCGCGACGTACGACGACGGCAACCTCCGCATCGACGGCCGCACGCTTCGTGTCTACGTCGGCGGCGACGAGGTGAAGCTGGCGAAGAAAGAGCTCGAGCTGCTGCTGATGCTCGTGCGCAATCGTCCGGCCGTGGTGTCGCGCGACCGCATCCTCTCCGAGGTGTGGCAGATGTCGGAGGAAGTGGAGACGAGGACGGTGGACGCGCACATCCGCAACCTCCGCAAGAAAATCGGCAAGGACCGGATTCACACCGCGATCGGATACGGCTACCGTTTCGAGTGAACCATGCACCCTCTCCGCGTCGCGCTGCTGGTCTCGCTGGTCATCGCGATGGTCATCAGCATCGCGTTCGGTTTCGCCCTGGACCGCCTGGGCATATCCGACGGGCAGGTCGTCATCATCAGCATCGGCGTGTTTGCGGCGTTCCTCGTGCCGTGGACGGCGGTGTTCTTGTGGGTTCTACGTCGCGCGTCGGACCTCGATGAGCTGATCGATCGCACGCGCGCGGTGGCGCAGGGCGATTACGGTCGAGCGATCCACGATCGGCCGTTTCACGGAGAGCTCGACGACCTGGCGCGGACAGTCGAAGAGCTGCGGTCGATCGTCCTGCGGCAGAAGGACTCGTACGAGGAGCAGAGCGCGGCGCTGCAGCGGATCGTCGGCGCGATCGGCGAAGGGTTGATGGCGCTGAACCGGGAGGGGCGGGTCGTGTTCACGAATCCGCGCGTCGGCGAGATGTTCGAGTACGACGAGACGATGCGCGGCCGGCCGTACCTGGAAGTCGTCCGCAAGCATCCGCTCTTCGAGTCGTTCCAGCGGGCGTTGCGCGGGGAGGAGTCGACGACGCGGGTCAGCATCAGCGGCAGCCGCGGGCAGCGGGAGATCGAGATCCGCGTGTTCCCTGTCGCTTCGTCCGACATCGCCGCGGTCGCTCTCTTCATCGACATCACCGAGATCGAACGGATGCAGCAGATGAAGAAGGACTTTCTCGATGACTTCTCGCACGAGGTCCGCACGCCGCTCGCAGCGTTGCAGTCCGCGGCGGAGAGCTTTGACGGGCGGCTGGCCGCGGACCAGGAGAAGCAGCTTCGCGCCATCATCCTGCGCCAGCTCGAGCGCATTCGGCGTCTCGTCAGCGATCTCTCGGAGCTGAACCGGATCGAGTCGGGCGGACTCGTGCTCGACCGGCACGACGTCGATCTGCTCGACCTCGCCAACGATCTGTGCGACGACTTCCGACGCCGCCCGGTCGTGCGACCGGTGAAGTTCTCCGTGTCCGGCGTGACCACGTTCGCATTCGTCGACGCGCCGCGCGTCCAGCAGGTGCTCGCCAATCTGCTCGACAACGCCTCGAAGCATGGCGGCGGCGAGGTCCTCGTCGAGGTCGCGCCGGAAGACGGCGACGCCGTGCTGCGCGTTTCCGACCGTGGCGAAGGCATTCCTGCGGATGACGTCGAGCGGATCTTCAACCGCTTCTACCGCGTCGACCGCAGCCGTTCCGTCCCCGGCGCAGGCCTCGGCCTCGCGATCGCGAAGCATCTCGTCGTGCTCCACGGCGGAACGATTCGCGCGTTCAACCGGCGCGGCGGCGGCGCCACGTTCGAAGTGCGTTTTCCGCTGACATCGGCAGCAGCCGAAGCGCACGCGGTCTGAGCATTCGTTCGTTGTAGAATCCGCGCTCCTCTTGGGAGGTCGACTCCATGGCGAAATTCCGTCTCATCCCCCGGGAAGAGAAGTTTTACGACGATTTCATCGCGATGGCCGACCAGGTCAAGGCCGGCGCCATGCTGCTGTCGGAGATGTTCGCCGGCGAGCGGCCCGTCGCCGCGAAGGCGCAGGAGATCAAGGAGATCGAGCACAAGTGCGATTTCATGACACACGAGATCATCCAGCGCCTCAACAAGACGTTCGTCACGCCGATCGACCGCGAGGACATCCACGCTCTGGCCACGCGCATCGACGATGTGATGGATGCGATCGACATGGCCTCGGGACTGGTGCCGCTGTACCGCATCGACACCGTGCGCTTCGGCGCCCGCGAGCTGACCAAGCTCATCATCGACCAGATCGCCTCGCTTCGGCTCGCCCTGGTCGCGCTGGAAAAGCGTTCCGGCGTGCTCGATCAGACCGTCGAAATCAACAGAATCGAGAACGAGGCCGACCGCGTCTACAAGGATGCCCTGGGCCGGCTCTTCGATGAGGAGCGCGATCCGATCGCCGTCATCAAATGGAAAGAGATCCTCGGCCTGCTCGAAGCGGCGACAGACCGTTGTGAGGACGTGGCGAACCTTCTCGAGAACGTCGTCGTGAAGCACGGCTGATCGCGGATGCTGCTCGTCACCGTCATCGGGCTGATCGCAGTCGCGCTTGTGTTCGATTACATCAATGGCTTTCACGACGCCGCGAACTCGATCGCGACGGTGGTTTCCACGCGCGTTCTCTCCCCCGGCCAGGCCGTCATCTGGGCCGCGTTCTTCAACTTCGTTGCGGCGTTCACGTTCGGCACAGCGGTCGCGAAGACGATCGGCCACGGGATGATCGACATCTCCCAGGTGACGTTCGCCGTCATCTTCGCCGGCCTGGTCGGCGCGATCATCTGGGACCTGATCACATGGTTCTACGGGCTGCCCACGAGCTCGTCGCACGCGCTGATCGGCGGCTACGCCGGCGCCGCGATCGCGAAGGCGGGACCGCTGGTCATCATCGCGTCCGGTTGGACGAAGACGCTCATCTACATCATCCTCGCCCCGCTTATCGGCCTCGTCCTCGGCTTCTTCATCATGGTCGGGACGTACTGGGCTTTCCGGCGGACCTCACCCCGCCGCGTCGACCGAACGTTCCGCAAGCTGCAGCTGCTCTCGGCGGCGGCTTACAGTCTCGGCCACGGCACGAATGACGCGCAGAAAACGATGGGCATCATCGCTGGCGTGCTCTTCACCGCCGGGTACCTGAAAGTGTTCACGATTCCGATCTGGGTCGTGCTCGCCGCGCACACCGCGATCGGCCTCGGCACGCTGAGCGGTGGCTGGCGCATCATCCACACGATGGGCTCGAAGATCACGCGGCTGCAGCCCGTGAGCGGATTCGCTGCCGAGAGCGCCGGCGCGATCACGCTGTTCATCGCCAGCTCGTTCGGCATTCCGGTTTCGACGACGCACACGATCACCGGCGCGATCATCGGAGTCGGTGCGACGCGTCGGTTATCAGCCGTCCGCTGGGGCGTGGCGCAGCGGATCGTCTGGGCGTGGGTGCTGACGATTCCGATGGCCGGCCTGATGGGCGCGGCGACCTACTTCATCGTCAGGATCTTCGGAGCGAAGTAGGCGAAAAAGTACCCGGCCGTGAGGAGTTCTCGGTTCTCGGTTGTCAGTTGTCCGGGCCTCCAGAATTTTTCACGTATACTCCCCGTTTTCTGACTGCCAGCACTAGACTCAGTTCGAGGTAAGTTCATGAAACCAGAGATTCATCCGCAGTACCAGCAGGTCGACGTGCACTGCGCGTGCGGCGAGTCGTGGAAGACCGGCTCGACGAAGAAAGATCTGCGCGTCGAGATCTGCTCGAAGTGTCATCCCTTCTTCACCGGCAAGCAGAAGCTGGTCGACTCGGCCGGCCGCATCGACCGTTTCCAGCAGCGCTACGCGAAAAAGACGGTCGGGGTAAAGAAGTGACGCGAAGCCTCTGGGCAGGAGCGGCGCGGCTCATCGCGGGCTCGTTCAACGCTTTCACGAACGGACTGACGTCCGCCATGCCCGGGGAGCGCAACGTCGACATGCTCATCGGCGGCCAGGCGGTCATCGAGGGCGTGATGATGCGCTCGATGACCGGCTACTCCGTCGCCGTGCGACAGCCCGACGGCGGCGTCGCCATCAAGAAGGACAAGCTCGCTTCGATCACCGCGAAGTACAAGTTCCTGAAGACTCCCGTCCTCCGCGGCTCCGTCGTTCTGATCCAGTCCCTGATCCTCGGCATCCGCGCACTGAACTACTCGGCGAGCGTGTCGACCGAGGGAGGAGAAGGGGAAGAAGAGATTTCGAACTGGGCTGTGGCGGGCTCGATGGCGTTCGCGCTTCTGCTCGCGGTCGGCCTGTTCATCCTTGCGCCGCTCGGCATCACGAACGCGCTCCGCCGCTTCGTGTTCCCGTCGATGAGCAACTTCGAATACAACATCATTGACGGCCTGATCCGCGCTTTCTTCTTCTTCGTCTACATCTACTCGATCTCGTTCATGGACGACATCAAGCGCGTGTTCCAGTACCACGGAGCCGAGCACAAGACCGTCTACACGTACGAGGCTGAAGAGGAACTGACGGTCGAGAATGCCCGCGGCAAGTCGACGCTCCACCCGCGCTGCGGCACGAGCTTCCTCCTCTTCGTGATGGCGATCTCGATTCTCGTGTTCTCGCTCATCCCGTCGACGGCTCCGTTCGTCGTGAAGTTCGGCGCGCGCGTCGTCCTGATCCCGCTCATCGCCGGCCTCGCCTACGAGGTCATCCGCTTCTCGGCACGCCACCTCAAGAGCCGCCTCTGCCGCATGCTCATCACACCGGGCCTGTGGCTCCAGCGCATCACCACGAGCGAGCCCGACGACCGTCAGCTCGAAGTGGCGATCATCGCCCTGCGCGAAGCGCTGATGTACGACGCGGTCGAGGATAGCAAGCAGGCTGCGGTAGCCTAGCGAAGCTGTGTCATCCTGAGCGAAGCGAAGGATCCCCCGGTTCAGGGGATGCTTCGCTGCGCTCAGCATGACACGGTGAGCGGCCATGTACGAAAAACTCCAGGACATCGAAAAACGCTACGACGAGCTTCAGCGGAAGATCGCTGATCCGTCCGTCGTCTCCGATCTCAAGAACTATCGCGAGACGATGAAGTCGATCTCCGATCTCGACGAGATCGTCGCGAAGTACCGCGAGCTGAAGGACGTCCGGAAGCGCCTCGCCGACGCGCGCGAGATGCAGCGCTCCGACGACGACATGCGCGAGCTCGCAGAGATGGAGATCGCCCAGCTCGAGCCTCGCGAGCCGCAGCTCGAGAACGACATCCGCATTCTCCTGCAGCCGAAGGATCCCAACGACGACAAGAACGTGTTCGTGGAGATCCGCGCCGGGACGGGCGGCGACGAAGCCTCGCTGTTCGCGTCGGAGATCATGCGGATGTACATCCGGTATGCGGAGCAGAAGCGCTGGAAGGTCGATATCACCGACGCGAACTACTCGTCGGTCAACGGCATCAAGGACGCGACGCTGCAGATCGAAGGCGACAAGGTCTACTCGCGGCTGAAGTTCGAGTCGGGTGTGCACCGCGTCCAGCGCGTTCCGCAGACCGAAACACAGGGGCGCATCCACACCTCGGCGATTACTGTGGCCGTACTGCCGGAGGCGGAGGACATCGACATCCAGATCGCCGAGAAGGACCTGCGCATCGACACGTTCTGCTCGTCAGGACCCGGCGGCCAGTCGGTCAACACGACGTACTCGGCCGTGCGCATGACGCACATCCCGACCGGCGTGGTGGTGTCGTGTCAGGACGAGAAGTCCCAGATCAAGAACCGCGCGAAGGCGCTGAAGGTGCTGAAAGCGCGCCTCTACGACATCGAGCGGCAGAAGCGCGAGACCGAGCTGTCGGCGACGCGCAAGAGCATGATCGGAACGGGCGATCGTTCCGAGAAGATCCGCACATACAACTTCCCGCAGGATCGCGTCACCGATCACCGCATTGGACTGACCGTGCACAACCTGCCGAGCGTGATGAACGGCGGCCTCGACGTGATCATCGATCCGCTGAGCTCCCACTTCCAGGCCGAGAAGCTGAAGGAAGCCGTCGAAGCGAAGTGATGAGGAGTGGTCGGTTGTCCGACAACGAAAAAGGCCGCCCGAAGGCGGCCTTTTTTTCGATGCGATTCGCTTACTTCGACGCCGTCGGCGTCGCGGCCTTGATCGTCGCCTTCACAGGCACCGTGACGACCGGCGTGATCTTGTCGTTCGTGTAGATCTTCACGTTGCCGTCGACATCGCCCAGCTTCGCGTTCTTGTCGACCTGCAGCGTCACTTCGTACTCGCCCTTGTTCTGGGTGGGCTTGACCGCTGCGGTCACGCCTGGGACGGTGGACTCGACCTTCGAGACGACGAAGGTCTCGGGCGTTTTCAGGTCATTCGAGCGAAGGACGACCGAGCGCGTAGCGCCCGAGTCGGTCGCGGTCACTTCGCCGAAGTTCACGCCCGTCGGCTCGACGCGGTAGGTCGGACGGATCACGCCAGTGACGCTGACCCAGTAATCCGGCGTGTGCTTCGAGTTCGTGACGATGTGCACCTTTTCGGCGAGCGGTCCGATCTTCGCGTCGGGGCCGCCGGCAGTGATGTCGACGCGGTACTGGGCCTGGCCGCTGCGGCCGATGCCTGGCAGGATCGCGTTGGGATCATCGACTTTCTTGTAGTCGACCTTGATCCACGGGTCCGGCGACTCCACCTTCAGAATCTGGAACGGCTCCTCTTCCTCGGAGTAGAGCGTGACGGTCTGCTTGTCGACGTCACCCTGGAGCATGTTGAAGCGGACGAAGCCCGCCGGATGCGCCTCGACGTACGGCTTCACGACCGCGTGGATCGTGACCTGCGCCGACGGCGTGTTCGGGTCGTTGGTGTCGAGCGTGACGGCCTTCGCGATCGGGCCGGCGAAGTTCGTCGTGTCGACGTGCGCGGTGACCTTTCCGGTCGCGCCCGGTTTGATGACCTTGTCGAAATCGGCGACCGTGCACCCGCAGGACGGCCGGGCCGCCAGAATCTCGAGATCGGCGTCGCCGGTGTTCTTGATCAGGAATGCCCAGTCGAGCTTGTCGCCCTTCGGAATCGTTCCGAAGTCCTTGACCGGCTCGACGATCGTCAGACGCGGCGCCTTCTCGGACTTCGCCTCCGTCTTCGTCGTTGTTGCATCCGTCTTCTTCGCCTTGGCCTGCTCCTCGGCCTGCGCGAACGCGCCGATCAGAGTGATGAGCAGAGCTAACGCGGTGATTACCATTCGCTTCGACATTGCGCGAAAACCTCCTGTTTGGATGAGTTGGATGAGTTGGATGAGTTGAGTACCTGGTCTGCGAACAGCCGCTGGAAAGGGGTCATTCCCCTCGCCGAAGTAGCCGTCGATTCTATGACTTCCTTGCAGAAAAGCACGCTTCTTGCTCAATGGCGCGTCGGAGTGAGAACCTGATGCCCCATTTGAATGAACTGCCCGCCGATGTCCGGCGCGTTTACCTCATCGGAATCGCCGGAACGGCGATGGCCTCGCTCGCCGGTATGCTCCGGCAGCGCGGCTACGAGATCGCCGGGTCCGACGAGCACGTCTATCCCCCGATGTCGACATACCTCGAGAGTCTCCGGATTCCCGTGCTCGAGGGGTATACGAAACAGCATCTGGAGACGTTTCGGCCCGACGTCGTCGTGATCGGGAACGCGGCGGCGAACACGAACGTCGAAGCGGCCGCGACCGTGGAGATGGACCTCCCGTACACGTCGATGCCGGAGGCGATCTACAACCTGTTCATCAGGGGGAAGCACTCGATTGTCGTTACCGGCACACACGGGAAAACGACGTCAACGTCTCTGATGGCGTGGCTGCTGGAAGCCGCGGGTCGCGACCCGAGCATGGTCGTCGGCGGCATCCCGCTCAACTTCAATCAGAACTTCAAGCTCGGCCACGGCGAGGATTTCGTGATCGAAGGCGACGAGTACAACACCGCGTTCTTCGACAAGGGTCCGAAGTTTCTCCACTACCACGCGAACACGCTGCTGGTGAACAACATCGAATTCGATCACGCCGACATCTACGCCGACCTCAACGCGATCATCCAGGCATTCCGGAAAGCGGTCGAGCAGGTCGCCGCGAACGACGTGATCCTCGCGAACGGCGACGACGACAACGCCCGACCGCTGCGCAGCTCCGCGAAGGCGCGGTGGCTGACGTTCGGGTCCGACAAGAAGGACGACATCTACGCGACAGACATCGAGTTCGCGCCGCAGACCACCTCGTTCACCGCCTGGTGGGAAGGCAACGAGTGGTTCCGCTTCACAACGAATCTGTCCGGCCGCCACAACGTGCTGAATGCGCTCGCCGATGCTGCCGTGGCGCGGCTGCGCGGCGTATCGGCCGAAGAGATTCAGAAGGGCTTCGAGACGTTCCTGGGAATCAAGCGGCGCATGGAAGTCCGCGGTGTCGAGCGCGGCGTCACGGTGATCGACGACTTCGCGCATCATCCGACCGCAATCGCGACCACGCTGAACGGCGCGCGCAAGCGCTACCCCGGCCGCAAAATCTGGGCGCTCTTCGAGCCGCGCTCGATTTCCTCCGGCCGCAAGGAGTTCGAAAGCGGATACATCGATGCGTTCCACGAAGCCGACCGCGTCGTCATCGGACCGATCTTTCACAAACAGCGCTACGTGGAGCGATACGGACTGGACCACATGATGTCCGTTCCGACGATCGTGCAGCGGCTCAACGGCGACGGAATTCGTACCGCGCAGCTCGATGACGTCGATGCGATTGCGGAGCTCGTCGCGTCCGAAGCGGGGGACGACGACGTCGTCGTCGTCATGTCCTCGGGCGCATTCGGCGGTGTGCACGAGAAGATTCTCGACAGGCTGAGGAACTCAGCGCGATCGTACGCCTGAGAGGTCGTAGTACCCGGCGATACAGCGGTTCGACCAGTACGCGGGATTGCGCGTGACGAAATCGAGGAGGTCGACGCTCGCCGGCATGTCGACGACACGCTGAGCTCCGATTCCCGCCGCACGGAGCTGCAGATCCATGCGATCCCACTTTTCCGCGAACACCTCGGCGGCCGGCACGAGCTCCGCGTTGCCAGCGGCCCGTGCGAGCGGCGCGAGCGACAGCACGATCGTGAGCAAGGACGCGACGAGCGCGGCTCTCGGCGTTGCATACAGACCGAACGCGATCGCGGCGATGACCACAAACGTCTCCGGAATCACCATCGCGCGAATCGGAGCGATGCCGGTCGTCGAGTGCAGCGCAGTGAGCTCCGCCGCAGCGGTCGTCCCGATCGCGATGATCAGCGCCGCCAGAGGCAGGCGCAGTCCGGCCTGTTCGCGCCGGACGAGCATCGCGAACGCGCACGCGAGCAGCAAGCCGGCGAAATTCGCGATGAGCGCCTGGCCGATGAAGTCGTACGTCGCGCTCGCGGTTCGCGCAATCGTGACCTGGATCGGATCCGATGCCGGAAAATTCGCGCGCCGGACCGCGTTGCCCGGCGCGGCGGCCACGATTGCCAGGCAGACGAGCGACGCGACGAGCGCGACAACGAACACGCGGCGCTTCTTCGGCGGCGCGAGGACGGCCGCAACGGTGAACGCCGCAACCTGACAAACGACGGCAGTCTCCGAAAACGCTCCCGCGATGAACGGCAGAGCGGCAGCAGCGAGCCAGGTTAACGGCGTCGCCTCGCGGCGATCGTTCGCACGCGGCACGACGCCGATCCAGCACGTCAGCAGAATCAGCGGCGTCAGATACGTCAGCGCGCCTGTCTGCCAGAGCAGCGATTGGAACGAGTTCGGCGCGCCGTCGATCGCGGCGAACACGAAGACGATCGCAGCAGCGAGCGAGAGCGGCGCGGAGACGCGCAGCACCCTTCGCGCGGCGAAGGTCGTGGCCGCAACCCAGGCGAGAACCGCGATCGCCGGCACGACGCGCGCTGTTTCCGGACCGAGCGATTGCACGGCGTTGATCGCGAAGGCGAAGGCGAACCGGCCCGACCAGGTCCGATACAGCGTCGCCTGCGATTGCCAGAAGCCTTCCGCGCGCAGTCTGGCGGCCGAGCAGAAGTCGTCGGCGATCCACCTCGAATACCAGCCCAGGACTGCGTAGGAGGCAAGACAGAGCGCGGCGGTCGCGGTCGCGACCGACAGGGCCACCCTTCGCAACGCCGGCACGGACCGATGCTACACGAGGGAATAGGCTTCCGGTCGAGACCGTTCCCTTGCACTCCGACCGACAGAGGGGAAAGACATGGCCAATTACAAAGCCCACGAACTGCTGCGCAGGCACAACATCACGCTCGATGACGTCAAGGAGCGGCGTACGTCGTTGCACCATCTTCGTCACATCGTGCACACCGCGCAGCTTCCGTTCGACGTTTTCAAAGTGCTCGTCAAGCTGCGCCGGTAACAGGTCGCCGGCACCGGGGTCTTTGGCCTTGGGCCGCGCGCCTTTACAATCCCCGCTTCATGCCGTTCCGCGAGACCGCACAGCAACTGATCAACCAAAAGAAATTCGAAGACGTCGAGGCGCTCTGGATGAACAACCTCGACGGCGATCTCTCGTCGGTCGATGGTTTCATCCTGACGGCGAAGTCGCTTCGCAAAGCCGAGCAGCGCACCCAATCCGACACGCTCCTCGGACTCCTGGCCGACGCGCTCAAGGACAAGCACCTCTGGCCGCAGCGGCTGCAGGTGCTCAAGGAAATCGGCCGCCTTTCCAAACATCCGGCCACGCTGCGGCCCCAGATCGAAGAAGCGCTGAAGAAATCGCTCGGCTCGCACAAGTCGTTCGCGCGAGCCTTTCAGTTCGCGAAGTTCAACGAGCCGCAGAGCAACCCGGTCGAGCGCGCCGAGAAAGTCGAGAACTGGCTGACGTACGACGAAGGTGAGTGCTTCTTCATGCCCGGCCGCGGAGCCGGTTGCGTGACCGAGCTGAATCCGGAGCTCGGCATCTGCCGCCTCGACTTCGAAAAAGACAAGCGCGTCTCCGTTCCCCTCGGCGCCGCGGGAAAGTTCCTCACGCCGCTGCAGGAGGGTCACGTCCTTCGCGAGAAGTTCACCCGTCCCGACGAGCTGCGGGCCGAAGCGACGAAAAAACCGGGCGAGATGTTCGCGAGAATTCTGCAGAGCTTCCGCCGTCCGCTGACGATGGCCGAGGTGCGCGACGCGGTCATCGGGATCGTGCCGGAAGAGAAGTGGTCGTCGTGGTGGACGTCGGCACGGAAGAACCCACGCATCGTCGTCAGCGGCACCGGCGCGAAGGCGACGTACTCCTGGTCCGCATCAGCGGAGGGGGCGGAGGCAGCGGTCAAGCGTGATTTCGAAAAGGCCGAGGCCAAGACGAAACTCGACCTCGCGCGCAAGCACAGCTCGCGCAGTAAGGAGCTGGCAGATTACTTCTCGTCCTCGCTCGCGGCGCAGGCAGCGAAGCTCGCCCGCACGGACGCCTCCACGGCATGGCAGATCCTCACGACGCTCGAGACTCTGCCGGGCGAATACGACGCTTCCATCGAACCGTCGTCGCTGCTTTCGGGCGCCATGGCTTCACGGACGATCGCGGCGATCGGCGACAAGCCCATGCGCGAGAAGGCGCTGCGCGTCGCGCGCGAGACGCATCCCGACTGGACCAAGGTCTACGCCGAAGTCTTCTTCCTCGACGACGAGCCGCGCATGCTCACGCTGGTCATCGACGCGCTCGAGGAAGCGGGTCAGACCGACATTCGCGACCGCCTCATCGATGAGACGCTCCGCTATCCGCGTCGCCATCCGCGCGCGTTCTACTGGTACGTCAAACGTCTGAACGACGAAGAGACGCTGAGCGACCGCGCGAATTACGCGCTGCTCTTCCAGATTCTCGAGGCGCTCAGTTCCGACGAGTTCGCTCCGATGCGCGCGCGGCTGAAGGATCTGTTCGACAAAGGCGGCCTCGTCATCCGCGTGATCATGGCCAGCGACAACGAAGAGCAGGCGCGGAAGTTCGTCGACACGACGGAGCGCTACGGATCGGTCGAGGAGTACCGCCGCGAGCTCGTGAAACACGCCGCGATCATGAAGCACGCGTCGCTGCGCGAGCCGCAGGCCGAACCGATTTACGCCACAGCCGAGATGCTCGCGCAGAAACGGGGAGAGCTCGATCACCTGCTGAAGGTCGAAATTCCGGCGAACAACAAAGCCATCCAGACCGCGCGCGAGTTCGGCGATCTCAGCGAGAACTTCGAATACAAGTCCGCGCGGCAGCGGGCCGGCTATCTCTCGGCCCGCGTCGGCAAGCTTCAGGGCGAGCTCGCCAACGTTCACGTGCTCGACCCCGCGCGCGTCGACGTGACCGCGGTCCGCGTCGGAACGAAGATCGTGCTGACCAACGGCGACATCCGCCGCGAAGTCACGATCCTGGGACCGTGGGAGTCAGCGCCCGAGCGAGGCGTCTACTCGAATCAGTCCGAAGTTGCGACGGCGCTGATCGGGCACGCGGCCGGAGACATCGTGACCTTCATGGGCAATGACTACCAGATCGAGTCGATCAGAAGATGGAACGAATGATCGCTCGCCCTCGCCCTCAGGTAGAATGCCCACCAAGTCGTTTCGAAAGGGAGCCCCGCACCCATGACCTACGTGATCGCTGAGCCGTGTTTGAATACGAAGGACACCGCTTGCGTCGATGTTTGTCCGGTCGATTGCATTCATCCGCGGAAGGACGAAGCGGACTTCGAGAAGGAGACTCTGCTGTACATAGACCCGGAAGTATGTATCGATTGTGGCGCTTGCGAGCCGGCCTGCCCGGTTCAGGCGATCTTCCCGGCTGACCTCGTTCCTGAGAAGTGGGCACATTACACTCAGATAAATGCTGACTGGTACAAGAATAGAGCTTGAAATTCGTGACGCACATCACTAAATTAATTACGGCACGAGCCTAGATTCCTCGCGAACAGCAATTTCGGCCGGCAACGGCAACAAAAAGGGGCGTATCGCCCCTTTTCCTTTTTCAGCTCTTTGAGAATTTGATCGAGACCCTTCAGCTACGCGCCCACCTCGGACCCAACCACGGCAGAGCGGGCGAATGGGCGTGCCTCCGTGGACAAATTGCTGAAGCTACCTCTCTCTCTGCAACGCGGGCCGGAGGGTCTCGATCAACTTCTCACTACTTCTCGATTTCCCGCACAACCCGCTGAGCTCCTCGTAACGTCATCGCGCGCGTGCTGTGGCAACTCGCTACAATGCGCCGCCTGTTCAGGAGGAGCGGTTGAAATCAAGAGCATTTCTTCTCGCCGTTCTCGTCGCGGTCCCTGCGGCCGCGCAGCGACTGCCGCAGAATGCCGGTCCGGCTCATTACCGCATCACGCTGAAGCCTGACCTCGCTTCGGAGACGTTCGCCGGCGATGAGACGATCGACGTCGACGTGCGCCAGCCCTCGACTGCGATCACGCTGAATGCGGCGGAGATCGACTTCGACACCGCGTCGATCACGAGTGGCGGGCGTTCGCAAAAAGCGCAGGTCTCGCTCGACGCGACGAATCAGACCGCGACGTTGACGGTGCCAGAACCCCTCAGCGGTTCGGCAACGATCGACGTCGCCTTCCGGGGCAAGCTCAACGACAAACTCCGCGGCTTCTACATCAGCCGCACGCCGCGACGGAAGTACGCGGTCACGCAATTCGAGTCAACCGACGCCCGCCGCGCGTTCCCGTCATTCGACGAGCCCGCGCTGAAGGCGACGTTCGACATCTCGACCGTCATCGACAACGGCGACACGGCGATCAGCAACGGCCGGATCCTCAGCGACACGCCGGGACCGGGCGAAGGGAAGCACACGATTCGTTTCGCCTCGACGAAGCGGCTGCCGACGTATCTGATCGCGCTGCTGATCGGCGATTTCCAGTGCACGTCGGGCAGTACGGATGCGATCCCGATCCGCGTCTGCACGACGCCTGACAAAGTTCAGCTGACGCACTTCGCGGTCAACGCGGCGGAAAAAGAGCTGCACTTCTACAACGACTGGTACGGCATCAAGTACCCGTTCGAGAAACTCGACATTATCGGCATTCCCGACTTCGCGGCAGGGGCGATGGAGAACGCCGGCGCGATGACGTTCCGCGAGTCGGCGCTGCTCGTCGACGAGAAGAGCGGAGCGGTGCAGACCAGGCGGGCGGTCGCGAGCGTCATCGCGCACGAGCTCGCCCATCAATGGTTCGGCGACCTCGTGACGATGAAGTGGTGGAACGACATCTTCCTCAACGAGGGCTTCGCGACGTGGATGGCGCCGAAGGCCGTTGCGGCCCTGAACCCGGCCTGGAGCACGACGGCGGACGTGGCGCAGTCGACCGGACGATCGCTCACGAGCGACTCGCTTCCTTCCACGCGCGCGATCCGGACCGCGGTGGAAACGCCGCGCGAGATCGAGTCGGTGTTCGATCAGATCGCGTACGGCAAATCGGCGGCCGTGCTGCGCATGGTCGAGGCGTACATCGGCCCGGAGCTTTTTCGCAGCGGCATCCGCACATACCTGACCCGTTTCTCGTACTCGAATGCTTCGGCCGAGGACTTCTGGAACACCATGACCGAGGCGACGAAGCAGCCGCTCGATCGCATCCTGCAGTCGTACGTGCTGCAACCGGGAGCGCCGGTCGTCTCCGTCTCGACGAAATGCGAAGGCGGCAGCACGCGCGTGACGCTGTCGCAGCGGCGGTTCTTCGCATCGAAAGCCGATCTGCAGAACGGGTCGAAGACCGTCTGGACGATTCCGATCATCGCCCGCAATCCGGAAGGCGATCGGCAGTTGTATCACCTTCTGCTCGACGAGCCCTCGCACACGTTTTCACTCACCGGCTGCGAGCCGCATCTGTTCCTCAACGCCGAAGGGACCGGCTATTACCGTTCGGAGTACGCGCCCGGCGTTCTCGACGAATCGGCCAGGCTGCGCACCGAGCTGACCACTGCGGAGAAGGTGTCGCTCGTAACCGACGAGTGGGCTCTCGTTCGCGCCGGCGAGCTCAAAGTCGGCCAGTTCCTCGGCCGTCTGCAGGCGCTTCTCGCCGTGCACGAGCCGCTGCTCATCGAGTCGGCCATTCCCGCAGTGATTTCGGTCGGCGAATCGCTGACGAGCGATGCGGATCGAGCTGCGTATCAGGCCTGGGTGCGCGGGTTGCTCTCGCCGATCGCGCGCGATGCGGGCTGGGCGCGCGCGCCGGAAGATCTCGAAGAGGTCCGCGGCGAGGTTCTGATGGCGCTCGGCGGGACTGGCGACGATGCAGAGGTGAAGCAGCGTGCGCGCGACATGGCTGCGAAGATCGTGAGCAGTTCGGCGGTCGATGTCGACCCGCAGCTCGCTACGGCTGCGCTGATGATCGCCGCACAATCGGGCGATGCCGCGCTGCTCGAATCACTCGAGGCGCGAATCGCCGCCGCGAAATCGCCCGAGGAGCGGCGGATGTACATGCTGCCACTGGCGTCGTTCACGGATCCGGCGCTCGTCCGGCGTGCATTGGAATGGACGCTCACACCGGCTGTGCGGAGTCAGGACCGCGCGAGTGTCATCGGCGCGATCCTCGCCAACGAACGTGCGCGACCGGTCGCCTGGCCGTGGGTGAAGGAGCACTGGGCCGACATCGAGAAAGCGCTGCCGCCGTTCATGAGCGGGCGCATCGTGCTCGCTCTTTCTCGCGGCTGCAGCACGGCTGAACGCGAGGACCTGAAGGCGTTTCTCGCCGCGCATCCGTCCGCGACGAGCGAGCGCAGCGCCCGTGCGGCGGTCGAGCGAATCAACAACTGCATCGCGTTCCACGACGAGCAGGCGGAGAATCTCGACACGTTTCTGCGGCGGACAGCGGAGGGGGCATCGAAGTGAAGATTGCATTCATCGGCCTCGGCGCGATGGGATATCCGATGGCGCGGCATCTCGCCGCCGAGCACGAAGTGACGGTGTGGAACCGTACGCGCGAGAAAGCCGAGCGCCATTCCCGCGAGCACGGAACGAAGCTCGCGAACGACCTTTCCGACTGCGCCGCGTCCGATGTGATCATCACGATTCTGCCGACGAGCCGCGAAGTCGACGAGATCGTCGACAAGCTCCTGACGCATCTCAGACGCGGCACGCTCTGGATCGATGCGACGAGCGGGGACCCGAACGTCAGCCGCGAGACCGCGAAACGGCTCGCCGCCAAAGGCGTGGACTTCGTCGACGCCCCGGTGACCGGAGCCGTCGTCGGCGCCGAGAAGGCGACGCTGACGATCATGATCGGCGGCACCGACGAGGCCTTCGAGCGCGCAAAGGAGATTCTGCGGCTGAACGGGAAGACGCTGATTCACGTGGGCGGTGTGGGCACCGGTCACGCCATCAAGGTCCTGACCAATTCGATCATGGGCGCGACGGTGTGGATGACGTCAGAGTGCCTGCTGCTTGCCAAGCAGCTCGGCATCGACATCAGGACGGCGCTGGCCGTGACGAATGCGGGAAGCGGACGCTCGAATGCGTCGGAGAATCTGCTGCCGATGCGGCTCGTGGAAGGAAAGTGGCCGCTGATCTTCAAGCTCGCGCATCACGACAAGGACATTCGCATCGCTGCATCGCTCGCCCATCAGCAGCATGCGTCGACGCCGATGCTCGCACTGACTTCGCAGCTGTTCACGGCCGCGTTGCACGAGCTCGGCGATCAGGCGGATTACATCGAGGTGGCGAAGATCGTGGCGAAAATGAGCGGGACGTCGTGGTAGAGCGCAGAGCGCGGAGGGCGGAGCGCGGCGAAGAAACGGCAGCATGAATTGTCCCGATTGCGGATCGGAGCACACCCGCCGCGGCGGCAACATCATCTGGGGCATTTACGCCGCGCTCATCGCAGCAGCGCTCGTCGCCGTCCTGAAGCTCGGTCTGAATGCTGCACTGGTCGCCGGCGTCATCATCTGCGCCATCGTCATCGCACATCTCGGGATAGGAGGTCGCGTTTGTCTCGACTGCGGGCATCAGTTTCGTTGATTCGGGCCGTCGTCGCGTGCGTCGTCGTCCTGGCGGTCGTTCCTCTTGCCGCCGACGAAGGGATGTGGCTCTTCAACGCACCGCCGGTGCGGACACTGCAGGAGCGCTACGGCTTCACTGCGAAGCCGCAGTGGCTGGCCCATCTTCAGAAATCGGCCATCCGGATGAATGTCGGAGGCTCGGCCTCGTTCGTCTCCGCGGATGGGCTGCTCCTGACGAACCACCACGTCGGACTCGACTGCATCGAGAAGTTCAGCACGGCCGAGCACGATTACGCGAAGGCGGGCTACCTCGCCCGCACGCGTGCGGAGGAGAAGAAGTGCGCCGACCTCGAGATGAACGTCCTGATGAGCATCGAGGACGTCACGCCACGTGTGGCCGGCGCCGTCACGCCCTCGATGTCGGCCGCCGATGCGGACAAGGCACGGCGCGCGGCGATGAACACGATCGAGAAGGAATCGTTCGACAAGACCGGCCTTCGCAGCGACGTGGTCACGCTCTTCCAGGGGGCCGAATATCAGCTCTACCGATACAAGAAGTACACAGACGTCCGCCTGGTCTTCGCGCCCGAAGCATCGATCTCTTTTTTCGGTGGCGATCCCGACAACTTCGAATATCCGAGGTATGACCTCGACATCTGCTTCTTCCGCGCCTATGAGAATGACAAGCCCGCGCGCGTCGATCACTTCCTGTGGATGGATCCGGCCGGTGTCAAAGATGGAGATCTGATCCTCATCGCCGGACATCCCGGTGGAACCGACCGGATGAACAGCATCGCCGACGTTCGTTTTCTCGGCGACGAGCTGTTCCCGTTCTTTCTTGACTTCGCCCGCCGCCGTGAGGTCTTGCTGCGAGCCTTCAGCGAGCGCAATGAGGAAAACGCCCGCCGCGCTCATGATGAACTATTTTTCTCCGAGAATTCGCGGAAAGCGTGGATCGGGTACATCGACGCCGCGCAGGATCCGGCGGTCATGAAGAAAAAGGCCGAATCCGAAGCAGCCCTGCGCCGGAAAGTGGAGAGCGATCCGGAGCTGAAGCAGAAATACGGAGACGCATGGCAGACGATCGAGCGGGCCGATGCCGTCTTCCGATCGATCTTCAGGCAGCATGCACTGCTCGAAAGCGGCGTGGCGTTTGATCGAGTGCTGTTCCGCAAGGCCCGCACGCTCGTGCGGCTCGCCGAGGAGAATTCGAAGTCGAATTCGGAGCGGCTTCGCGAGTACCGCGACTCGAATCGCGAATCGGTCGAGCAGCAGCTCTACTCTGAGGCGCCGGTCTACGACGACCTGCAGACAGTCGAGCTGGCGTCGGGTCTGTCCCACCTCGTCGAAGTTTTGGGTCTCGACGACCCGCTCGTCCTGCAGGTCCTCGCCGGCAGGTCTCCATCTGCGCGCGCGTATGAACTGGTTCACGGGACGAATCTGAAGGACGTGGCGTTCCGCAAGCAGCTCGCTGCCGGCGGGAAAGCGGCCATCGAGACGTCCGATGATCCGATGATCCGTCTGGCGCGAATCGTCGATCCGAAATCTCGCGAGCTGCGGACGGCATATGAGCAGCGTGTCGAGGAGCCGCTCCGCCAGGCCTACGCAAAGATCGCCCGCGCGTCGTTCGCGACCTCGACCGGCGAGACCTATCCCGACGCGACTTTCACCCTTCGCCTCGGCTTCGGAACGGTGAAGGGATTCGAGGAAGCCGGAAGATCGCTGCCGTGGCGCACGACGATCGGCGGCGCCTTCACTCATGCCGCGGAGCATTCGAATCAGCCGCCGTTCGATCTGCCCCGGAGTTGGTTGGACGCGAAGCCGCGGCTCAACCTCGATACGCCGATGAACTTCCTCAGCACGGTCGATACGATCGGTGGGAACTCGGGCAGCCCGATCGTCAGCCGGCAGGGCGACTTCGTCGGAATTTTCTTCGACACGAACCTCGAGGCCCTCGGCTGGGACTTCGTCTACGACGACCGGCAGGGCCGTGCCATCGCCGTCGATGTCCGCGCGATTCTCGAAGCGCTCCAGCAGATCTACAAAGCCGACAACATCCTTTCGGAGCTCAAACAGAAATGAACATTCCGGTCCGTACGGTTGCCGCGATTTTTGTCGCCGCGCTCGTCGTCACTCATCCGCTTCAGGCCCAACAGAAGCGCAAGCTCACCATCGATGACATCTTCGACCGCGCCAAGCGCATCGCCGCTGCCGCGCCGGCACAGCGCGGATTCACATGGGCCGACGAGACACACTTCTACTGGCCGCGAACCGCCGCGACCGGAGAGGTCAGCGGCTTCGTTCTCGTCGACGCGGACACCGGTGAACGAACGGCGCTCTTCGATCCGGAAGAGTTGCAGGCGCAGGTCTCTAAAATCGAAGGAATCTCGACCGACGAAGCGAAGAAGATCGCGCGACCCCGGTCGATCACGGTCGACTGGGGAAGCCGCGGAGTGCTGCTGTCGATTCGCGGCGACCTCTACGTCTACGACCTGCGGTCCAAGACGCTCACGCGGCTCACGAACGCGGCCGGCGACGAGGAAGAGGCGACGTTCAGCCCTGACGGAAAGCTTGTCGCCTTCGTGCGCAACAACAATCTCTTTACGATCGACGTCGCATCGAAAGCGGAGCGGCAGCTGACCACCGACGGCACCGCGACCGTTCGCAACGGCACGTTCGACTGGGTTTATCAGGAGGAGATCTACGGCCGCGGAACCTTCAAGGCGTACTGGTGGAGTCCTGACTCGCGCTCGATTGCGTATCTGCGTCTTGACGACAGTCGCGTGCCCGACTTCACCGTCGTCGATCACATCCCGCTGCATCAGAGACTCGAGCAGACGCCGTATCCGAAGTCGGGCGATCCGAATCCCGCGGCGACTCTGCACGTCGCCGATCTCGCGACCGGAAAGACGATGCGCCTCGACCGCATCGAGGATCCGGGTGCGATGCTGATCGTCGACGTCGCCTGGCGGCCGGACAGCCGCGCGATCGATTTTCAGGTGCAGAACCGCGAGCAGACGTGGCTCGATCTCAACGAAGTCTCGAAGAGCGGCGGTGACGTTCGCCGCATTCTGCGCGAGACGACTCCGGCGTGGGTCGACAATCAGGGCAGCCCCTTTTTCCTCGGCGATGGTTCCTTCCTCTGGCTCAGTGAGCGCTCCGGCTGGAAGCACATCTACCGTGTCGGCGCTGACGGTCAGGCGCGGCCGTTCACCAGCGGCGAGTGGGAAGTGCGGAAGCTCTTCGGCATCGACGAGAAGAACGGCTGGGTCTATTTCTCATCGACCGAGCGCGGCTCGACCGGACTCGACGTGTACCGCGTGAAGCTCGACGGGACCGGCAAGCAGCGGCTCACCGAACGCGAAGGAACGCATGACGCGACATTCAACGAGCAGCTGACGCGCTTCGTCGACAGCTGGAGCGACATCTCGACGCCGGCGCAGATCTCCGTCGCCAATGCCGACGGGCGCGTCATCAAGCTCATCGAGGACATGGACTCCGCTCACCAGCTGCAGCAATTCGACCTCGGGAAGCCGCAGTTCGCGAGCGTCGTGACGCGGGACGGCTTCGCGATGAACGCGATGATCATCCGGCCGCCGGACTTCGATCCTGCGAAACGCTACCCGGTGTACGAACACACGTACAGCGGTCCGCATGCGCCCGAGGTGCGCAATTCGTGGCGCGGAGCGTCGTACCTGTTCTATCAACTGCTCGCCGAGAATGGCATCGTGGTCTGGATCTGCGACAACCGTACGGCGAGCGGCAAAGGCGCGGTCTCGACCTGGCCGCTCTACAAGAATTTCGGCGAGCTCGAGCTGCGCGATCTCGAAGAGGGGCTGGGCTGGCTCGAGGCGAATCCCTGGATCGACCGCACGCGCGTGCTGCTGGAAGGGTGGAGCTTCGGCGGCTTCATGACGACGTACGCGCTGACCCACAGCAAGGGGTGGAGCGCCGGCATCGCCGGCGGATCGGTCACCGACTGGCACGACTACGACTCGATCTACACGGAGCGGTACATGCTCACGCCCGAGCACAACAAGGAGGGTTACGAGCGCACCTCACCGCAGCGCGCCGCCGCGAACCTGTCGGGCCACCTGCTGCTGTTGCACGGAACGACCGACGACAACGTGCACATGCAGAACACGATTCAGTTCATTTACGCGCTGCAGAAAGCCGGAAAGCAGTTCGAGATGATGCTGTATCCGAAATCGCGGCATGGCATAGTCGACCCCGATCTCGTGAAGCAGATGCACGTGCTCATGCTCGATTTCGTGCAGCGGACGTTGAGAGTGCCTGAAGCGACTCAGTAGTCAAGAAGCGCAGCGTTACCTGTTACCGGTTACCCGTTACCTCGCGTCAGCGGCACGTTTGCGCGGCCGCCGCGATTCGTGTTACTTGCACGGCAGATGTCCGACGCTGAGCACATCCGGAACTTCTCGATCATCGCCCACATCGACCACGGCAAGACGACGCTGTCGGACCGTCTGCTGCAGGTCACGGGCGCAGTCGAGCAGCGCGACATGCACGAGCAGATGCTCGACGACATGGATCTCGAGCGCGAGCGCGGCATCACGATCAAGGCGCGCGCGGTCACGCTCCACTACACGGCGAAAGACGGGCAGGAATACACCTTCAATCTGATCGACACGCCGGGCCACGTCGACTTCTCGTACGAGGTCTCGCGCAGTCTCGCTGCGTGCGAAGGCGCGATCCTGGTCGTCGACGCGACGCAGGGAGTCGAGGCCCAGACCCTCGCGAACAGCTATCTCGCGATCAACAACAATCTCGCGATTCTTCCCGTCATCAACAAGGTCGATCTGCCGTCCGCCGAGCCGGAGCGCGTGCGCGAGCAGATCGAGAACGTGATCGGGCTCGACGCCCACGACGCCGTCCTCGCCTCGGCGAAGGCCGGCATCGGCGTCGACGAGATCCTCGAAAAGATCGTCTCGCACATTCCGCATCCGGTCGGCGAACCGAATGCGCCGCTGCGCGCGCTGCTGTTCGACTCCTGGTATGACCCCTATCGCGGCGTCGTGTGCCTCATCCGGGTCGTCGACGGCGAACTGCGGGTCGGACAGAGAGTGAAGTTCATGTCGACCGGCCGCGAATACGAGGTCACGGAGATGGGTGTGTTCACGCCCAAGGCGAAACCCGTCGATGCGCTCGGCGTGGGCGAAGTCGGGTTCTTCTCAGCAAACATTAAAGACATTGTGCAGGCGAAGATCGGCGACACGATCACCACGGCCAAGGCCAATCCCGAGCCGCTGCCCGGGTTCCAGGAAGTGAAGCCGATGGTGTTCGCCGGGCTCTTCCCGATCAACACTGAGGATTACGAGAATCTGAGGGATGCGGTGGCGAAGCTGAAGTTGAACGACGCTTCGTTCAGCTACGAACCGGAAAACTCTGTCGCCCTCGGCTTCGGATTTCGCTGCGGCTTCCTCGGCCTGCTGCACATGGACATCATCCAGGAGCGCCTCGAGCGCGAGTTCAACCTCGAACTGCTCACCACGGCGCCGGGCGTGCGCTATCGGATTACCAGGACGGATGGCGAGGTCATCGAGATCGAGAATCCGCAGAAGCTCCCCGATCCGGCTGAGATCGCCGCGATCGAGGAACCGTTCTTCGAAGTCACCATCCTCACAACGGATGAATTCGTTGGCCCGATTCTGGCTCTGGCGATCGATCGGCGTGGCCAGCAGAAGAAGCTGGAATACGTCAGTAGCAACAGAGTCATGATTGTTTACGAGATGCCGTTGAATGAGGTGATCCTCGATTTCTTCGACAAGCTGAAATCGATCTCACGCGGATATGCCTCACTCGATTACCAGTTCATCGGATACAGGCAAAGCGACCTGGTGAAGATGGATGTGCTCGTGAACGGCGAGCCGCTCGATGCGTTGAGTCTCATCATCCACAAAGACAAGGCGCATGCGCGCGGAAAAATGCTGGTCGAGAAGATGAAGGAATTCATCCCCCGACAGATGTTCGAAGTGGCATTGCAGGCGGCCATCGGTAATCGAGTGATCGCCCGCGAAACCGTGAAACCTTTGCGCAAGAACGTTCTCGCGAAGTGCTATGGAGGCGATATCACGCGCAAGCGCAAGCTCCTGGAGAAACAAAAGGAAGGAAAGAAACGGATGAAGCGGGTGGGGAAAGTGGAGATTCCGCAGGAGGCTTTTCTGGCTGTGCTGAAGATTGACTGATCACCCCGTCGAAGGGGTGCCATGAAATCTTCCAGGTTGTTCGTTCTCATCGTATCGACCGTAACGCTGTTCCACACCGCCGCCGCGATGGCGGCGCACCTCGACTTGAACGACCCGCGCCGTGCTCTCGGGCGCGAAGACAACATCCGGGTCGACGCCGAGCTCACGCAGGATTCAGTCGCCTCCGGTTCGGCCGTCGGCGTGACTTACCAGATCCAGAATCTGTCGTCCTCTTCGATTGCCATCGCGGACAAGGTCTGCGACGTCACCTACGACAATGACTCCCGGACGATCGTGATGTCTGTCGGCGCCGAAGTCCCCAAAGACGGCGCGATGCCGAAAGTCGTGACGATTGCGCCCGGCGAAAAGAAGATGTTCGCCGCAGGAGCGATTCTTCACGTCGTGACGGCGGGGACGCGCTCTCCGTGGACCGCGGTGCCGCAGTACGTCCAGGTGAAGGTGAACATCCTGCGGGATCTCACGCTGTTCCGGCCGCTGATCGAGCAGCAGGCGCGGGTGACGACGCCCATCTCCATGACTGATCAGCAGTTCGATGCGTGGCTGCAGAGCAACGACACGATTTTCCTGAACCCGATTCCGGTGCACTACACCGGACAGACGCCGAGCGCTCTCGGCGACGCGTCACAGCGCGGAGCGGGCACGAGAGGCTTCTAGCTATTCGCGAAGTTATCAGCTATTTTCCGGGAGTTCTGCCGTTCAAGGAGGACGCCCGTGAGGAAGCTGATCCTGATCGCAGCAACGATTCTCCTGGCCGCCTGTGCCTCTGCCGGCAAGCCCACGCCGGTCGACAAGACCGAGCCGCGCCGCGTCGTCGGAACGGATAACGACGTTCGCATCGACGCGGAGATCTTCGGCGACCATCTCGCCAATTCGGTCAACATCCCGCTGAAGTACGACATCACGAACAGCCGGCCGGCCGCCATCGCGATCGCCGACCTGGTGCCGGAGACGAGCTACGACCCGGAGACGCAGACGGTCACCGTCAGCATCGGCTCCGAGGTGCCGGGCGAGTCGCTGATGCCGCGGCTGATCGCGATCGCGCCCGGCGAGAAGAAGAGCTTCACGACCGTCGCGCGCGTGAACATCCTCATGCCCTCTTCGACGCCGCTGGCGCGCATCCCACATGCGATGCGGATCAAGGTCAACTTCCTCGACGACACAAAGCAGTTCGAGAAGCTGATCGCGATTCCGGAGAGGGGCGTATACGACCCGAAGCTCTCCGACGAGCTGTTCCCGAAGTGGCTCGAGCGCAACGAGACCGTCTACACCAACGCGCTGCCGATGCGATGGACGATGCCGCAGCAGGACGAAACACCGGCGCCGCGAAGGCCGCGGAGGGGGCGAGGGTAGGTCTCTAGAAACTCTTCAGCGCGTCCGGTTCGTTCTCGTAGACCTCAAACACGGTGATCAGCTGCGTGACGTGCAGCAGTTCGTTGAGTTTGGCCGGGAGGTGGAGGAGTTTCAGCTTGCCGCCGCGGTTCGTGACGGTGGTGTACGAGCCGACGAGCTCGCCAATTCCTGAAGAGTCGATCGTGGTCACGCCGCTCATGTCGAGCAGCAGGTTGTTGTGTCCCTTGTTCAGCGCGCTGGTGATCACTTCGCGCAGCTGAGAGTCTCCCGAGCCGATCGTGATCTTGCCCTGCAGGCTGATGATCTCGACGCCGTCTGCGGTGCGGGTGGTGGCTTTCATTTCCTCTTCTCCTTAGCTCGCGAGAGTGGCGAGCTTCATATCATGCTTTGCTGCTGGCGATGCCGGGTCCTTTGGCGAGATTTTTCGTCATCACCAGCGACGTTCCGCCGTCCTGGTTGAACGAGTAGTGGATCTCGTCCATGAACGTTTTCATGTAGAAGATCCCGCGCCCGCTCGTCTTCATCAGGTTCTGCGGATTCAACGGATCGCTCACCTGGTCGGGGTCGAAACCTTCGCCCTCGTCCGAGATCGTGATCTCGAGCTCCGGGCCGCGCAGGTCGAACCGGGCCAGCACCTTCTTGCGCACGTCGAGCTTGTTGCCGTGCTTGATCGCGTTTGCGACCGCTTCGCGTACGGCCATGCCGATCCAGTGCGAGCCGTCTTCGTCGAGACCGGCGTTCTCGCACAAGTGCTCGGCGATCACCTGAACGAGCTCGATGTTTTCAAATCGGCTGCTGATGGTGATCTCGATGCGCTCACTGTCGCCAGGTTGCATGCGCTGAATCGTGCGGCATTCTAAGGGAACACGGCGGAAACGGGAAAGCGTTGTGCGAAGCACATGAACGAGCTCCGGCGCGCACTTCTGGC
>DASWBH010000226.1:0-4663 GCA_036390755.1 Thermoanaerobaculia bacterium
ATCTTTTCGACGCGACGGCCCGTCTTCGCGGAAATGAACTCGACGGGCGCGTACGCCAGAAACTTCAGCTTGAACCGGATCTGATCCTCGAATTTCTTCGCGTCTTCCTGCGAGTGCTCCTGGGCGTCCCACTTGTTCACCAGCAGCAGTGCTGCCTTCCCCGCCTCCTCCGCGTAGCCGGCGACCGTCGCGTCCTGCCCGGCGACGCCGTCGACGCCGTCGATCATCACGAGCCCGATCTCGCATCTCTCGATCGCCTTGCGCGCGGAGATCACGGCGAGCTTCTCCGCTTCGTCCGTGGTCTTGCCTTTCCGGCGAATGCCCGCCGTGTCGATGATCAGATAGCGCTTGCCGTTGCGCTCGATCTCCATGTCGATGGCGTCGCGGGTCGTGCCGGAGATCGGCGAGACGACGGCGCGCTCTTCGTTCGTCAGCCGGTTCAGCAGGGACGACTTCCCGACATTCGGCCGGCCGATGATCGCCACGCGAATTGGAGCGTCCTCGTCTTCGCCCTCGGCCACTGCAGATCCGGCGGGCACGATCGCTTGGATCATGTCCACGAGCTCGTCGATGCCCGCGCCGTGCTCGGCTGAAACCGGCAGCAGCCGCTCGAACCCGAGCTCGTAGAACTCCGGTGAGCCCTCTTCCGCATCTTTGCGGTCGACTTTGTTCACGGCGACGACCGTCTTCGAGGCTTCGGCGCGCAGGTCCTGCGCGATATCGAGATCTTCGGGCAACGGACCGGCCGCGCCGTCGACGACGAAGATGATGAGGTCCGCATCGTGGAGCGCGCGGCGCGACTGCGCGCGAATTTCGTCCGCGTATGCCGACATCGGCGAGTCGCCGTACTCGAGGCCGCCGGTGTCGGTCAGCTCGTAGCGGCGTCCGTCGTCGAGCTCGACGATGTCCGAAAGCCGGTCGCGCGTCATCCCCGGCAGATCGTGAGTCAGCGCGCGCCGCTTGCCGGCGAGACGGTTGAACAGCGTCGACTTTCCGACGTTCGGCCGGCCGACGATCACGACGCGTTTCAGATTGCGATCAGCCATGCGAAGTAGAACAGCAGCGCGCCGCATGCCGTGTTGAAGAAGTTGAGCACTCCGTTCGGCACCGGCGATCCCGCGCGGCGGTTCCAGCTTCCGGCGATGCTTTCAAGGTACGAGCCGCCGAACGCGCAGACGGTGACGAGAGCCATCATCAGCGTGCGGTACGGCACGGGCCACCACACCGAGGCGACCGTGGTTCCCACCATCGCGACCACCGCGCCGGCGATCAGACCTGCCAACGTTCCCTCAGCCGAGATCGCGCCTTCGGTTCCCGGATCAACGCGCCGCAGAGTCAGCGGGAGAAAGGCGCGGCGGCCGATGAGCTGGCCGACTTCAGACGCAGTCGTGTCCGCGGCCGCGGTGGCGAGCGACGCGATTCCCATGAACAACGGCAGAAGACCGCGATGCCGGCTGACCGCGATCGCGCAGATCGCGGCAACGCCGACGTTCGAGAACGCGTTGCTGAACCCGCGGCGGCCTTCCTTCTCCTGCGCGAGTCCCATCCGCTTCTTCCGCGCGTAGCCGAGCCGCGTCGTGATCGTGCCGATCGCAAAGAACGTCAGCAGCGTGACGTACAACGGCCACCCGGCGCCGAGAAGGATGATCGCGCCGAGGACCCAGCCGCCGACGAGGCCGGAGACGTCGACGGTGTGGAGCGCCCAGCCGAGAATCGCGAGCAGCGTGTGGATGATCAGCCAGACCTGCGTTCGCGAGGGAATTACGTACGGCAGGGGCGGAATCGCGAGCACGGCGAGAGTCACTGCGCTCGCGAACGGCACGGTCACGTTGTCGTCGACGTGGAGCGGCAGCGTCTCGGCGATCGCGCCGGCGAGCACGGCCAGTAGAACGTGCGTGATCGACACGCCGCCGAGCCAGAGCGCGACCGCGATTCCGGCAACGCTGCCCGCGATCAGAAATGCGAGAAGGCCGCCCCAGCTCTTGTCGCGATTCCAGGGCAGCGATCCCAGTCGCACGCTGCGGCCGGCGAGAGTGGCGAAGCCGTCGCCGAACGCGAGCGTCGTCCACGCCACCGCCGCGATCGAGAGATGGTCGTGGAACAGCAGAATGAGCGCGAGCACCGCGGCGGGATAAAGGATGATGCCGGCGTCGTATCCGCGCTCGTGCCGCGATACGCTCCGGCCGACGACCCGATGCAGCACCATCCAGTTGCCGAGGATCGCGCAGGCCGCGACGATCGCCGCCAACCACCACGGCAACCACTTCAGCGTGAATGCGAAGAGGCCGAAGGCGATGTGGAGGGACTTTCTCAGCCCCTCGCTGACTTCATGCGCCATGACAAGGAGGAAGGATGAAGGATGAAGGATGAATGAGCAACGCTCTTCATCCTTCATCCTTCCTCCTTCATCCTTCTACAATTCCGCGCCAGATGTCTGATCCCGCTTCCCAGCCGCCCACCCTCTCCGTCGTCGTTCCCTGCTACAACGAGCGGGCGACGGTCGCCGAGCTCCTCCGCCGCGTGAAGGAAGTTCCGATCGAGAAGGAGATCATCGTCGTCGACGACGCCTCGACCGACGGCTCGCGCGACGTGGTCGCAGCGCTCGCGCAGCAGTGGCCGGAGATCCGCCACATCGTCCAGCCCGTGAACCAGGGCAAGGGCGCGGCAATCCGGCGCGGCATCGCCGAGGCTCGCGGCGACGTCGTACTGATCCAGGACGCCGACCTCGAATACGACCCCGAGGAGTATCCGAAGCTCGTGCAGCCGATCCTCGACGGGCACGCCGACGTCGTCTACGGCTCGCGCTTCGAAGGCTATCCCCGCCGCGTCATGCTCTACTGGCACCGCCTCGGAAACACGTTCCTGACGCATGTTTCGAACATGACCACGAACCTCGATCTCACGGACATGGAGACCTGCTACAAGGCTTTCCGCCGCGAGGTCATCCAGTCGATCCCGATCCGCTCGAACCGCTTCGGCTTCGAGCCGGAGATCACGGCAAAAGTCGCCAAGCGCGGCTACCGCATCTTCGAAGTGCCGATCTCGTACTACGGCCGCGATTACTGGGAAGGCAAGAAGATCAACTGGAAGGATGGCTTCGTCGCGCTGTGGACGATCCTCCGCTTCGGTCTGTTCTGGGATGCGGCCAGCGAGCCGCGCACGTTCACGACGATTCGACGCCGCGGCCGGCTGAAGCGCTACAACAACTGGATCTGGGAGCGGATGAAGCCGTACGTCGGACAGCGCGTGCTGGAAGTCGGCGCCGGCTCGGGTGCGATGACGCGCTTTCTTTACGGCCGCGAGCTGATCGTCGCCACCGACAAGGAGACGCCGTACGTCGACCGTCTGCGCAACGCGTTCCGCCGCCGTCCCGGAATCATCATCGAGCGGTTCGATCTCGAAGCCGACGACACGCTCGACCTCGGACGCTACGCGTTCGACACGGTCACGCTGATCAACGTCCTCGAGCACACCGCCGACGACGAAGCAGCGCTGCGGCGCGCGCACCGGTTGCTCGTGCCCGGCGGGCGCGTGATCGTGTTCGTTCCGGCATCGAAGGAACTGTTTGGAGCGCTCGATCGCGGGATCGGTCATCAGCGGCGATACGACCGCGAAGAGCTCGTCGACAAGCTGACGCGCGCGGGATTCGAGGTCGAGAACGCGTCCTATCAGAACCGCCTCGCCAAACTCGCCTGGCAACTCAACTCCACGCTGCTCGGACGGAGAGAGCTGCCGTCGGGTCAGTCGCGGCTGTTCGATTACCTCGTCCCGCTGCTGCGCACGTTCGAAGGCGAGAACCCGCGGACGGGCTTGAGCCTCATCGCCGCCGGGCGCAAGAGCGGGGCGGAGCAGCCCTTGCTCGAGTCAGTCGCGGCGGAAGAGGTCGCGCCGTGAAGCGTGCGGCCGTCATTCTCGCCGGCGGCGCCGGCACGCGACTCTACCCGCTGAGCTCAGAAGACAATCCCAAGCAGTTCCTGAAGCTGTTCGACGGGCGCTCGCTGCTGCAGATGACATACGCGCGGCTGCGCGGCGCCGTCGATGAGGTCTTCATCTCGACGAACGATGGGTACGCGGACAAATGCCGCGAGCATCTTCCGGGCGTTCCGATCATTACCGAGCCGGCTCGGCGCAACACAGCGCCGGCAATCGCGCTCTGCACGTTCGCGATCGAGTCGCAGCTTGGCGAATCGGTCGTGGCGTTCCTCGCGTCGGACCACTACATCGCCGACGAGGACGAGTTCCGCCGCGTGCTCGACCGCGCGTACAAACACGCGGAGACGCATGACGATCTCGTCGCCATCGCGATCGAAGCGACGGAGCCGAATACCGGCTTCGGTTACGTGGAAATCGGCGAAGAGATCGCGCCGGGCGTCCGCCGGCTGCGCAGATTCATGGAGAAACCGTCGCGCGAAGCCGCTGAGCAATTTTTGCGCGCCGGCAACTACGCATGGAACGCGAGCATGTTCGTCTGGCGCACGAGCGTCTTCCGCCGCGAGCTCGAGCGCGCCGCACCGGAGATCGCGCGCGTTACGCGCGAGAACTACGAGTCGATGCCGTCGATCTCCATCGACTACGCGCTGATGGAGAAAGCGAAGAACGTAGCGACGGTGCGCGGCGACTTCGGGTGGTCGGATGTGGGGTCGTTCGAGGCGTTGCGCAAAGT
>DASWBH010000227.1:0-4440 GCA_036390755.1 Thermoanaerobaculia bacterium
GGATTCGTGATCCCGCCGTGAAGGTTCATCGATGCTTCGGCGACGCGCAGATCGTCCTCCGCCTGCGTGACCGCAAGCTGCGAGGCCTCGAGCTCCTTTTTGGAGATGCCGCCCTGCTTGAACAACTCCTCACGCCGCTGAAGCGTGTTGCGCGCGTTGTCGAGCGCGGCGCGCGCCTCGTGAACGGTTTTCCTGTCCTGCGCGTTCGTCAGCGGCACGTTCCCGCTCTGCGTCGTCTGCAGTGCCGCCTCCGCCTCAGCGACCGCCGCCTGCGCCTCGGCGCGTTGCGCGGCGAGATCGCTCGACTCCAGCACCGCGAGTACATCGCCGGCGTGGACCGGCCGGTTCGTCAGCAGCGGCATCTGCGCGATCACCCCGGCGATCTTCGGGCTGACCGTTGCCTCGCGACGGGCGGCCAGCGTTGCCACGGCAGTGATCTCGTTCGCGATCGTGCCGCGCTGCGCCTTCGCGACCTGCACGCTCACGACGACGTTCGGCTCGTCTTCGTTTGCGTGGCAAGCGAGGAACGCGAGCGCGATCGCAAGCGTCATTCCGAGCGCCGTAGAGCACGAGGAATCCGGCCGGCGGCGCGATTCCACCGCCCGGATTCCTCGCCGTCTTCGCGGCTCGGATGGACCGGCGCGCTTCAACGGCCCACGCTCTCCAGCAGGCGCGCACGCGCGATCTGGTAATCGAACAGCGCCTGCTGCAGCGTCTGGCGCATCGTCGCGAGCGTCGTCTGCGCGTCGGTCACTTCGGTGATCGGCCCCTCGCCTGCGCGATAGCGCGAGATCGAGATGGCCAGGTTCCGCTCGCCGTCGGCCACGCCGTGCTCCGCGTTCGTCACGCGCTCGGCCGCGGTCACCGCCTCCTGCCGCGCCGACGCGAATTGCAGGTACAGGTCGCGCGTCGTGATCTGCCGCTGCAGCTCCGCGCCTTGCGCGCGCAGCTCGGCCTGACGCTGCCGGCTGCGCAGCGCACCCCAGTCGAAGATCGGGATATCGATGTTCGCGACCGCCAGAACGCCGCGATGCTGCCGCAGCACCTCGGGCGTGAGCGACGGCGCGTCGAATCCCTCGTCGACCGAGTACGTGATGCGCGGCAGGCGATCGGCACGCGCGACGCCGATGTCCGCGCGCGCGGCCTGTACCTGCGCCTCGAGCTGCGCGAGCTCCGGCCGGCGCGCCACGCCTTCGGTCGTGATCGACGCGATATCGGTCGGATTGATCGATTGCGGAAGCGGCTCGATGTCCGGCGTCGTCGTAATTCCGGTGCCGAGGAGTGTGCTGAGCGTGGCGTTGGCGACGGCTTCGGCCTGGCGGGCCTGGACGAGATCGTCGCGGCGCGCGGCGCTTTGCAGGCGCGCGCGAATGACGTCGATCTCCGGCACTTCGCCGGCGCGGTAATTCAGTTCGGTGACGCGCTCGAACTCTTCGGCAGCAGCGAGACTCTGCTCGGCCGCCCGCCGTTTCGCTGTGGCCAGCGCCGCGCCGAAGTATGTTTCGTTGACACCGCGGATGAAGGTGCGCCGCGCGATCTCGGTGCCGAGACGGGCGACGCGCAGCAGCGCGCGGGCGCGGCGCACGCCGGCAACGAGGCCGAAGTTCACCTCACCCGTGACGCCGAGGAGCTCCTGGTATTCGTGGATGGCGTTCTGGGCGATGAAGCTCTGGTCGCCGCTCGTCACCACCGGCAGATGCGCAGGCGAGTTGTAGGCGATCGTCGATGCGCTCCTGGCCCGCGGCAGCAGCGCCGCCTCAGCCTGACGGACATCCTCAGTTGCGATCGCTTCGTCGATTTGCGCCTGCTGGAACGCGGAGACTTGTTGCAGTGCGGTGGACTGGGCCGCCGACAGCGACATGGGCGAGACTGCAGGCGCCGGCTGCTGCGCGAGCGCGGCGCCCGCCAGCAGCGCGAACGCCGCACACGAAACCGGGAATCGACTCATCGCGCTGTGGCGATGCCGTCGCTCCCGGTCAATGCTTCGTCACCGGGGCGCCGGCCTTCTCCTTTGCCTCCTGCTTCTTCTCGGCCGCTTCCTTCGCGGCGTTCTCCTGCTGCACGGCGACGATCTTGCCGTTGATCGCGTTGACGTTCACTTCCGTGATGTGGCCCCTGGGATTCCGGATATCGAACGAGTAGATCAGCTTGCCGTGCTCGCGCTCGAGCTCACCACTTTCGATCTTACCGCCGGGCACCTTCTTCAGGGCGATCTCGCGCGCTTTCGCCATGGAGATTTTTGCTTCCTTCTGCAGCGATGCCTGACTGTCGGATGCGTAAGCCGGCGCGACGGCCATTGCGGATATGAGAGCGGTAACTGCGATGAGAGCTTTCATGACCCGAAGTAAAAGCAGATGACAGGCCATCGGCGATGAACGTGAGATGAAAATTCGCGCTCACCAGGTGAGGGGGTAACCGGGCGCATCCGCAGCGCGGTGATCCACGGAGATCACCCGCACGCCAGGCGGCGGATCGAGCGGATCGGGGATGAGCGCGATCGCGTCGGCGTGCGTCGTCACGAAGCGGATCGCATCGGCAGTGGCGAGCACGCGAGGCGGCGCGGGCGCGCGGCCGCGAAACACGACGCTGATCCAGTTCTGCGCGTAGTCGATCATCGTTGTGCGCAGCACGTGCTCGAGGAAGAGCGCCGTCTCGCGTGAGCGCGCCGGCGGCATGACCGGCACGATGCGATGGCCGTCCGGCCAGCGCGTCATGTCGCCTGCGTAGATCCGGCGGAGATCGGCGAGCGAAAGATCGGTGACCGTCTGCGACGGCGACACGATGACGAAGAGGCGCACGCGGGCCTCGGGAGCCGGCGACGCCGCCGTAAGGATCAGGACGAGCGACGCGATCGCGTTCCTCATCGTCAGAACGACGTGCCCAGCTCCAGGCCGAGGACCGATTCGCGATGGCCGGCGACGGAACGCTGCGACCGGAGCTCGGTCTTGACGTTGAAGCGCTGGGTTACGTCGTAGCGAAGGCCCGCCGCCCACGCGTTCTCGTCAGCGGCCTCGCCGAGATACGACTCGCCTCGCGCGACGCGCAGCCGGTCGAGCAGGACGTACGGCCGCGCATGCTCGGCGCGGCCGGAGAGACGCTTCGACAAGAGCGCGTAGTAGCCGGTCGTCACGAACATTGCCGGATTCGACGTCAGCGAGTGATTCATCCGCGCCCACTCGATGCGCATCTCGTCTCCGTGGCTGACGTAGTTCACCCACAGCGTGACGTCGCGCTCGCGGATGCGATCGGGGCGCGAGTGGACCTCCTGCGCGTAGACGGCTGCACCGGTGTCGAATCCAGGAATCGATTCAGGCGACGACGACAGCAACAGCAGCGCGGCCGGCGAGCGGCCACCGCCGAACACCGGAACCGCTTCACGCACCGGTCCCGGACCCACGCCCGCCCCCGCCGCCCAGGTGAGTCCGAGCGGGCCGCTCATCCGGCCGGAGCCGCGCGCGCCGATGAAGCGCAGCGGCCAGGCGCCGTCTTCGGCCGGACGCCGCGCGATGGCCGGCACGTCCACGGGCGTCTGCAGAAAACGGCTGCGATGTTCGCGCGCGCTCCAGCGCACGATGCCGGTCTCGGTTTCGCCGAGCTCGAGCCGGAACGCGTCGGAGGTGCTGTACTCGACGTAGAGCCGCTCGAGCTCGATCTCCACCGATTTCTCGTCGGCGCGCGTGTTCCAGCTCTTCAGCGCGACGGCATCGGCAAGCGCGGACCAGGAGTTCGAAAGCTGCAGCGTCGCAAACACGTCGAGCTCGGCGGCGTTGAGGTCCTCGCGCCGGGAGCTGCTGTGCGTGTGCGCCTCGATGTCGCCGAACCCGCCGACGTGGAAGATCGGCAGTGATTGCGACGTCGCACCGTCAGCACGCAACGGCATCGCGGCGAGAACGATCGCTGCGCCAAAAAGCCATCGTTTTGTCACATGCATGAAGGACCCGCGTTTCTACGCGACCGGTGATGAATATCGCATGAAAGAGCACACGCGCGTTCACGGAGCATTCATGTTGCGGCTCCTAGCGTCTATGACGAGTAAACACATGAAGCGCATTACGCTCGTTGTCGCATTCCTGTTCCCCATTCAATCATTCGCCGCCGGCCCGTTCACGCGCGAGCTGAAGCAGTATGCGCACGACGCGCGGGTCCTCACGCTCGCGCCGCTTCACTGGGATCGCGGGCAATGGATGCGCTTCGGCGAAGGAACCGCGGCGGTCCTCGCCGTCTACGCGGCCGATCGTCCGCTGGACGACGCCGTGCAGCGAAACCGCAGCGCCGCAACGAACAACTTCGCGCGCATCGTCACTCCCTTCGGCGCCGAGCGCGCCATCGGGATCTCCGCGCTGCTGATCGCGGCGGGCTCGTTCACGAACGACCCGCGAATGCGCGACGCCGGCCGCGACTCGCTCGAGTCCGAAGTGTGGGCGGCGGGCATCGTCGCCC
>DASWBH010000228.1:0-7809 GCA_036390755.1 Thermoanaerobaculia bacterium
TACAGCTTCTTTCCGCGGACGACGCCGATCTCCGCTTTCACGCGGCCGCCTTTGAAGTAGAGGCGCAGCGGCACGATCGTGAGCCCCTTCTCCATGAGCTGCGTGTGCAGCTTCTCGATCTCGCGGCGGTGCAGCAGCAGCTTGCGCGTCCGTTCGGGATCGTGGTTCTCGCGATTGCCGTGCGTGTACGGCGAGATGTGCGCGCCGAAGAGAAACGCCTCGCCGTTCTTCACGTTGACGTAGCTGTCCTTCAGGTTTGCGGCACCGTCGCGCAGCGACTTCACCTCGGTGCCGGTGAGCTCGATTCCGGCCTCGAGCTTCTCCAGCACGTGGTAGTCGTGAAACGCCTTTTTGTTCGAGGCGATGAGCTTTTCGCCCTGCGCGTTCCTGGTGGCCAAAGCGGCGCGATGATACAGGTTACAATCCGCGCCGGGCCGTCCGGGAGGACCTCTCTTGAGCAGCAAGAACATCGTTCACGTCGTCGGTACGGGGACGATCGGCGAGCCGCTGATCGGTCTGTTCAACGAGTTCAAGGATGCCTGGGGCATCCACGAGGTGACGTTCCACAAACGCACGCCGAACTCCGAAGACCGGGCCAAGGTCAATCAGCTGATCAACCACGGCGCGCGCCTCGCCACCGACGAAGACTCCCGCGACGACTTCGCGGCCCTCGGCCACCGCGTCTCGTACACGACGGAAGAGGCGATCGAGCGCGCGACGGTGGTGGTCGACTGCACGCCCGCCGGCAACGAGAACAAAGCGAAGTACTACGACCGCTGCAAAAGTCCGCGCGGATTCCTGGCGCAAGGATCGGAGTTCGGGTTCGGCAAGCCGTACGCCCGCGGCATCAACGACGAAGTCTTCACGCCCGACGAGAAGTACGTGCAGGTCGTCTCCTGCAACACGCACAACATCTCGGTCCTTCTGAAGACCCTCGGCTGCGCGAAAGGAACCAAGCTGCAGCTCGAGTCGGGGCAGTTCGTCTGCATGCGCCGCGCGAACGACGTCTCCGACACGAAGGACTTCGTCGCGGCGCCGCAAGCCGGCAAGCATGACGACCTCGAGTTCGGCACGCATCACGCGCGCGACGCGTACCGCCTCTTCCAGACGCTCGGCGAGAAGCTGAACCTCTTCTCCTCCGCGATCAAGATCAACACGCAGTACATGCACACGCTCTGGTTCGACATCAAGCTGCGCTTCGACTTGACGCTCGAAGAGGTGCGCACCGCGCTGCGCAGCAATCCGCGCGTGGCCGTGACGGGCCGGCGGTCCGTCAACCAGATCTTCTCCTTCGGACGCGACCACGGTTTTTTCGGCCGCATTTTTTCGCAGACGGTCATTCCGCTCTCGACGCTGGCGATGCCGAATCCGCGCACGGTCGTCGGCTTCTGCTACACGCCGCAGGACGGCAACTCGCTGCTCTCATCGGTGGCGGCGACGCTCCGCTACCTCGATGAAGACAAGCTCGAGGAGCGCATCGATGTTCTGCGGCCGTACATCTTCCGCGAGATATGAGCCGTGAGGCGATGCAGCGGGCGGTCGCTCTGTGCGGCGCTCTGCTCCTCTGCGTCGCGTTGATCTTCGTCTTACGCGAGCGCCGCGGTCCGTACTTCGCGCGTCCGCTGACGGTGATGGATCATGCCGGCGTGCGCGAGCACGAGACGCGCGAGGCGCTGCTCCTCATCCCCCAGGTCGAGCCGCTGCTTCCCCGAGGCGCGGAGGTCACGTGCTTCCGTCCGCGCAAGGGTCAGGCGTGGAACGACGACGGCGTATACCTGACCGCGGTCGGACTTCTGCCGCATCAGTCGGTGCTGCCTCCGTGGACCGCTGGCGCGAATCTGCGCGGACAACAGGTCACCCAGTACGTCATCGCAGTCGGAGCGCCGCTCGATCACCCGTCGTATGCGGCAGTCGCGCAGTTCCCGCAAGGCTGGCTCTACAAACGACGTTGAGTCACGCCGTCTGGGTCGCCGCCTCGCTCCTGTTCGTCCTGTTCGGCATCGCCGACCGCGAGCTCGACGTGTCGTCGCGTCTCGCGGTGCGATTCGCGACCGGAATCGCGATCGGCGGGACGGTCATGTGGGCGGAGTCGCTGGTGGGCATTCCGTGGACGAGAGTCGCGCTGGTTATCCCGTTGTTGCTCTTTGCTGGTTGCTGGTCGCTGATGCGAGGACAACGCCACGAGGCCCCAGCAACCAGCAACCAGCAACTCAACTTCGCCCTCCAGATCGCACCGATCCTCGCCCTCGCCATCTACGCCGCCGCCACGGCGCGCGAGACCTCCGGCGACCTCCTCTACTTCTGGGGGCCGAAGGCGCAGCGCTTCTTCTTCGCGCAGAAGATCGACGCAGACTTCCTCGCGTTCCCGCACTACTTCCTCATGCATCCCGACTATCCGCCGCTGCAGCCGCTGGTCTACGTGTGGAGCTCGATTGCGGCGCATCGCTTTTCGTACTGGGGCGCGACGTTCCTCACGCCGCTGTACCTGGTAACAGCCGTTCTCGCGTTCCGCGGATATGCTGCGCGCCCGATCGGCAGCGCGAAGGCGAACACGTTCGCGACGCTCCTCGCCGCCCTTCTCGCCTTCGGCTTCGCAAAGAGCCAGGCCGCGGGCGGCGCCGATCCGCAGCTCGTGATGTTCGCAATCGTGGCGCTGTCGGCGATCACGTTCGCCGACGCCACACCCATCGCCGCGATCGCGCTCGCCGGCGCCGCGTTCACGAAAGTCGAAGGTGCGGCGTTCGCGATCGTCGTCGTCATCGCCTACACGCTCGTGCGCCGGGACTGGCGCAGGACCGCGATCCTCGGACTACCGGCGGCGATCCTGCTCGGATCATGGATTCTCTTCGCGCGAGCGCACGGTCTCGTCGACACCTATGCGCGCGGCCGCACCCCCCTCCACTTCGAGAACCTCGGGCTCGTTCTGGCGGTCACCGCGGTGGAAGCGCGCTACGGCGCGATGGGTCTGCCGTGGATCGCCGCGCTCGCGCCGATCGCGTTCGCGCGCAATTGGCGCCGCGCCGCGCTTCCGCTACTGGTCGCGGCTGCATCGATCGCGTACACGATTTTCTTCTACCTGCACGAGCCGAACGCAGCCTGGTGGATCCGCGCATCCGCCGAGCGCGTTCTGCTCACGCCGCTCGCCGCGCTGCTGGTTGCCACGGCTGCGGCGAGTGAGTAGAGTCGCCAGCCGTGGCGTGGTTCCGCAAGGAGAAAAAGCCGAAGGAAGCGGTCGAGAAACAGACGGCGATCCCGGAGGGCCTCTGGGTCAAGTGCGACGATTGCAAAGAGATCGTTTACAAGAAGGAAGTCGAGGCGAACCACAACGTCTGTCCGAAGTGCGGCTACCACTTCCGCCTCACCGCGCGTGAGCGCTTCGAGCTCCTGTTCGACGACAACAAGTACAAGGAGTTCGCTACCGACATCCGCTCCGGCGACCCGCTGGAGTTCCGCGACACGAAGCGCTACCGCGACCGTCTGCGCGTCTACGAGCAGCGCGTCGGCAAAGGTGACGCCGTCCTCTGCGCCGAGGGAAAGCTCGACGGGATGAACGTGGTGATCTGCGCGATGGAGTACAACTTCATGGGCGGCTCGATGGGGTCGGTGGTCGGCGAGAAGATCACGATCGCCGCCGAGCGTGCGCTCGAGAAAAAGGAGCCGCTGATCATCGTCTCCTGCTCGGGCGGAGCGCGCATGCAGGAAGGCATCCTCTCGCTGATGCAGATGGCCAAGATCTCCGCAGCGCTCGCGCGGATTGCCGAAGCGCGGCTGCCCTACATTTCCGTGCTGACGGATCCGACGACCGGCGGCGTCACAGCGTCGTACGCGATGCTCGGCGATCTGAACATTGCCGAGCCGAAGGCACTGATCGGCTTCGCCGGTCCGCGCGTCATCGAGCAGACGATCCGTCAGACGCTCCCCGAAGGATTCCAGCGCGCCGAGTTCCTCGTCGAGCACGGCATGGTCGACCTCATCACACCGCGCTCGGAGATGAAGCCGACGGTGGCGCGATTCCTCAAGCTCTTCCGTGGCCAGTAGCGCCGCGCTCGACTGGCTCGACTCTCTGCAGGGGTCGGGCATCCGGCCCGGCCTCGGACGCATCCGCGCGCTGTTGCGCACGCTCGACAATCCGCACCGCGCCTATTCGTCGATCATCATCGCCGGTACCAACGGCAAAGGCTCGACCTCGGCGACGCTCAATTCGATCCTGCTCGCCTCGGGCTATCGCACCGGTATGTACACGTCGCCGCATCTCGTCGACATCCGCGAGCGCTGGATGATCGCCGGCCAGCCGATCGATCAGGATCTGTTCATCGAGTCGATCGAGACTCTGCATCGCGCCGCCGACCACATCGGCATCTCCCCGACGTATTTCGAGGCGCTGACCGTCATCGCCTTCATCGCGTTCGAGCGCGCGCGATGCGAGCTGGCCGTGCTCGAAGTCGGGATGGGCGGACGGCTGGACGCGACGAACGTGGTCCGGCCGATCGCCGCGCTCATCACTCCCATCGGCCTCGATCACACCGAATTCCTCGGCAACACGATCCGGAAGATCGCGTCGGAGAAAGCGGGCGTCATTCATCGCGGCGCGATCGTCCTCACGTCGAATCACGATCCGGCCGTGCTCTCCGTTCTCGAACGGCGCGCGCAGCGTTTCGGAGATCCATTTCACGTCATCCGCGGCGACGAAGCTCGTGACGTTCCGCTGCCGGGCGACTTTCAGCGCCTGAACGTGTCGCTGGCGGTTCGCGCCGCAGAAGAGTTGCGCGACCGGTTGCCGCGAATCACGCCGGAGTCGATTGCGCGCGGCATCGCGAACACGAACTGGCGCGGGCGGCTCGAGCTGGTGCGCGTTCGCGGAAAAGACGTATGGGTCGACGGCTGCCACAACCTTCATGCCGCGCAGGCGATCGCACCGTTCGTCGACCGCAGTCTCGCGCGGCCGCGCCTTCTGGTCTTCGGAATCATGAGCGACAAGGACGTCGCCGGGGTGACGTCGCTGCTGTTCCCGATGTTCGACCGCGTCATCGCCACCGACCCGTATCCTCCGCGCAGCGAACCGGCAACGAACCTCACCAGGATCGCGCGCGACCTCGGCGTTCGCGCCACGACGATCGCAAAGCCGGAAGAAGCGATCGAGGCAGCGCTGCGATCAGACGAGCGGACCATCCTCATCGCCGGCTCGCTCTACCTCGCCGGTGCGGCGATCGGCTTTCTGGACTCGCTTCGGGAGCAGCAACACGATCATCAGAAAGGCTGACGCCGCCCACGTCGCCTCGACCGTGCCGCGATGACGTCCGAACGTCAACGTGACAGTGCGCGTCCCCGCCGGAACGATGACGCCGAGGCGATCGACGTCGAGGGGAACGGTGGTGAGCTCGCGGTCGTCCGCACGTGCGATCCAGCTTTCGAAGAAGGTCTGATTCACGAACAGGAGCAGCGGCCCGGGCGCATCGAGAGCAATGCGGATCGTCTGGCCGTCCTCGCGATAGCCGTTCAGGCGGCCTGGCGCCGAGACGAATCCGTGCAGTGAGATCGGCGCGACGGCCCAGCGATGTTCGTCGAACTGCGGCGCCTCGAGAATGTTCACCGCATCGATCATTCCCCGCGCGCCGATCGCGGCAGGAACGACCATCGCCTCCGGCAGATGGCCGGGCACGTTGCAGCCGGCGATCCGCAGATAGCGCTGCTGAAGCTCGGGACGCGCCGAGTCGTATCGCTCCGCGACCGTGCGGCTCAACACCGAATGCATCAGATCGGGCGAGCGGCCGACGCCGTACCGCAGACCGGCCACCGCGCCGAACATCCAGTCCAGATCGCGAGCGCGAATCCGGTATGCCGTGCGCGCGTTCATCGAGTCCGGCGGGGCGAAGCCGTGCGCGCGCACGCGTACGGCAGGACGCGGAGCAACGCGGTAATAGGCGAACCAGTCGATCGGAATCCCGCGAACCGCGCACCAGAGGAGCGGCAGAAATGTGATGACGGTCCACTCGCGCTTCCATCGGGTGCGGCCGAAGTACTCCGCGATGAGCACGACGAGCGCGGTCTCGAGCGGAATCGCAAACTTCTCCGGATAACGCATCACGCGCGTCAGCGGAAAGCGTTCAAGGATCGGAGGAATGATCGGGTTGTACGAGCCCACAGCCAGAAACAGCATCGCCGCAACCACGGCCGTGTAGCGCGAGCGCGACCAGAGTGCTGGAACTGCGATGACGCCGAGAAAAATCGTGGAGAAGAGACGTTGCTTGTTGCCGTCAGGATCGTTCAGGAATCCGCTGAGCGGCCAGACGAAGATCTCCAGAATCCGCTTCGGCGACAGCGATGTGATCAGGACCGTCCCGGTCTTCAGCGGCACGACGCGCTCGACCTCGCCGGCAATCTCCGAATACGCGATGATCTGCGGCGCGCCGATCGCCAGCGCGATGAGCGCTGCCCATGCGAGCTTGCTCAACGGGACGCGGCGGAAGCCGACGATGGCCACCGCGACCGTGGCGCCGATCAACGTCACCGGTTCGGCCGCCAGCAGCATCAGCCCGAACGCCAGGCCGAGGATCCGCGTCGAAGAGCGTTCTACGGCGTACAGCGCGAGCGGCACGAGCGCGACCGCCGTGACGAGATTGTAGAGACACGTCGTCGAGATGGCGATTCCGCTGAGCAGCCAGACGGTTGCGCCGAACAGGGAGGACCGGCGATCGATCCCACGCGCCCCACAGAGCGCGCGCATGGCCAGAAAGCCGCCAGCGAGATGCAGAAGGAAATGGAGGTTGAACGCGACGTGCGCCGGCAGGATGAGATAAAGGACGTTGTCGGGATAAAACGTCAGCGCGTTCGGGTTGCCGGCGAGAGGCTGTCCGCCGATGTCGTTGAAGTTCCACCATGGAATCTCGCCGCTGCGGAACGAATGGGCGGAGATCACCTTCATCGGATAGTGCGTGATGAGGTTGTCGCGGAAGAAAAAGAAGCCGTACGTGGACAGCAGCGCGGCCAATGCGACTGCTGCAGCGATGACCAGCTTCGCGGATTGCCTCATCGGTAACAGGTAACAGCGAACAGGGAACGGTGCCGGCGGTGACCGGTTACCTGTTACCCGCTAGCCGTTACCTGCCTGCGATTATCGGTTAACATCGCGGCCCGGAGAACGCATCCATGTCGACGATCAAGGAAGAGCAGCGCGCGGCGACCGGACACGAGTTTCTTCACCGTCCGCTCGCGGAAGTCGATCCGCAGATCGCCGACGCGATCCGCATGGAGACGGCGCGCCAGAACGACACGCTCGAGCTGATCGCCTCCGAGAACCATGTGTCCCGCGCCGTCCTCACGGCCATGGGCTCGGTCTTCACGAACAAGTACGCGGAAGGCTATCCGGGCAAGCGCTACTACGGCGGCTGCGGACCGACCGACATCGTCGAGAACATCGCCATCGAGCGCGCCAAACAGCTCTTCGGCGCGGAGCACGCGAACGTCCAGCCGCACTCGGGCTCGCAGGCCAACATGGCCGTCTACTTCGCGATGCTGAAGCCCGGCGACACGATCATGGGCATGGACCTGTCGCACGGCGGTCATCTCACGCACGGTCATCCGCTGTCGTACAGCGGCCGTGACTTCAAAGTCGTCGCGTACCACGTGCGCAAGGAAGACGAACGCATCGACTACGATGAGATGCAGAAACTGGCCGACGAGCACAAGCCGCGCATGATCATCTGCGGCGCGTCGGCGTACTCGCGCGTGATCGACTTCAAGCGCATCCGCGAGATCTGCGATCGCGCCGGCGCGCTGATGATGGCCGACATCGCCCACATCGCCGGCCTG
>DASWBH010000229.1:0-13900 GCA_036390755.1 Thermoanaerobaculia bacterium
CCGGCTTTGTCCAGGACCTTGTCAACGAGCGGCGCGCCGGTCTCCGGATCCTTGACGCGAAAAATCTTCGCGGTGATCTCGATCAGGAACGATTCGAGCGGGCCGCGGTTCCACTCGTCGAAGACGTTCGCGAGCTCGTCGTCGTTCATGCCAAGGCCGCGGTGCAGCAGGTCGTACGCTTCGGCGATGAGCTGCATGTCGCCGTACTCGATCCCGTTGTGCACCATCTTCACGTAGTGCCCGGCGCCGTCGGGACCGACGTGCGTCACGCATGGGCCGGAGTCGCTCTTCGCCGCGATCGCTTCGAAGACCGGCTGAATCGCTCGCCACGAGTGATCCGATCCACCGGGCATGAGCGATGGGCCGTAGCGCGCGCCCTCTTCGCCGCCGGAAACTCCAGACCCGACGAAGTGCAGCCCTTTCGGCTCGAGCCGGCGCGTGCGCTCCTGCGTGTCCTTGAACCACGAGTTGCCGCCGTCGATCAGGATGTCGCCGTCTTCGAGCAGCGGCGTGATGCGCTCGATCGTCTGATCGACCGGCGCGCCGGCTTTGATCATCATCATGATCCGGCGCGGGCGCTCCAGCGACTTGACGAGATCCTGGAACGTTTTCGTGCCGGTGAACTTGCGGCCGCGGTTCTCGCCGACGAACTTGTCCACCTGATCGGTCTCCAGGTTCCACACCGCAACGCTGAAGCCGTGGTCCTCGATGTTCAGGGCGAGATTCCGCCCCATGACAGCGAGGCCGATCATCCCGAACTGCGCGAGCGCCATCGCTACGCTTTCACCTTGGCCGTCGCGGCCTTGACGACTTCGGCGAGACGATCGAGACCGCGATCGATGTCGGCGCCGAGGTCGACGCTGATGGCGCGCCGGTTACGCGACATCAGCGAGAGGAAATCGCCGATCGCCTGCGCGCGCACGAGCACGCCGAAGCCGAATTTTTCGCCGGCGATCGGCAGGTCCTCGCCGCGGCCGCCCGTGAGCTGCAGGAACACACCGTTGTCGCCGCCGCCCTTGTGCAGTTGCCCCGTCGAGTGGAGGAAGCGCGGACCGTAGCCGGTGGTCGTGGCGACGTGCAGCTCGCGCGCGATCGTCTCGCGGATCGCGGCGATCTTCTCGTTCCGGCTGCGCGACTCGGCGAAGTACTCGGTGAGTGCGACGTAATCGCCCGGCTTCACCTTGGCGAGCAGCGCGGCGATTCCGTTCGCGTCGTCGACGCTCACCTGCTTCGCGTTGAACGTCATCTTGCCGGTCGACTTCCATTCTTCGAGCAGCTTCTTCGTGTTGTCCTTCGACTCCTGTACGTTCGGCTGATCGAACGCGTCGATGCCGAGGATCGCGCCGGCCACGGCGGTTGCGAACTCCCACACGAAGAACGTTTCGCCGAGGTCCAGCGGCTCCTCGAGGACGATGTCGATGACGGGGTGCCCCGCCGCGGTGAGCTCGCGCAGACGCCTGGTCTCGTCGGATTTGCGCAGACGCACGGCCACGAACACGCGGTCCTTGCCGTACGACTTCGCGTCGATCGGCGGCTCGCCCGCAACCGGCAGAATGCCCTTCCCTTCCTTGCCCGTGCTCTCTGCGATCAGTTGCTCGACCCAGAGCCCGAGCGTGTCGAGCGGCGCGGGCGTGATGAGCGTGAGCTTCTCGCGGCCGGCGTTCGCGAGTGCGCCGATCGTCACGCCGAGCAGCGCCGCCGGATTCTTCTTCACGGCAGTCGTCTGCGAGATGTGCATCGCGTGAACGGCGCGATCGAGCAGCGTCGCGATATCGACGCCGGAAACCGCCGCTGGGACGAGACCGAACTTCGACAACGCCGAGTAGCGGCCGCCGATGTCGGCGGGATTGAGGAAGACCTTGCGGAAGCGGTCGCGCTCCGCGTCTTTGACGAGCTGTGTGTTCGGATCGGTGATCGCGACGAAGTTCTCGCCGGCGCGATCGCCCTTGATCTGCTTCACACGATCGTAGAAGTAGCGGTGGAACATCACCGGCTCGGTCGTCGTGCCGGACTTCGACGCAACGATGAACAGCGAGCGGCCGACGTCGATGCGCGACTCGAGATCGCGCACGGCATCGGGGACGGTCGAGTCGAGAATCTCCAGCGCCGGATAACCTTCGCGCTTCCCGAACACGCGACGTGTGACTTCCGAGCAGAGGCTCGAGCCGCCCATGCCCAGGACGACGACGTGCGAGAAGTCGCGGCGGACGCTCTCCGCGAAATCGCGGATCTCGGCGATGTTCTTCTTCATCTCCTCCGGCACGGTCAGCCAGCCGAGAGCGTTCTCGATGATCTTCTTGTGCGCGTCGTCGTTCTTCCAGAGCGCCGCGTCTTTCTTCCAGATGCGATCGACGAATTTGTCCTTGTCGGCGCGCTGCACGGCGGCGTCGACGGTCGCCTGCGCGTCGCCCAGGTGGAACGACACGCGATCGCCGAGTCCGCGGATCGCGGCGTCGCGGCGCGCTTCGATCGTCCGCGCGAGCGAGTAGAACGACTCGTCGAAGGACTTCACGCCATCGGCGGTGAGCTGGGTCGTGATCTGCTGGAGACTGAATCCGTACTGCGCGAACTTGCGCAGCACTTCGCGCGCTTCGTCGAGGTTCTGCTCGAGCGTCATGATCACGCGGCCGTGGTCCTTGAACGCGTCGAACGTCGCCGGCGGAAGCGTGTTGACCGTGTCGGGTCCGATCAGCGATTCGACGTAGAGCACATCGCTGTACTTCGGATTCTTCGTTCCCGTCGACGCCCACAGCGGCCGCTGCACGCGCGCGCCCTGCGCGCGGAGCTTCTCGAATCGCGGGCTGGTGAAGACTTTCTTGAAGAGCTGATAGGCCTCTTTCGCGTTCGAGATCGCAACTTTGCCGAGGAGCGATTGCAGCTCGCGCTTTTCGTTCTCGTCTTTCGACTGCGGGATGCGCGCTTCGATCTGCTTGTCGGCCTGCGTGTCGATGCGGCTGACGAAGAAGCTGGCCACGGACGCGATGTCTCCGACCGGCAGCTTTTTCTCGACGCGGCGCTCCAGGCCGCGGAGGTACGCTTCCATCACCTGCTCGTAGACGTCGTTCGAGAAGATCAACGTGATGTTGATGTTGATGCCGTTCGCGATCGACTCCTCGATCGCCGGAATGCCCTCCTGCGTCGCAGGGATCTTGACCATCACATTCGGCCGGTTGAGGTGCTCGAACAGCCGCTTCGCCTCGGCGATGGTCCCTTTCGTGTCGCGCGCGAGCAGCGGCGAGACTTCGATGCTGGCGAACCCGTCGTCGCCTTTCAGGCGTTTCCAGACGGGAAGAAATGTGTCCGCAGCGTCGCCGATGTCCTCGAAAACGAGCTCGTCGTAGATCTCGTCTTTCGATTTGTTCTCTCCGGCGAGCCGGCGCAGCTGCGCGTCGTAGTCTTCGCTCCCGGCGATGGCCTTCTCGAAAATCGTCGGGTTCGAGGTCAGACCGCAAAGGCCGTCCTCGCTGATCATCTTCTGCAGCTTGCCGGACGTGATGAGCTTGCGCTCCATCTGATCGAACCAGACGCTCTGTCCGGTTTTCGCGAGCTCTAGGAGCCGATTTGGCATGGCCACCTCCGTGGGACGGTTAGCATATCGTTCTCTACCGTTCGACACCTGCCTTGCGGATCGCGTTCGCGGCGATTCGCGCGATGTAGACGATCACGAGCACGGCGCCGACAGCGGTCACGATCCATGTGATGCGATTGCCGCGCCCTGTCAGCGCGGCCGCGCCCGCTGCGCCGGCGTAGGTGAAGGCGAGCGTGCCCGGGATGATCCCGAACAGCGTCGTCAGCATGAACGGAACGAGCTTCACGCCGGTCAGGCCGAGCGCGTAGTTGATCCACGTGAACGGCGGGAAGCCCGACAGGCGCATCAGCAGCATGATCCGCGTCCCTTCGTTCGCGATGGCGCGATCGACCGCCGCCATCTTCGGATTCGACGCGATGCGCCGCTCGACAAATCGGCGGAAAATCGTGCGGCCGAGGAGGAACGCGGCCGTCGCGCCGAGCGTCGCGCCGATGACGACGATGATGCTGCCCGTGACGAAGCCGAAGATGGCACCGGCAGCAAGCGTCAGCGCGAGGGCCGGGATCAACGAGATACAGCAGACGATGTAGCCGAGGATGTAGAGAACGTAGCCGAGCGATCCGGCCGAGCGGACGTAATCGATGAAGTGTTGAAGCATCTGGAGTACGGCACTCCACATTACTTGAACGGCGCGGTCACGAGCTTCTTGACCGACTTCACCGCAAGAATCGTCGCCGTGATTGCTCCCACAAACGTGCCCAGAATCAGGCCGATCACCCCGCCGACGGCGAGCTTCCCCTTGCCGCTTCTGCCGCTCTTCGCCGCAGCCGGAACGCCGATCGGCTGCACCTTCGGCCGGTCTTGAACGCGTTGCGATGTCGCGCGCGCCTTCGCCTTCGACGTGTCGCCGGCCTTCGAGCCCTTCTGCCGTGCGTAGACCTGCGTGAACTCCGCGCCGAAGAAGAGGATCTGCGCCGACCAATAGACCCAGATGAGGATCACGACGAGCGAGCCGGCTGCGCCATACGCCGATCCGACTGCAGCCTTTCCGATGTACAGCCCGAGCGCAAATTTGCCGAGCACGAAGAGAAACGACGTGAACGCCGCGCCGAACCAGACGTCGCGCCACGCCACACGCGCGTGCGGCAGATAGCGGAACGTCAGGGCGAAGAGCACCGTCACCAGGCCAAACGAGATCACGAGCTGCACGATCTGCAGCGCCGCCACGCCACCCGGAATCCGCGAGCCGAGGTAGTGACCCATGCCCGAGATCGCGGCATCGATGACGAGCGAGACGAGCAAAAGGAATCCGATGCCGAACACCATCGCCATCGAAAGGAAACGATCCTTGATCAATCCCATGAAGCCGGCGGTCTTCGGTTTCTCGACGTTCCAGATGGTGTCGAGCGCGTCCTGCAGTTGCCCAAAGACACCGGCCGCGCCGAACAGCAGCGTGATCACGCCGATGATGGTGGCCACCATGCCGCTTTTCGGTTTCGCTGCCGCCTGCAGCATTTTCTCGACCGCTGCAGCGGTGCTCTGGCCGAGCACTCCGCCGAGCTGCTGCTGGATCTGGTGCTGCGCGGCGTCTTTGCCGAAGACGAAGCCTGCGATCGCGACGGCGATCAGCAGCAGTGGTGCGATGGAAAAGACGGTGTAGTACGCGAGTGCGGCGCCGAGGCGCTGGGCTTTGTCGTCGCCGAATTCTTTCCAGGTCTGCTTGAAGAGATCGATGGAACGCATCACGCGTGACATCGGGAGCAAGTGGTGTTCCTACCGATTCTTCATCCACGCAACGCAGCGAGCGAGCGACTCGTGCATCTGATCGGCAGGCAGACGGATCGGACGGCCGTGGCCGGGCAGTACCCACTCGAAGCGATAGTCGAGCAGGCGCTCCATCGAGCTGATCTGTTCGGTCCACGAGTACCAGCACGCGCCGCGGAACGCGTAGAGCATCTGGTCGTCGGCATCCCACGCCAGGTGATCGCCGGTGAAGAGGAACTTGTCGCGATAGAGAAAGACCGAGTGGCCTTTCGTGTGGCCGGGCGTCGGGATCATCAGCAGGCCGGGCTCGAGCTCGATAGGAGCGCTGCCGGAAGGCTTCAGCTCGACCGACGCGGTGCGCGTGCGAGCGTCATCGCGGTGAATGACGCGCTCGCAGCCGAAGCGCTGGTGGAACTTCTCATGATCGGCAACGTCATCCTGATGCGTGAGGAGCATTCGCCGAACGCCACCCATCGCGTCGATTCGTTTGACGAGAGGCCCGGCGAATCGCGGCGAGTCGATGAGGATGTTTGCGCCGTCGCGGCGGATCAGATAGCTGAACGCGCCGAACGATGACTCCGAGGTGTAGCCGCAGCGGTAGACGTCGTCGTCGATCAACTCCGGATATGCGTCGAGCGCGCGGCGCATGTCGTGCTTCGTCGCCGATCCGATCGACGCCGTCGGACAGGCGATCAGCGCCTTCTGCGCGGCGAGCAACTCGTCGTCGTTCTCCGGCTGATGATGAACGGCCGACTGGCTGCCGGCGTCGTGAAAAACGCCCGGCGCAATCTGCCGGCACGCGTCGCAGTCGATGCAACTGGAGTCGACGAAGAAATCGCCGGGGACGTTGTCGGGGATGCGCAGCGCGAGCTGGGCCATGGTCGACGAAACGTCCGCTGGCCAGCGGTGAATTTCGACGAGCGTCAGCGAGTTGTAAGACAATCGCGCCTTCGTCCGCCTTCGCCCCGCGACGCGGGGAGAAGGTGCCTAAGGCGGATGAGGGGCTGAGGCTCGTGGCACGACCCCTCACCCGCGCTACGCGCACCCTCTCCCCGCGTTGCGGGGCGAGGGAGAAACGGTTAAACGCATGTTCGACAACCTCCAGGACAAGATGGACCGCGTCTTCAAGACGCTGCGCGGTGAAGCGGCCCTCAACGAGTGGCACATCGACAACGCGCTGAAAGAGATTCGCGTCGCGCTGCTCGAGGCCGACGTCCACTTCAAGGTCGTCAAGGAGTTCACGAACCGCGTCCGCGAGAAGGCCGTGGGCGAGGAAGTCCTCACGGCGTTCTCGCCCGCGCAGCAAGTCACGAAAATCGTCCGCGACGAACTGCAGAACCTTCTCGGCGGCAACGAGGTCGGGCTCGCGCTCGTCGGCAGCCCGGCCGCGGTGATGATGGTCGGACTGCAGGGCTCCGGCAAGACCACGACCTCGGGCAAGCTCGCGCTGCATCTGAAGAGCCGCGGGCGCAGGCCGCTGCTCGTTCCCTGCGACGTCTATCGTCCCGCCGCAATCGAGCAGCTGCGCATCGTCGCGAACAACGTGAAAGTGCCGTTCTACGAGATCGGCGACCTGCGCGATCCGGTTCAGATCGCGCGCTACTCGTTGCAGGAAGCGAAGACGCTCCTGTACGACACGGTCATTCTCGACACCGCCGGCCGTCTGCACGTCGACGAAGAGCTGATGCAGGAGCTGACGACGATCAAGAACGACGTCCGGCCCAGCGAGATCCTCTTCGTCGCCGACGCGATGACCGGCCAGGACGCGGTCAAATCCGCGAAGGAATTCGACGACCGCCTCGGCGTCACCGGAATCGTGCTCACGAAACTCGACGGCGATGCGCGCGGCGGCGCGGCCCTGTCGATCAAGTCGGTCGTGAACCGGCCCATCAAGCTCGTCGGCGTCGGCGAAAAGTATGCCGACCTCGACGTCTTCCACCCCGACCGCATGGCTTCGCGGATCCTCGGAATGGGCGATGTGCTGTCCCTCATCGAGAAGGTCGAGACCGAGATCGACCGGAAGGAAGCGGAGCGGCTCGCGCATCGCGTCGCCAAGGACAAGTTCACGCTCGAGGACCTGCGCTCCCAGCTGCAGCAGGTCAAGAAGATGGGGCCCATGTCGCAGATCGTGAACATGCTTCCCGGCGTCGCCGGCAAAGTGAAAGAGGAAGACATCGACGAGAACGCGATCGTGCGCATGCAGGCGATCCTCGACTCGATGACGGCGAAGGAGCGCGAGTACCCGCAGATCATCAACGGCCAGCGGAAGAAGCGGATCGCCAAAGGCTCCGGCACGAGCGTGCAGGAGATCAACCGTCTCCTCAAGCAGTACCTGCAGATGAAGAAGATGATGCGGAGCTTCTCGAAGGGCTTCGGCGCTCGCCGGTTCGGCAAGATGATGAAGGGTCTGCCGCCGGAATTCCTTTCTTGAGAACTTTATCCTGAGCGACGCGAAGGATCTCTGGTGCACCTGCGGCGCACATGCCTTGTTCTCTGCAGATGCACCGGAGATCCTTCGCCGTCTTCGCGGCTCAGGATAAAGTCCGGGCGCTCGCCGGTTCGGCAAGATGATGAAGGGTCTGCCGCCGGAATTCCTGCAGTGATGTCATTCCGAGCGGGAGCGAGGAATCTGGGTGGAAGGGGTCGCCTGCCGGCCACCGCCCGGATCCCTCGCTCCCGCTCGGGATGACAGAATCGGAATTCCTCCAATGACGTTGCTGTTCGGCGCTCCGTCAGTTAGTATTCCCTTCCTTTTCAAGGAGTTCGCATGCTGAAGATTCGTCTGCGCCGCGGCGGCGCCACTCACGCTCCGTTCTACCGGATCGTGGTTTCCGACTCGCTCAGGACGCCGAGCGCGTCCACGGTCGAGCAGATCGGCCACTATGACCCGAAGAAGAACCCGGCGGATGTGAAGATCGACCGCGCGCGCGTCGACTATTGGGTCAGCAAGGGCGCCCAGCTCTCGCCGACCGTGAAATCGCTGTTGAAGAAGAACAAGTAGGCCGGCCGTGAAAACGCTCGTCGAGTTTGTCGCGAAGTCCCTCGTCGACGCACCCGACGAAGTGCAGGTGCATTCGATCGAGCGTTCCGACGCCACCGTCCTCGAGCTCGAAGTCGCCCAGCCCGACCTCGGCAAAATCATCGGACGGCAGGGCCGCACCGCCCGCGCGATCCGCACGCTGCTCGCCGCGGCGGGCCAGAAGCAGCGCCGCCGCTACATCCTCGATATCATCGATTAGTGGGCGATCGCATCGCCGTCGGCGTCATCCGCAAAGCTCACGGCGTTCGCGGTGAGGCGAGCGTCGAGCCGTGGACCGACTCGCTCGACCGCTTTCAGGAACTGCGCGAAGTCATCCTCGTCTCACCCGACGAGACGGCGACGCGCCCGATCGAGATCGAGTCCGCTCGCGCGCATCATGACCGTGCGCTCGTGAAGTTCGCGGGGATCGACTCGCCGGAAGCGCTCAGAGACCTGCAGAACTGGACGATCGAGATTCCGCAGGAGAACGCGCGCAAGCTTGAAGCCGGCGAATATTTTCTGCACGACCTCGCCGGACTGACGCTCGTCGACAGACAGGGCCGCGAGCGCGGAGTCGTGAAGGAGGCGTACGAGGGCGGCGGCGGAGTTCTGCTGAACGTCGACGGGCCGAAAGGCGAATACGAGCTGCCGTTCGCGGCCGAGATCTGTACCGAGATCGACCTCGCCGGCAAGAAGATCATCGTCGAGCTGCCCGAGGGAATCGACGATCTCGCGAATGTTAAGGATTGATTTCGTCACGATCTTTCCGCGCATGTTCGACGCCTTCCTCGCCGAAGGCGTGATCGCCCGCGGCGTGAAGCAGGGACTGCTCGACGTGCACGTGCACGATCTGCGGGACTACACCAGCGACAAACACCGGTCGACCGACGACGAGGCATACGGCGGCGGGCCGGGCATGGTGATGTTGGCGGAGCCCGTCCTGCGTGTCGTTGAAAAGCTGAATGTCGACATTCAAAAACCCCACGTCGTGATGACGTCACCTCAGGGACGCACTTTCACGCAGGCGATCGCAAAAGAGTTGGCGAAGAAGCAACACCTCATCATCCTGTGCGGCCGCTACGAAGGTTTCGACGAGCGCATCCGCGAATCGGTGAATCCTGACGAGATCTCGATCGGTGACTTTGTCGTTTCCGGCGGCGAGATTCCGGCGATGCTGATTGCCGACGCGGTCGGCCGCATGATCGAAGGCGTCGTCGGCAACAGCGGCTCGGTCGAAGAGGACTCCTTCTTCAACGGCCTGCTCGACTATCCGCACTACACACGGCCGGAGGAGATTCGCGGCATGCGCGTGCCCGACGTCCTCCTTTCCGGGCATCATGAGAAGATCCGGCTGTGGCGTCGCGAGCAGGCGCTTCGGCGCACGCTGCGGCTGCGTCCGGACCTGCTGAAGAACGCCGAGCTCGACGACGAGGCCAGGGCGATTCTCCGGAAAATCGAGAATGAATCCGGCTGAGGCGTGGTTCTACGGGCGCGGTTCAGGTTAGAATTGCCAGCTTTCTCAGGGATTAACGGAGCATTCAGTCATGGCTGACATCATGAAAATCGTCGAGTCGCGTGAGGCGAAGACGGACATTCCGAACTTCTCGCCCGGCGACACGGTCAAGGTTCACGTGAAGGTCAAGGAAGGCGACAAAGAGCGCATCCAGATCTTCCAGGGTGTCGTGATCTCGCGCAAAGGCGGCGGGACGCGGCAGATGTTCACGGTTCGGAAGGTCTCCGGCGGAATCGGCGTGGAACGGATGTTCCCTCTCAATTCCCCTTCGATTGATCGCATTGAGGTCGAACGCCATGGCCGGGTCCGTCGCGCGAAGCTCTACTACCTCCGGGATCTCCGCGGCAAAGCCGCACGCATCGAAGAAAAACGCCAGGGCTAAGGCCCCGGAAAAGCTGCTCAACTCCCTTTTCGCGGAGCTGGCGCGCGTCGCCGAGATGTCGGCGGTCGAGCGCAGGCTCCGCGATTTTGGTTTTCGCACGATCGCCGGTACGGATGAGGTCGGCCGCGGCTGCCTGGCCGGCCCTGTCGTCGCCGCCTGCGTGATCCTCGACTGCGAGCCCACGCTGTTCGGCGTCAAAGACTCCAAGATGATCCTCGAGTGCGAGGACCGCGTCTCGGTCTGCCGCCTCATCCTCCACTGCGCGCGCGCCGTGGCCATCGGCGTCGTCGAGCCGGAGATGATCGACCGCATCAACATTCTTCAGGCGAGCAAACTGGCGATGCGCCACGCCGTGGAGGACCTGACCGTACGCCCGGACGTGCTGCTGCTCGACGCGGTCACGCTCGAGTCGCTCGAAATGCCGCAAATCCCGCTGATCGAAGGAGACAAGCGAAGCGTTTCGATCGGCGCCGCCTCCATCGTGGCCAAGGTCTACCGCGACCTGCTGATGGAGTCGTATCATGAGCTTTACCCCGTCTACGATTTCAAACACAATCGGGGATACGCCACTGAGGGTCATCAGGCGGCTCTCCGAGTGTACGGGCCGAGTCCTGTCCATAGGAGATCCTTCGAGGGCGTAGACGAGCCGATGCTGCTGTTCGGCTCGGATAACCGAGATGCCGATTCAACGCGATAAGGTCATCACGAATGCAGAGAAGCTGGTCGCGAAAGGCAAAATCGAGCCTGCGATCAAGGAGTACGAGCGCCTTCTCGACGATAACCCTAACGACGTCAACACTCTGAATCGCATCGGCGACCTCTGGGTCCGCATCAACCGGAACGACGAAGCCGTCAAGACCTTCGGCCGCATCGCCGACCACTACGCACGCGACGGCTTCTTCCTCAAAGCCATCGCCATCTACAAGAAGATCAACAAGCTCGACCCGTCGAAGCTCGAGATCTACGCGAAGCTCGCGGACCTGTACGCGAAACAGGGTCTGGCGATGGAGGCGAAGAGCCAGTACCAGGTCCTCGCCGACTATTACCTCAAGCACGGCGACCCGGGGAACGCGCTCTCGATCTATCGAAAGATCTCCGAGCTCGACCCGCAGTCGATCAACGTCCACGTCAAGCTCGCCGACCTCCATTCGCAGGTCGGACAGACCGCAGAAGCGTTGAAAGAGTACGACCGCGTCGGACGGATGCTGCTGAAGCGCGGCATGCTCGAAGAGGCGGTGCAGGTCTTCAAGAAGGCGCTGAAGATCGATCCGAAGAACGTCGACCTGGTCGAGTCGCTCGTCACCGCGCTGACCGAGGCGAAGGACTACAACAACGCGGTCACGATCGTCGAGCATGCGCTCGGCGTCAACCACGAGCATCCGCGCCTGCTCGCGCTCTGGGGCAAGATCCTCATCGCGAAGGGCGACATCGCGTCGGCGCGCAACACGCTCGAGCGCGGTCTGCGCGCCGAGCCGAACGAGCCGCTGATCCGCGAAGCGCTCGCCGAGCTGTACCTGAAGCAGGGCGACGCGAACAAGGCGCTGGAGATGCTCGTGCCGCTGGTCGAACGCTCACTCGCTCGCGGCGAGCGCGGGCAGGCCGTCGAGATGCTCAACCGCGTGCTGCGCGTCGATCAACGCCACACGCCGACGCTCGAGCGCCTCGTCGCCGTCTACACGCGGCTGAACGAAGAGACGAACATCCTCTCTTCAATGAATCTGCTGGCCGAAGCGCACGTCGCGCGCGGGCAGTTCCTCCATGCGTCGGAGGTGCTGCAGCGGCTCATCGATCGCGAGCCGCAGAATGCGCAGCACCGCAACAAGCTGCAGTTCGTCAAGTCGCAGATGTCGCCGGCCGAAGCGGCAGCCGCGCCGGCGCCGATTCGTCCGAAGACGAGCCCGGGCGTGGTTCCCATCCCGCCGATGGAGGTCGAGGAGCCCGCGCCCACCTTCGAGGTTCCCGAAGAAGCGCCCGCAATCACGATCGATCTCGATTCCGCGCCGACGATCGACCTCGATTACGCAGGCGAGCCCGCCGCCGCGGAAGCGCCTTCGGTGACAGCCGAGATGGAGGTCGCGCTCGAGAGCGACGAGAACGACGATCTCGACTTCATCACCGAACACCTGACTGAAGCGGAGGTGTTCGCGAAGTACGGACTGGCCGAAAAGGCAGCCGAGCATCTGCGCGCGGTCATCGATCGCGCGCCGAGGCACCTTCCGGCGTACGACCGTCTGTTCCGCGTTCTGCTCGACGAAGGCGACGCCGAGGCCGCGCGCTCGATCGCGAAGCAGTACATCACCCTCCTGGAGGAGAAGGGCGACAGCGAGACCATTAACACAGTCAGGAACGAGTTCCTCCTGTCGGGCCATGCGTTGACCGGGGCCGCTTCCGCCGCGCACCTCGCTCAGGAGATCGAGGAGCCGGAGCTCGCGACGCAGCCAGTGGTCGAAGAGGAGCCGGAGATTCTGCTCGACACCGATGCCGAGTTCATTGCGCCGATCGAGCACGAGGAAGAGATCAGCCTCGATCTGGACACCGGCCCCGTCGAAGTCAAGATCGACCTCGAACCGGCAACGCCGCCGTCCGCCGCGCCGCTGCACGAGCAGATTCCCCAGCCGGACGTCGAGGCCGTGGAAACGATCGAAGAAGAGCTTGCGGCGGAAGAGCCGGAGCTCGAACTGCAACTCGAGCCCGAAGAAGCGGCGAGTCCGTTCGCCGAAGCGCTTGAGCTGGAGGAGCCATCCGAGGGCGGGGAATCACAGCCGTTCTACGGCGTCGAGGCCATCGGCGAGCTGGAGACCATCGAAATCCCCGTGGAGGAGCCCACCACCGAAGAAATCGGCGAGATCGACTTCTACATCGAGCAGGAGCTGTTCGACGAGGCTCGCAAGAAGGCCGAAGCGCTGCTGACGCGATTCCCGGACAACGGCGAGACCACATCGCGCCTCGAGCGCATCGACGCTGCGATCGCCGCGGCAGCGGAAGCCGCAGCACAGCTTCCGCCACCACCTCCTCCGCGTTCCGTTGCGCCGCCGCAACCGCGTCAGGCAGCGAAGACGGTGTCCGCTCCACCTCCGGCACCGGCGCGCCCGGCAGCCGCGCCACCGCCACCGCCACCGCCACCCGTTCAGCCAACAAGACCGGCGTCGCTGTCGCGCGAAGAGATCGACAGCGAGCTCATGTCGGCGATCAACGACGACGATTTCGATCTCCCGATGGCGCCCGCGCCACCTCCTCCGCCGCAGGCAGCTGGTGCGGCACCGCCACCGATTCCGTTCGCGGCCGCGCCGGTTCAGGAGGAGAACCTGTTCGCGGACGAAGACGACTTCTTCGATCTGGCCGCCGAGCTCGAGTCGGAGCTCGAAGGAACCGACGAAGTGGTGTCGCTGTCCGAGGAAGAGCAGTCGCTCGAAGAGATCTTCAAGGAATTCAAGAAGGGCGTCGAACAGCAGCTCGACAGCGAAGACTACGACACGCATTACAACCTGGGCATCGCGTACAAGGAGATGGGACTGATCGACGAAGCGATCGCGGAGTTCCAGCTCGCGAGCAAGGACCCGGGGCGGGCCGTCGAGTGCTGCAGCATGCTCGGCCTCTGCTTCCTCGAGAAGGGGATGCCGCAGCTGGCCATAAAGTGGTACCGCAAGGGGCTCGAGACCCGCGACATCAAGGAATCCGAGACGATGGGGCTCC
>DASWBH010000230.1:0-3450 GCA_036390755.1 Thermoanaerobaculia bacterium
TGTGACGGAGCCGAGGATGCGGTCGTTGTCGCGGCCGATGCGCTTGATGACCTCGACGTGGGGCTGGATGCCCATGAGCACGTTATTGAAGCGGTGAACAAGTGCGGACGCGAGCTTCGCGAGCCGCTGCTCCCGCTCGGATGCGCGTTCGTTATCGGCCAACGGTGGACTTGGCCGGAGTGGTGCCACCTACACCTCCGCCACCGGTCGGCTCTCCCGGCCCGAGCGCAGGACGCGAAACGGTTGGAGTGATGCCGACGGCCTCGGCGTACTTCAGGTAGGTGTCGATCGATGCGATGACGATGCGAGCCTCGACGGTGATCAGGTCGATGCCGACGAGCGAGATCCTTACCCAGGCGTCGACGACGATGCCTTTGTCGAGAATTCGGTCGAGTACGTCAATGAGTGAAGTGCCGCCCGGTGCGCGTTCGACTGCCATCCTCTACCTACCTTTCCGCTCTGCAGGCTTCCCCGCATTGCTGCGGGTCGTAAGTTGGTTTTCGAGATCCTGGATGCGCGTTTTCAGCGCGTCGTAGTCTGCGGCGCTCGGCAGCGCCCTGGCGGCGTCGGCGGAGTAGAAGCGATCCGCCCGCCACCAGTTGATTCCGATGGCCTCGGCCTTGTCGATCGAACAGATCACGAGACGAAGCTGAATCGTCAGAAGCTCAACGTTCGCGAGCGAGACCTTCACGTCTCCGGCGACGACGAGCCCCTTGTCGAGAATCTTGTCGAGGATGTCGACCAGGCCCTGCGGCTGCCGCGTCACTCCTCGCTCGTCGGCCAAATTCGGGCTCTCCCCTCTCGCGAATGTGGGGCGAGAAGTTACCACAGGTCGATCTACTCGAGCGTCTTGATCGGTCCGAGCGACAGGTTCAGGTCGTCGTCCTCGAGTCCGAAGAGGCTCTTCATCTCCGCCATCTTCTCTTCGAGCTTCATGAGCGCGTTGCCGAGGCGCTCGATCTCCTCTTCGGTGAGGTTGCCGGCGTCCATGCGCCGGAGCGCCTGCTTTTCGAGCAGGCGGCGAACCAGTTCGATGATCGAGAGAACGAGCCGGGCCAGGCCGTTCTCGACGATCTCCGCGTCCGCGGAGATGCGCTCGGGAATCGTCGACTCGGTGAAGGCGAGCTGTTCGCGCAGCGCGTCTTCGTCATTCGTGATCAGCATCGGCGAAGACCTCCAGGGGCCAGGGTGCCGAAAGGAGAAACGGTACATCGGGACAGGTGCGTTTCAGCGCTTCGCCTGCGGCCGACAACGATGCCAGCCGCTCGCGCTCGATCAATCCGACGAATTCGACCGACGACGCGCTGCGCGAAAGCCAACGATGCGCGGCGCACAGCGGCGCGATGTGCTCCTCGACTTCGCGTTTGAAGGCGTCGCTCACGCCGGCCGCGTTCTTCGCGGTCTGCAGCGCGCGAAGGTAGTCGCCGCCCGAACTGAACGCATGGCGATCCGGCTTCGGCTGCGGCGCCGCGGCCGGCACTTTCAACGCCAGCTCGACGCGCGTGCGGTTCTCTTCGAGCAGCTCGCGCCATCGCTTCGCCTTCGCTGCGATTTTTCCCTCCGCCTCGGCCGCCGATCGAAACGTGAATCCGTAGCGCACGGCGATGAACGTCCCCCGCTCCAGGAGTCGCGCGCGCACCTCGGAGACGCGCAGAAGCAGATCGCGATCGCCGAGCGGCTGATCGTCGGCGACTTCGATCGCGCTGACGTACAGGCCCGACACTGCGATCGACTTCGCCACCGGCTCGACATCGTCTGCGCGCAGATGCAGCCCGATGGCGATCGATTTCATCGCGACTTGTTCGTGCTTCGTATGATCGCGTCGACGTTCGCCAGAACGATGTTGAGGCCGAGGTAGAGGAGGTCAACGTCGCCGATGGAGATGACGGCTTCGCCGGCGATCACGACGCCGCGATCGAGAAGGTGATCGAGCGACTCCAGCAGCGTGATTTCAACCTTCTGTTCAGCCATTGCCAACGCTCGCGAATGTGTACGGCGGCCACGGCCCCGAAACAGCCAGCGTAATGCCTTCGCCGGCGTAGCGATCGGCCAGTTCGGTGTGCAGCTCCTGCAACACCGCTTCTTCGTCGCGATTGATCAGCACGTTGATCTGCGGGAACGCGCCGTCGCGAGCCTCGCGTGACTCGGCGACGGTCTCGCACGCGAGACGCGACAGAACGCGCTGCTCGATCTCGCCGACGACCTGCAGCTCGGCATCGCGCGAAGCTTTCTTCCGCTCGTCGTCGAGCTTTTTCTTCAGCAGAAACGCCTTCCCGGGCGGCGACGCCATGGCTTGATCCGAGAGCGCGCGCAGGGAATCGACGCGCGAGATCAGCGACTCGTTCCACCGCTCCGGCTCGAACTCGATGCGCAGAGTCCACTCCTGCTTTCCGTCGAGCCGCTCGAGCACTTTGACGAACTGATCGCGCCCGCTCCGCAACTGCGCGCCGAGCATCTGCCGGCTGCCGAACAGCGTGAACGCGCGGAGCGGAATCACGGTGCCGCCGTTCATGAGCGCCTGCATGACCGCCTGGTGACGGTAACCGATCGCGCCCAGCCACTCGAGGTCTCCGGCGTGGGCATCGACGGCACCCTGCGAATATTCGCGGATGTCGATCGGTGTGAAGAACGCAGCGAGCGGACCCTCGTCGACCGACTCGACGACGTTCGACCCGTCGATCGCTTCGACTCGCTGCGGCAGCGGATGACCGGCGCGAGCGATGGCATAGACCCAGAGACCGGGAACCACGGCCGTCAGTCTGACGCAACGCGGAACAGCGTCGCAAGCTCGGCGAGACTCGTAACCGGCGCGTCGCGGCGGAACACTCGGACGATGTCCTGCGCTCGGAGCGCGGTGAGCGTCTCCTCTTCGAAGCTTCGCATCGACTGATCGCAGCGGCAGTCGTTGCCGGGTGTCATGTAGTTCGCGATCAGACCGGTGATCCGGATTTCCCGCCGGCCGAGATCCGCGATCAGGCGGTTCGTCTCCGCGACGACGACGCGCTCCGGCCGCGTCACAACGAGGACGCCGGCGCGATCGGACCGCAGCGTCTGCTCGACCGAATGCAGCGACCGCGACGCGCTGACGAGCTCCTCGCCCAACGCGCCGGCCGGCACGATCTCGCGGTAGCGCAGGAGGACGCGCATGAATTCGCGAACCCAGTCGCCCGCCGTTTTCGGCAGATCGAGCAGGCGCAGGAAATGGCCGGTCGGCGCGGTGTCGACGATGACCATCGCCTGCGTCTCGTCCGCGATGAGCTCGGCAATCCGCGAAATGGCGAACAACTCATCGGCGCCCGGCGGCGCGATGTCGATCAGCTTTCGCAGGGCTTCGGTGTCGTACGCGACGTTGAGGTTGCCGGGCGTGATCGCGTTGACCGCGCGCTCGATCTCGTCGCCGAGGGTTTCGCGGAAGCGGAGCCATTTGGCGTGCGTGTCGACGATTTCGAC
>DASWBH010000231.1:0-2103 GCA_036390755.1 Thermoanaerobaculia bacterium
CGCTGCGGACGCGGCGACGTTGAGCGACTCGATTCGCGGCGACATCGCGATCGCGATCGGAGTCGCGGCCGCGCGGATCTCGTCCGAGACGCCGCGCCCCTCGCTGCCGAACGCGATGATGGCGCGCTTCGCCGGCGGGTCCGACGTCTTGCCGCGCGCGTCAGCGGCGTAAATCGGGAGCTTCGAGGAGATGAGCTCCGCCGCGCTGACGTTGACGACAGGAACCGACAACACCGCTCCGGCCGACGCGCGAATGGCCTTCGCGGAATACACATCGGCGCAGCCGGGCAGCAGCGCGACACCGGAGCAATCGAACGCCGCGGCGAGCCTCACGATCGTGCCGACATTTCCCGGATCCTGCACGCCGTCGAGTGCGACGACAACCGACGACCGGGAACCGAGAACCGACGAGGTGTCGAATCGCGGCCTCTCGAATACTCCGATCACGTTCTGCGGCGTTTTCGTCCCGGCCACAGCGTCGAACAGTTCGGAGCTGAACGCAATCTCCTGCGACCTGCGACCAGCGACCTGCGATCGGTAAATCAACACGATCGGGCGGAAGTGGCAGGCGATGGCGTCGTCGACGAACTTCGGCCCCTCGATCACGATCTCGTCGCGATGTTCGCGCTGAGCCTCGCGCACGCGTTTGAACATCGCGTTCTGACGGCTCGTGATCGTTTTCATTAGAATCGCGCCGGAAATGCGCGCGGTCTGATGATACTGAAGCTGATCAAGGAAGCTCTTTCCACTGCAGCATCTCCGTGGTCGGCTCTCTGGACATTTCCGAGCATTCTCCTCTCCGCGTTCGTGATCGCGTGGGGAGCGGAAGCGGCGCAGTTCCTGATGTCGCAGGGGCTGGCCCTGGCGATCCTGGCTTGGTTGCAGACGATGCCCGAGTTCGCCGTCGAGGCCGTGATCGCCTGGGGCGCGGGGAAGGATCCGGCGCAGACGCATCTCGCGATCGCGAACTTCACCGGCAGCCTTCGCCTTCTCGTCGGTCTGGGATGGCCGATGATCTACTTCGTCGCGGCGTGGTTCGGGTGGAAGCGCAACCGCGGATTCGTCAAGCTCCATCTCGACGAAGAGCACTCGGTCGAGATCTTCGGGCTGCTGCTTCCCATCCTCTACTTTGTCTTCATCTGGTGGAAAGGGACGCTGACGCTGTGGGACGCGTTTCCGCTGTCGGGGTTCTACTTCCTGTATCTCTTCATCCTGTGGAAGATCCCCCCGCAGGAAGAGAGCGAAGAAGCGCTCGACGACCTCGGGGTCGTGCCAAGGAAAATTCTGGCCCTGCCGTCGACGAAGCGCGCCGTTGCAATCTGGTCGCTGTTCATCGCAGGCGGCGTGATGCTCTACTTCGCCGCGCACCCGTTCCTCAACTCGATGCTCGCGCTCGCGACGGGCCTCGGCGTCTCGACATTCGTCTTTGTCCAGTGGGTCGCGCCGTTCCTGTCCGAGTTCCCGGAAAAACTCAGCGCGTTCTACTGGGCGAGGAAAGTGACGACGGCGAACATCGCCCTGATGAACATGGTCTCTTCGAACATCAACCAGTGGAGCATCCTCTCCGCGATGATCCCGGTGCTGTTCGTCATCAGCGCCGGAACGATCAAGCCGCTTCCGCTCGACGAGATGCAGCGCCAGGAGATCCTGCTCACGATCCTGCAGAGCTTTCTCGGATTTCTGCTGCTGCTGAATCTCGAGCTGCGCTTTCACGAAGCGCTCGTGCTCTTCGTGTTCTGGCTGACACAGTTCATGATCCCCTCGTCGCGGCACACGATGATTTACGTGTACCTTGCGTGGTGCATCATCGAGCTCATCCGGGTGGTGATCACCGAGCGGGGAGTGCCGCGCGCGTGGACCGGACTTCGCACAACGTTGGCGCGCCGCTTTGCCTGATGGTAAAAAGGAATCTTCATTGACCACCGCCACGAATCGCGGGATCCGCTTCTCGAACCGAGTCCTCGGCATTTCCGAATCGCCGACGCTGACCGTCCTCGCGCGGGCGGCCGCGCTGACGGCGAAGGGCGTCGATGTCGTCGACTTCGGTCCCGGCGAGCCTGATTTCGCGAGTCCCGACAACGTGAGGGCTGCCGGCAAGCGCGC
>DASWBH010000232.1:0-1600 GCA_036390755.1 Thermoanaerobaculia bacterium
CAGCAGGCTCTCTCGTCGTACATCCAGCTGCTGCCGATCGTGACGATCGTCTTCCCGCTCGCGTTCGCGGTCCAGGGTCTGTACAGCATCCGTCCGACGCGCAGCAAAGCGGAGGAGTGGCTGCAGGTCGCCATCGGCTCGATCGTGGCCACGGTCGTCTTCTCCGGCGTGCTCCTGTGGGTGAGGCCGGGCAGTCCCGACGCCCTGTACTCGCGCGCCACGCTGCTGATCTTCATGCTCTGCGCGATTTTCTTCGTGATCGTCGGCCGCACGCTCGTGCGCACGTTCGTCGAGCAGCGTCATCGCGCCGGCAAGGACCTCGACCGCGTGCTCATCGCCGGCAACGGGGAGCTCGCGCGGGCGGTGGTCGAGCGGATCAACTCGCACCGCGACGAGCTCGGATTCCGCGTGGTCGGTTACCTCCGCAACGGCGACGACGCTCAGCTCGACGGCCTCGACTGCCTCGGCTCGATCGGCGATGCCGAACGCGTGGTGAGCGAGCAGCGGATCGATCACGTCTTCGTGGCGCTGCCGCACGCGTCATCGCAGGCGATGATGTCGCTGCTCGACCGGCTCGTGCGCTGCGTCGTCTCCATTCACGTGGTGCCCGACCTGCTGCAGTTCATGGTTCTGCGCTCGCGCGTCGAGGACATCGACGGTCTGCCGACGATCAACCTCTCCGAGACGCCGCTCGAAGGCTGGTCGCGATTCGTGAAGCGCGGGTTCGATCTGATCGTTGCGGCGGTCGCCCTGATCGTCCTCTCGCCGCTGATGGCGCTGATCGCGCTCGCGATCTGGCTCGAGGATCGCGGTCCCGTGTTTTACCGTCAGGTGCGGATGGGTCTCGATGGAAAGTCGTTCGACATCCTGAAGTTCCGGTCGATGCGCGTCGGCGCGGAGAAGGAGACCGGAGCGGTGTGGGCCGATCGCGATGACCCGCGGCGCACGAGAGTCGGCCGGCTCATCCGCGCGTGGTCACTCGATGAGTTGCCGCAGCTCTGGAACGTGTTGATGGGCGACATGAGCGTGGTCGGACCGCGGCCCGAGCGCCCGCAGTTCGTCGAGCAGTTCCGCGCCGAATATCCGCATTACATGCTTCGTCACAAAGTCCGCGCGGGAATGACCGGATGGGCGCAGGTGCACGGCTGGCGCGGCAACACCTCGATCCGCATGCGCATCGAGCACGATCTCTACTACATCGAGAACTGGTCGCTGATGCTCGATCTCAAGATTCTCTTCCTCACTTTGCTGCACGGCTTGCGTCACGAAAACGCGTACTAGTCTCGACCTATAATCCGCGCCCGCCATGGGCAAGAACTCCGAGACCTATTTTCAACGCGCACAGGAAGTCATTCCCGGCGGCGTGAACTCGCCGGTGCGCGCGTTTCGCGGTGTCGGCGGGACGCCGCCGTTCATCGAGCAGGGGCAAGGTTCGCGCATCTTCGACGTCGACAACCTTCAGTACATCGACTGCGTCGGCTCCTGGGGCCCCATGATCCTCGGCCACGGCCATCGCTATGTGGTCGAGGCGGTAACGCGCGCGGCGACGCGCGGATTCTCATTCGGCGCGCCGACAGTCGGCGAAGTGGAGCTCGCGGAG
>DASWBH010000233.1:0-11999 GCA_036390755.1 Thermoanaerobaculia bacterium
CGCCGGGTCCCGTCCGGTGCGCATCGGCAACAGCGCTCACGACCAGTTCCAGCTCGACGTCTACGGCGAAGTTCTCGGCGGCATCGATGAGTACACCGACCACGGCGAGCGTCTCGATCGAGACACGCAGCGCCTGGCGAAGCGACTGGCCGACATCGTCGTGAAACGCTGGCGCGAGCCCGACAGCGGAATCTGGGAGAAGCGCTCCGGCCGCCAGCAGCACGTCCACGCGAAAATCATGGCGTGGGCGGCGCTCGACTGCGCCGTTCATCTCGTGGACAAAGGCCGCTTGAAAGCCGACGCCACGGCGTGGCAGCGCACGAGGGATGCGATCAAAGCCGAGGTTCTCGAGCGCGGGTTCAATCGGGAGCTGAAGAGTCTGGTGGCGATCTATGACGGCGACGAGCTCGACTCGAGCCTGCTGTACGCCTCGCGCGTCGGCTTCCTCGACGGCGACGACCCGCGCCTCCTCGGCACCATCGACGCGATTCGCTCGAAGCTCGGCCACGACGATCTGCTCTTCCGCTACGAGGAACGGACCGACGACGGACTCCCGCCCGGCGAAGGCGCATTTCTCGCCTGCAGCTTCTGGCTCGTGGAGGCGCTGGCGATTGCCGGGCGGGACGAGGAAGCGTCCGGGCTGTTCGAGAAACTGCTCGACCGGGCCAACGATGTCGGCTTGTTGTCCGAGGAGGCGGAGGTCCCGTCGGGTGCGCTCATCGGGAACTTTCCACAGGCGCTGACGCACATCGGATTGCTCAATGCGGCGCTGCGATTGCAGACGCCGGTGGCGCGCAAAGCGGAGCGGCAGGCGAGGTAGACTTTCATTGATGTCCACGCATCGGCGCAGAAGAGACGATCGCACCAGACGGCTGATGGACGATTTCCGCCGGATCGTCCAGGCGCTGCGCAGCTCGCACCGAGCGGCGACCAGGGCGAAGATCACCGGCGCTCAGCTGTTCGTCCTCAACACTCTGGGCACGGCGAAGCGGCCGCTGAGCATCAGCGAAGTGGCTGAGAAGACGCGCACGGACCCGAGCACGGTATCCGTCGTCGTCGACAAGCTCGTGCGGCGCGGCCTGGTCCGGCGCGTGCGCTCCGACGCCGATGCGCGGCGCAATGAGCTCACGCTGACCGCGCGCGGCGTCCGCCTGGAGCAGACGGTGCCGCCGACGGTCGCACAAGAGAGCCTGGCGCGCGCGCTCGACCGGATGACACCGCGTGAGGCGGAGATGCTCGGGCGCATCCTCGACCGGATCTGCGTCGAGATGGGATGCGCGGGCACCGCGGCGGTCATGATGTTCGAGTCGGATGTCCCTTCGCGCAGCCGGCAGCGCACGTGAAACGTGCCGCCAATTGCGTGGACGTCCACGGAAACCAGGAATACGATCCGGTCCGGCGCTGTCATCAGATGTATGGGTATCCATCTAAATCAGGTGATGGCTGCTGACGAGCATCCCCGGCTCATCGTCGACGGCTACGGCCGCCTGACCTCGAGACAGATCCTGCGCCAGCTCGAGCGTTTGACCGAGGCCGAGTTGCGGGCACTCCGCCGGCACGAGGCCGCGCACAAGAATCGTCGCACGCTGCTGCGCGCGATCGATTCGCTTCTGGAGCCGCAGTCGCACTGACTGCTCAGCGCAGCGTGTAGAACATGCCCAGGACCAGGCCGTAAACGGCGTGGGCGGCGACGGTGATCAGCGGCGTCGTGCGTCCGTAATTCGTGGCCAGGACGCCTGGCGGTTCGAGCAGGCGCGTCGGCTCCGGTCCGCGGGAGTCGGACACCATCCGCGGATGGATTCCCGGCAGCAGCGGCAACAGCGCGACCACGACGACGAAGCCCTGCATCGTTCCCATGATCAGTCCCAGCCACCACGTGGCGCGGTGCAGTTCCTGAAAGAACAGCGCGTAGATGATCGCGAACCACCAACCGTTGATCGTGTGGAGAGCGTAGCCGACGATCTTGGCGCGATCGCGGTCGGCCGTGAACATCGTGCCGATGATGAACGGCATATCGATGCGCGTCCATCCCAGGGACTGGCCGGCGAGGATGATCGTGGTGAGGACGAATGTCGCGGCGAATCCCCACAGCACGATCGACGGGAAGTTCACAGCTGCCTACTTCCGCGCCGCATGGATTTTTCGGTGGTGCTCGCGCTTGAGCTCGTGCCTCTCCGCGGCCTCGTCGATGGAGTGAGACTCGGTGAGGTCGCGATCGCTCTTGGCCATCTCGGCCAGCCGGTGATAGTGGTCGTGCAGCACTTTCAAATCATTCTCGGAAAGATCCTCGACCGAGATCAACCGGTTGCTCGCCCCTTCCAGCGCCGCGACGAGCTCGTTGAGCTTCAGCTGCACCGCGAGCGCGCCCTTGTTCTGCGCGCGCTGGATGAGGAACACCATCAGGAACGTGACGATCGTCGTACCGGTATTGATCGTCAGCTGCCATGTGTCGGAGTACCGGAAGAGCGGACCGGAGACGGCCCACGCGACGACGATCGAGAGCGCTCCGATGAACGCGGCGGTCGACCCGGACTTGTCTGAGACCCACGTCGCGAACCGCGAGACAGCAGTGGAACGGCCAGAGTCCATGCGCACCTCCACAGACGAGCACGGTTCATAGAAGATGCCAGAATAGTTTGAATACCACGCAATCGGAGTTCCCGAACCCCGGTTTGCCTCTTGCTACGCAGCAGCGTATGCAAAGACCCGATCATCCCGAAGTCGTTGTCATCACCGGAGCGTCCGCCGGCGTCGGCCGCGCCACCGCTCAGGCGTTCGGCAGGCGAGGAGCCAAAGTCGGCCTGATCGCGCGAGGCCGTGCCGGTCTCGAGAACGCAAAACGCGAGATCGAGGCCTCGGGCGGCGAAGCGATCGTGCTGCCGCTCGATGTGTCGGATCACGACGCTGTCGAACACGCCGCGGCGGAAGTGGAGAAGGCGTTCGGCCCCATCGACATCTGGATCAACAACGCCATGCTGTCCGTCTTCTCGCCGATCATGGAGATGAAGCCGGAGGAGTACAAACGCGTCACCGATGTCACGTATCTCGGGTACGTGTGGGGAACGCTCGCGGCGCTGCGGCGCATGAAGCCACGCGACCATGGCTCGATCGTCCAGGTCGGATCCGCGCTCGCATACCGCGGCATCCCGCTACAGTCGGCGTATTGCGCGGCGAAGCACGCCATCCAGGGCTTTCACGACTCGCTTCTCACCGAGCTGATTCACGACGGCAGCCACGTGCGCGTGGTGATGGTGCAGATGCCGGCGCTCAACACGCCACAGTTCCGCTGGGTGAAGAGCAGGCTGCCGCGAAAGGCGCAGCCGGTCCCGCCGATCTTTCAGCCCGAAGTCGCCGCCGAGGCGATCGTCTGGGCGGCGTACTGCGACCGCCGCGAGATCAACGTCGGCTGGCCGACGGTCAAAGCGGTGTGGGGCAACAACATCGTTCCCGGTTACGCCGATCATTACCTCGCGAAGCACGGCTACGAGGCGCAGATGATCGACGAGCCGGAGGACCCGAGCCGGCCCGACAACCTCTGGCAGCCGCTGCCCGGCGATCACGGCGCGCACGGCGTGTTCGACGATCGCGCGATCGAGCGAAGCGTCGAGCTCGAGCTGAACAAGAAGCGGCCGTGGCTGCTCGCGGCGGGAGCCGCGCTCGTGCTGGCGGGACTCGCTATTGGCCGCCGCTCTCGGCGATGACGCGCGCGAAGCCGGCGACGAGCATCGGATCGTAGAACGTCTCGGTGCGCTTCTTCAGGATCTCCATCGCGCTCGCGCGCATCAGCGGCTGCTGATACGGACGCACGGTCGACATCGCGTCGTACGCATCGGCGATGGACGTCATGCGGCTGGCGAGATTCGGGAGGCGCGGGATCTTCAGCATGGGATACGCGGGCTTCATGTCGTAACGGAGATGGTGCTCGTATGCGACGACAGCGGTCAGCGGCAGCGCCCCTTCGATTTCGCCGAGGTACCAGCAGCCCTGCTCGGAGTGGCTCTGCATGAGCGCCCATTCGTCGCCGTCGAGTTTCCCCGGCTTGTTGAGCACATCGAGCGGCACCATCAATTTGCCGATGTCGTGCAGCAGACCGGCCATGCCGAACGCGTGCAGCATCGGTCCCTGCATGCCGAACGAGCGCGCCTGGGCGAGCACGAGCAGCGAGACGTTCACCGAGTGGATGAACGTGTACTCGTCGTGATCCTTCAGCTTCGCGAGAGGGAGAACCTGCCGGGTCGACCGCGAGAGCGAGTCGATGAAGCTCCACATCATGTCCTCGATGACGTCGAGCGGCAGCTTCCGGTCGGAACGGAACCGCGCGAACGACTCGCGGACGATGTCGAGCTGGTCGGTGGAGATCTCGTGCTTCTCATCGCTCTTGGAGTCGTCGACGGTGACGCGCACGCGGCCGACGATCACGTGCGCCGTCGAGTCGAGGTTCTCGCCGGTCGCCAGCGCCGTGAGCAGCTGACTGGCTTCAGCCGCGTCGAGACCGGCGGCCAGCGTGAGCCGCTCGACGCCGCGTCGCCGGAGAATGTCGACGAACTGGCGGTTCGACAGGGTTGCCTTGCGGAGAACCTGGTCCTCGGCGACCAGATCCTCGCCGACGATCAGGAACGTCACCGAATCGGTGTTGCGGTCGGCGATGACGCGGTGCACGGCTGCGACGGTGTCCTCGATCGCCTTCACGACGCGCGGATGGTTGGCCGGATAGAGCGTGCGCGTGTTGACGGCCGAGGCGATCTGGATGATGAGGGATTCCATCAGGCGGAGAGCCTCCGGCAGATCTGGCGGATCTCGCGATCGCGCGATCGCAATCCGCGCTCGACGAATGGCGCGCGCGCTTCGGGCGGATACGCGGCAAGCGATTCGAACGCTGCTTGCCGCTCGGCGCGATTCGGCCACGGCAGAAACGAAGTGCTGAAGAGGTGCTGCATCTGGGGAAGGGCGTCGGGCTCCGCGAGCTCGCCGAGCGCTTTGATCGCGCGGATGCGCAGCGGCCGTCGCATGCCGAAGAGGTCGCGTTTCGCGAGGATCCGCACGAGCGGGCCGACGGCCTCCTTGATGCCGTAGCTGCCGACGAGCGAGATCGCCGCTTCGGCCATCTTCGGATCGCGATCGTTGATCGCTTCCGCGAGCAGCGTGCGCGGCACGCTGGCGTCGAACGCCAGCAGCGTCTTGATCGCTTCGAGACGCACGCGCAGATCGGAATGTTGTGCGATGCGCCGGATCTCCGGGAGCGACGTGCGGTCGTTCACGCTGCGCAGCAGCACGATCATGTTCCGGACGACGTACCAGCGGTCGTCGCTCAGGAAATGAATGACCTCCGGCACGATCGAGGGCCCGAGCGACACGACCAGATCGAACAGCCGCCGCCGGCGCGAGCGGTTGTCCTCCTCCGACAGCGCGAGCAGCAGATTGCGCGTCGCCGCTGCGCCGAGACCGTTCAGCAATCGATGAATCGCGGCGGCGCGTTCGGGTGATGCGTTGGCGAGGTTATCGACGAGCGTGCGGACGGTCTCGGTGCTTGCGACGCGGCCCAGTGACTCGTCGATCGCTTTGCGCAGCGGCTCGCTGTCGGATGCCGTCGCCATCTGCCGCAAGGGCTCGATGATCTCGACCGCATCTCCGAACTCCCCGGCGGCCAGCGCGGAGTGGAAGAGAGACTCCATTCGCGCGAGCAGCGCGTTCACATCACGACGCTCGCCGTGCCTGGAGAGCAGCTCGACGATCGTCGTCGCCAGCTGACGCTCCACCGCCTCCGGGACTACCGTCTCCACGCGATTGCCGAGCTTCGCGAGGCCGCCGGCGTCTTCGGTGACACGCGGGATGAGGATCTTCACCTGCGCCATCAGGTCCTGATGTTCCGGCGGGTTGAAGCGATCGATGTCCTCGTCACCGAAGAGGTGAATGAGCTCGGTGACCACTGCCGGTGGCGCCGGCGGAAGGCCGGGATCGGTGTCGTGCGTCGAGACGAGCGCCTGCAGCAGCGCCATGGCGTGTGACGACAGCTTCCCCATCGATGAGAGATACCGCAGCGCCTCGATGACTTCGTCGTGGTGGAGCGACAGAGAGAGGTCGCGCAGGAGCATCCCCGACTTCTCGTCGGACGCCAGCGGCCGGATGACCGCCCGGACGATCGCGCTGCGCAGCGGCTCCGGCATCGTGCGGAGAAGTTGAATGACCTGCTGCACGGCGATGTGCTTCCGCATGCCGGTGCTCGAGTCGACGTGCGCGCCGATCGCTTCGGCGACGCGTTCGGTCAGAAGGTCGGCGGTCTTGCCGCGCCGCCGATTCAGCCGCACACCGAACGTCGCCTCGGGGTCGAACTGCGCCTGATCGTCGACGGTGTCCATGTAGCGAAGAATGAGCGCGGACAGCTCGTCGACCGAACGGATATCGGAACGCAGCAGCTCCTGCGACCGCGGCGACAGCTCGCGGCCGGCGACGAGCGCGCGCAGGATGTCGTCCCACAGCGTCTCCCGGCGCAGCGGCTCGGGCGCGAGACTCTTCGTCACCTGGACGCCGGAGTAGTCGACCGGCTGAAGATTGATGTTCACGACGCCGGAGGCAGTGAGCTCCTCCCATAGCGGCGCCCCTTTGTCTCCCGGCAGTCCGGTGATGAGCCGGAGAAACGTCTCGAGGTCGGGAACCGAGGTCTCGGCTGCAAAGCGCACTACGGCGATGCCGCGCGCGTACAGCGCCTGACCGAATTTCTGCGCCGGAACCGTGTCGATCTTCTCGGTGCCGTAGACGATTCCGTCGGCGGCGACGCCGAGGGTGACTTCGCCGGCGGGGCCGCGGAGCTCGGCGAGCGCGCGGTGCGCGCTGTCGACCGCACCGGCCAGCGACGGATGCCCCGGCGGATACGCAGCGAGGTTCTTCCACGCCAGCGAAAGCACTCGGATGAACTCGGCTACCTGAACTTCCGTCGGGACGGACGCCACGCCGCCATTTTACCGGCTCTGCTTTCACGCACGATTCACAACAGCTGGACGCCGTGAAATGGCCACACCGTCCATCCTTACTCGCACAGCCATGCGACTGACGCCCGAAGAAATGGAATTGTTCGAAGGCGCGTGCAACGATCTCTCGAACGCTGCCGCGCAGGAGCTCTTGAATCTCTTCGCTGTGGAGCGCGGGATCGACGTCCTGCTTCAGCTCCCGACGATTCCACTGGGACTGTTCTCAGAACTGGTGAGCAACCTGTGGCGCGCCATCAATCTCGAGCATCGCAACCGCACCGGGTGCGATCTCGTGATCGTGGAAGACAGCCTGCCTGTGCCTCAGCCTGTGCTCTCGGGCTCGGGACGATACGGCACCAGCTGCGGCTTCAGCGGAGCGGGCGAGCAGTAGCGCCGCCGCGACTCGGCGAGGAAGCAGTCACCGCACAGCACGGCGTCGTCGAGGAGTACGGACGCCGTATTCGTGCAACGCTCGCAGCGCTGGCGCGGAGGAAGCGGACGCCAGCGGTAGATCTCCTCGGTCACGCCACCGCCCGGCGTCGCGACGCTGCGGACTCGTAAATCGTGCATAGCTTTTGTGCGACTTCCTCGTAGCCGTAACTGCGCGCGACGGCTTCGTGTAGATGTGATGAGTCGAACGAGCGGCCGATGATCGATGTCATCGCCGACGCGAGTGCTGACTCATCGCCGCAGTCGACGAGCGTGCCCAGGTCCGGAGTGATGATCTCCTCGGGACCGCCGCAGCGCGTGGCGATCGCCGGGATACCGGTCGACAGCGCCTCGACGAGCACCACGCCGAACGTCTCAAAGTCGCTCGAGACGACGAGGGCGTTCGACTGCCACATGCGCTGCCGGACTTCTGCGCGAGTGAGCGCACCGGTGAGCTCGACGAAGTCGCGGACGCCGAGCGAGTCCGCGAGGTCCTGCAGCCGCTGTTTTCCGCCGCCGCCTCCCGCGATGACGAGCTGGGTCTCAGGCGCGTTTGCGTGAACGCGGGCGAACGCGCGGATCAGCATGTCCGCTCGTTTGGCCGGCACGAGATCGCCGACGGCAAGGAACACGAACGGGCGAGTGGAGCGCGGTGAAGGCGGAACCCGGAATGATCTGGTGTCGATCGCATTCGGCACGACCTCGGCGACTTCGCGCCCGGCGACGCAATCGACACTCGCTTTCAGCGCATCGCTGACCGCAACGACGCGGGCAGCGTTGCGATAGATCGCAGCGACGCGCGGGCGATTCGCGCGCGCGATGTCGAGGTTGAGAATCGAGCTCGCGTGCTCAGTCACGACGAACGGCCGGCCGAGGTCGCGGGCGCAGAGCATGGCAGCATGCCCGCCCCACATCGCGGCGTGGCCGTGAATCACATCGGGAACGCCGTGCTCCGCGACATAAGCCCGGACAAGGCGCCGCGTCAGTTCGACCCACAGCATCGCGCCGGCGTTCGTCTGCGCGAACGTGCTCCAGCCCTTCATGCGCAAGGTCGGAACGCGATCCTCGTCAGAAGAGGTGACCTGGAAGTGGCTCGCGATGATCGAGGCCGGCGTGAGCCGCGACAAACTGCGCCGCTCGACGAAGGCGATGCCGGCGCGGAGACCGTGCCGGTTCAGCGCGCGGGCCTGATCGGCGAAATACGCGCCGCGCCACGGCTTGTCCGCGGTGCTGTACCACGACGGCAAAAGAAGGACGTGCATGGGCACCCGCCGTTCACCGGAGGTTGTCGACGGAGTGATTACGACTGCGCAGGCGCCTCTGTTGAACGTGTGGTATCCTATTGACAGTACTGAGGGTTGCACTCAGTATAGATCGGCACCCGGGTCCACGAGAGAGTCGTTTCATGTCGCGCGATTGGAAGATTGCAGCCGTTATTTGCTCGCTCGCCCTCATGGCCGCGCTTGCCGGATTCGTCTCGTTCATGCAGACAAAGCCGGTGCAGACGCCACCGCATCAGCGGCAGGTGCGCATCGTCGCGCCGGTCGCGGAACCAGTCGTCGAGCCTCCGCCGGCCGAGCCGTCGAGTCAGGTCCCCACGCTCGTCGAGGCGGCGAGCGACGACATCAATCGCCGCGAGAAAGCGCTCGCCTCGGAGCTCGGGCACATGTGGACGCGCGATCCGGAGAATCTGGTGAAGGTCGTCGACGAGGCGTCGCGCAGTGCATCGACTTCACCGTCCGTCACGCTGCTTCTGGCGATCGCGCACGCGGAGACGAACGGAAAAATTCTCGATGTCTCCGAAGCGGGCGCAGTCGGACTGGCGCAGGCCACGCCAATCGCATGCCGTCAGGAGAAATTCGACGGCAAGCTGTACGTGACCGACGACTACCTCGAAGGCGCTCGCGCCTACATCATGAAGAAGCCTCTCGGCGACGCCGACACGATCGCGTCGCTGATCGTCACGCGCGACGACGCCAGGACTCGCCGCCGCGCGAAGCGGCTGCTGCACTCGGCTGTCGAGCTGCGGCTCGAAGGCGTGAACGAGCTCGATCTGCTCGAGCCGTGGGCGCCGGCGGAGTTCTTCACGTCAGTGCGCAACGCGAAACTGCACAACCTGCACGTGCTGCAGCAGCTCGAGCATCTTCTGGATCACGGCAGCCGCGCCCAGATCCGCACGTTCCGCAACCACGTCCGCGATGAATACCGCGGCATGAAGCAGACACAGTTCGACGCGTGGTCGCGATACCAGCGCGATCTCGCCGGCCGTCGCGACGCGCTCCTGCAGCGCCGCTTCGGAATGTCGGCGTCCGAAGTGAAGAAGACGATGGCATACGAGGCGGGGGAGTATCTCGCGATCGAGCTCGACCAGCGGTTCTCCGCCCGTCAGATGTCTGCGTTCCTCGTCCAGCACCTCGAGCGGAAGAGCGAGGAAGCGCGCGTGCTCGCGCATGGGAACGATCGCAGGGTCGAAGAGATGACCGCCGCTCTGTATAACGGCGGGTCCCACAACGTGAAGCGGATGCTCGCGGGGCTGATTTCGTCACTTCCGGAGACGCAGCGGTACATGAAAAAAGTGCCGGCAACGCGCCGCAGGCTGGACGCGACCATCGCTGAGGCCGGCATGGTGCGGCTTACCCGCACGGTCGCCCGGTAAACTTTTTCAGACACGGGTAAGGATTTCCTGCCGTAGGTCACTCCTTAGATACTGAGGGAGGGGTGTCGGCGCGTGCGTTTTTATTGTGAGTGGTGTCACCAGAGGGTCAAGATCGTGAACGGCCACGCGCCCTACACGGAAGTCCTGGGCCACTTCACCTCCTGCCCCCGTCGCGCGCCCGTTACAACCGAAGAGCAGGTGGTCGGCCTCGCCAGTCACATCACCAACATCATCGCCGAGCGCGGCGAGAACCGGCTGCGGCAAGTCGGATAAGTCGCATCGCGCCGCAGGCGGCGAATCCCCAGAATGCGACGTTCAGCACGATCAAACCCGTCACGATTGCGGACTTGACGCGGAACGGGTAATCGGCGAATCCCGAGTGTCCGAACACGAGATCGATCGCGGTGAAGGCGGGCCACGCCGGCCAGCCCCACGGGCCGTACCACGACAGAATCGTCATCGCAATGCCGATCAGCGCGCAGATGAAGCCGCGGCTGATTCTCACTTCGGCGCGCGACCCCAGATCCGTTCGAGCACGAAATCACGACCGCAGTTCAGGCGATAGAACCGGTACCTCACCGGATTCTTCTTGTAGTAGTCCTGGTGGTACTCCTCGGCCGCGTAGAACGGGCCGGCCGGAAGAACGTCGGTGTAGACCTTCATCCGTTTCTGCACGGCAGCCTTCGATCCGTCGGCGAGCCGCTTCTGCTCCGCGTCGTGGTAGAAAATCGCGGACCGGTACTGCGGCCCTTGATCGCAGAACTGTCCTTCGTTGTTCGTGGGATCGACGTTGTGCCAGAAGACGTCGAGCAGTTGCTCGTAGCTGATCCGGCGCGGGTCGTAGATGACTTCGACCGACTCGCGATGGCCGGTCCCGCCTTCTGACACCTGCTCGTACGTCGGATCGGCAACGCGCCCGCCGGTGTAGCCGGACGTGACCTTCACGACTCCTTTGAGCTCGTCGAACGGATGCACCATGCACCAGAAGCAGCCGCCCGCGAACGTCGCTTTCGCAAGGCCCTTCGGCGGGGGAGGAGTGGGTGCGGCGCCGGATGACACGACGACGACCGCCGCGAGCGCAACCAACAGAATCAGCTTGGCTTTCATCATTTCTATCGTCTTCATCATTTCTATAGATGCGATTTCTGGCGCGCCGGTTTCACCGGACGCGACCAGTGCTTGTCCGCGGTGTGACCACTGACACTGCCCGGAATGAGGTCCTCGCGAATCGTGGAGGCCACGGCTGAAAGGAGCCGCGCCATGAGCCGACGAATCGCCTCCATCATCCTCTCTCTACCTGTTGTGCTGCTGGCGTTTGGCTGCTCGCGCAATTCCGGCGAGCCGAGTGTCGCCGACAAACCGCCCGTTGCGGTCGAAGTGAGTCGCGTGACTCCGGGCGACGTGAAGGAGTCGATCGCGGTGGTCGGTACGCTGCTTCCGAAGTTCCACGGCGACGTCAAAACCGAGTACAGCGGCACGATCGCCCAGGTCTTCGTGACCGAATGGGTCCACGTGACGCGCGGGGCGCCGCTGGCGCGGTTCGATTCGCGCGAGGCGGAAGCGGCGCTCAAAGCGGCGACAGCCGCGCGGCTGCAGGCCGAAGCGGGTGCGGTGCGCGGCCGGCGCGAGCTCGAGCGCAGCGAGAAGCTGAAAGCGGCGGGACTCGCCACGCAGCAGAGCCTCGACGACTCGCGCACGGGCGCCGAGGCGGCGGAGGCGCAGCTGGCGGCGGCGAAGGCGCAGGAGGAGATGGCGCGGACGCGGCTCGTGAAGACCGAAGTTCGCGCTCCGATGGACGGAGTGATCGCGTCGCGCACCGTCAATCCCGGCGACTTCGTGGAGAACATGGGATCGCCGAAGCCGATGTTCACGATCGTCGACAACCGCCGGCTCGAACTGACGGTCACGGTGCCTTCGTCGCAAATCGCGAGCGTCGAGCTCGATCAGCC
>DASWBH010000234.1:0-13942 GCA_036390755.1 Thermoanaerobaculia bacterium
CCTGGTGATCTGCCTGATCTCGTTCATCATCTTTCACGTGCTGATCAACATATCGATGCAGATCGGCGTGCTGCCGACGACCGGAATTCCGCTGCCGCTGATCTCGTATGGCGGATCGTCGACGATGATGTTCATGATCGCGATCGGGCTGATCGCGAACGTCGACCTGCGACGCTTCGTCAACGTTTGAATCGCTCCATTTCGCGCCGTTCTCTTTTCGTCGGCCGTCCCGCGCCGCGATCGCGGAACGACGAAGCGGCGGCAGGCTGCGTCTGCTGCACAGGTGTCTCATCGATGTAGGCCGTGCGGCCCGCTTCCTTCGAGAGCTGCGCATCCGGCAGAACAACAGCGATGACACGGCGGAAGCGGTCGTTCTGGAGGAATTCGATCACGTCGTCTTCCTTCACTGCCGCCGCCGGCTTGACCCGTTGTCCGTTGATCTTCACATGACCGCCGCGGCACGCTTCGGACGCCTCTTCGCGATGCTTGTAGAGGCAGACGAGCTTGAGCCAGTGGTCGATTCGATGCCGTTCCAAGACGTCCTCGGTCCTCGGTCCTCGGTCCTCGGTTTCCCGCCCCCGTTTCGACCGAGGACCGAGGACGTATAATCACAGCTTCCGGAGGTCACATGATCAAGGCCGATATCGTCAACAAAGTCGCAGAGGTGTCGGAAATTTCGCGCGTCAAGGCGGCCCAGGCGGTCGACACGGTCATCGAAGGGCTCCGCAACGCTCTCGCGCGCGGACAGCGCATCGAGCTGCGAGGCTTCGGCGTCTTCCAGGTCAAGCAACGCAAGAAGGGCATCGGGCGCAATCCGAAGACGGGGGTCGAAGTGAAGATCCCGCCTGGCAACACCATCCGCTTCAAACCGGGCAAGGAGCTGCGCAATCTGCTGTAACAACTCCTGCGTTTTGTGACGGAAAACCGGGACGCCGCAACGGCGTCCCTTCTTTTGCGTGAACTCTCCGCAAAGCGCCCTGACCTGACGAAACTCGCGAGCGTCTGAGTCGAATGAAGCTCCAAACAAGGAGGAATTTCGATGAAGACAATCGCGACATCTCTGGCCCTTCTTCTCGTTCTCGGCTGTGCATCCGCTCCGATGACGTCCTCGGAATCCGCCGGCGCTTCGGCGCCGTCGCGCATCGCCACGAATCCGAACCGCGCGCCTGACTACATCCTGCTCGACTACCCGAATCAGATTCGCTCGTACGACTACAGCGGCGTCGGCGTACGCGGACTGCACGTTCGCGGCACGCTGACAAATCACGGATTCATCCCGGCCGGCGAGATTCAGGGCAACGGCTCGTTCTGCGCCGACGGAAAGGATTGGCTCAGCCTCGCCGACCTGACCGTGCACACGGCTTCGGAAGGAAAGAACCCGACCGCGCCCTACATTCTCGGATGCGCGTCCGCATCCGGATTCCAGCCCGCGTCACGCACCGTCGTGGCGCAGTAGCACTCCCTGTCCCGTCTCTTTTGTCAGGCAGGCCGCCGGTTCGGGCTGACCGGCGGCCTTTTTCTTTCCGGTAAGATCCAAAAGTGCAGCCCGCGCAGTCCGTCCTCGTTCTCGATTTCGGCTCCCAGTACACTCAGCTCATCGCCCGCAGGATTCGCGAGCAGAACGTCTACTCCGTCGTTCACCCGTTCGACTTTCCTGTCGACGAGATCCGCAAGCTCGCGCCGCGCGCCATCATCTTCTCCGGCGGCCCGCAATCGGTGTACGCCGAAAACGCGCCGGCATGTTCGCGCGAGATCTTCGACCTCGGCATCCCGATCCTCGGCATCTGCTACGGGATGATGATTACCGCGTACCTGCTCGACGGAAACGTCGAGGCAGCGACCGAGCGGGAGTACGGACGCGCCGAGCTTCACGTCATCAAAGAATCGCCGCTCTTCGCCGGCACGCCCGAACGCCAGCAGGTCTGGGAGAGCCACGGAGACCGGATCGTCCGTGAGCCGCCCGGCTTCGTCGTCACGGCGACGTCGGCGAACGCTCCGATCAGCGCATTCGAAGATCGCAAGCGCCGTGTCTTCGGGATCGAGTTTCACCCCGAGGTCACGCATTCCGAGGCGGGGACGCAGGTCCTGCGGAATTTCCTGTTCGACATCGCCGGATGCGAAGCGAACTGGGATCTCGGCGACTTCCGCAAGCGCAAAGTCGACGAGATCCGCAAGCAGGTTGGCGACCGGCATGTCATCGCAGCGGTGAGCGGCGGCGTCGATTCGTCGGTTGCGGCGCTGCTTGTCGCGGAAGCGATCGGCGATCAGCTCACCGCGATCTTCGTCGACAACGGCGTGCTCCGGAAGAACGAGGCCATGCAGGTCGTCTCGCGCCTCAGCGAAGGCCTGGGGATGCACATCGTTGCCGTCGACGCGAAGCAGCGTTTCTACGACCGACTGGCGGCGATCGAAGAGCCCGAGGTCAAACGAAAGCGGATCGGCAACGAGTTCATCGCCGTGTTCGAAGAAGAAGCGCGGAAAATTCCGAAGGTCGAGTTTCTCGTTCAGGGAACGCTTTATCCGGATGTGATCGAATCCGTGTCGATCAAAGGACCTTCGTCAGTCATCAAGACGCATCACAACGTCGGAGGCCTCCCGGAGAAGATGGGCCTGAAACTTATCGAGCCGGTTCGGGAGCTCTTCAAGGACGAAGTGCGCCGCCTCGGCCTCGAGCTCGGTCTCGAAGAAGAATTCGTCTGGCGCCATCCGTTTCCCGGGCCGGGCCTGGCGGTGCGCATCCTCGGGGAAGTGAACGCGGAACGCGTCGAGATCCTGCAGAACGCCGACGACATCGTCATCGACGAGATCCGCCGCGCCGGGCTTTACCGCACCATTTCGCAGGCGTTCGCTGTCCTGCTGCCGGTGAAGAGCGTCGGCGTGATGGGTGACGAGCGAACGTACGAGAACGTTCTCGCAGTCCGCGCGGTCACGACGACCGACTTCATGACCGCGGACTGGTTTCGCATGCCGCACGATGTGCTCGACCGGATCGGACGCCGCATCGTGAACGAAGTCCGCGGCGTGAATCGCGTCGTGTACGACATTTCCTCGAAGCCGCCGTCGACGATCGAGTGGGAGTGATCATCTTTCTCCCTCTCCCGCGAGCGGAAGAGGGTAGCGCGAAGCGCCGGGTGAGGGCCCCTCATCCGCGGCTTGGCCGCACCTTCTCCCCGCTGCGCGGGGCGAAGGCGGACGAGTGAGTCGCCCACCGCATCACTAAATCTCGAATGGGTCTGGGCCACGCAATATCACCGGCCGAGCGCCAGGCGCGGATCAGACGCGTTCGGATGCCGAGGCCGAGGCGGAATGCCACGCCGGCATTCTATGGCGCAGGACGAGCGCGATCAGAAACGCTGTCGCGAGGACGTGCACGATGCGCAGCGCGGGAATCGCGGAAGTCAACGGTCCGACGGCGACTCCGTTCAATCGCGCGGTGAAGGGCGCGAGCAGCGGACCCCAGCGGAACAGAAGCGATCCGTGCGCCGGCGACGTCGCACCGGCGTAATCGTGAAACAGCGCCCCCTCGGTGATCACGATGTCCCACACGAGCATCCACGCGATCGCGACGACGGCCAGCCGGCGCTCGAGGAGCGGAGGAACGATCGTCGCGATGACGATCGGCGCGAGCGCGTACCAGTACCAGCCTTCCTTGCCGAGCGGGATCGAGCCTTCGGCGTGGCCGGCGAGGATGACCGCGACGATGTTGAACAGTTGCGCGGCGCCGAAGGCCAGCAGCGCAGCGACCGCGATTTGCAGCGATGGCTTGCGTCGCCCGATCGCAATCAGCAGCGTGATCAACACCGGCCCGAGGTAGATCGCGATCGCGAGCGGCCGCAGCGCGTCGAGGTGCTGGCCGCCTGTCCATGCCGCGCTGGCGATCGTTACGCGAACGATCTCGCCGACGTTGATCGACGCGCGCAAGGCTGACGCCGCCGCGCCATTGAAAGCGAACACCCGCAATAGCTGCGTATAGAGAGCGACGTTCGACGTCTCGAGAGCGTTCGTCGTGCGGCGGTGAAGGTCGAAGAACGTCGCGGCGGCCGCCGCAACACACAGCGACGTCACGAGCACGATTCGCAAGAGTGGCGCTTTCTGTTTCCGCCAGAGCAGCGGCAGGACGATGGCGGCCGGCCATGTGTAGAGCTTCGTCGCGAACGCGCCGGCCCAGAGGAGACCTTCGATGAGGTCGTACCGAGCCGAGCGAGGAATCCGGCTGGCCGAGCTCGACACGCGCGCCTCACCGCCGCCCAGATTCCTCGCTGTCGCTCGGAATGACATCGCGAACGCGCACGCGAGCAGCGCGCACGCCAACGCGTCATTGGATGCGCGCACCACGAGCGTGAACCACGTCGGCAGCAGAAGCAGAACCGTGGCTGCAGCAATGCCGCGCTCGCCGAACAGCGCCTCGCCTGCAAACGCGGTCGCCAGAACGATGACGATCGCGAAGAACACCGAAAACAATCGCCACCGCCGCAGCTCATCGACCGCACTGCCGCCGTGCAGCCACGCTGCAAGCCAATAGAACAACGACGGCTGTTGCGACTCGTAATTCGTGCCGGCGTACGGGCGGAGATCGCTCGGCGCCAGCGCGTCCTCTTTCACGATCACGGCGTTGTCGCGGACGACATCCTGCCAGCCCGCGCCGATCTGCGCGAACGACGGCAGCGCACGCGGGTCCTGGTGGATGCTGCGATCGAGATACGGCGGAATCGACGGCTCGCTGTTGTTCGGATTGCGATGCTCCTGCGCCACGAACGCGAGGCGCGCAACGTGATAGATCTCGTCGAGCCCGGCGTACGGCGGCATCGCCGAAGCCTGCATCAGCAGGCGCGCCGCGGCGGCGATCGTCAGCAGCGCGTACAGCGCGAAGCGTCGGCTCAAGCGCGGGATTCTCCCAAAAAAAGTGGGGCACGGCGGAAGGCCGTGCCCCACCTGGAGCAGTGGCCGCGGGTCCCTCTCCCCGTGGCCTGTCAGGCGCGTAATAGGGACGCGCCGTTTGAGCGAGCTCAGTCGCTCAGATTGCGGATCACCGTCGGAATGTCGAGATCACTGCCGAAATCATTCGACGCCATCGGTCCGAATCCTCCGGAACCGTCGGACCGTGTAAAACCTCCTTTGCGAAAAAAGGGCGGGTCGAAGATCTCGCCCTCCGCGCCGACCTGCTGCTGCTGCGACGGCTGCGGCGCCGCGGCCGGTTCGGCCGTTTCCTTCGGCGCGAACGGCCGGTGCGGTACCTGCGCAACCTGCACCCGCCCCGAGACAGGCGCGGAGAGGTGCTCGCCGCGCGTGTTGAGCAGTCCCTTCGTCGCAGTGTCGAAGCCGGTGGCGATCACGGTAACCTTCACTTCGTCCTTCATCCTCGGATCGATCACGGTGCCGAAGATGATGTTCGCCTCTTCGTCTGCGGCTTCCTGGATGATCGAGGCCGCTTCGTGGACTTCGAACAGCGTCATGTCGGAGCCGCCGGTCACATTGATCAACACGCCCTTCGCGCCTTCGATCGATGCCTCTTCGAGCAGCGGTGACGAGATCGCGCGCTGTGCCGCCTCGACCGCGCGATGCTCGCCGGAGGACACGCCGGTGCCCATCAGCGCCATGCCCATGCCGTGCATGATCGTGCGGACGTCGGCGAAGTCGAGGTTGATCTCGCCGGGCACGGTGATCAGATCGGAGATGCCCTGCACGGCCTGGCGGAGGATGTCGTCAGCGATCTTGAAGGCCTCGCTGAGCGAAGTGGCGCGCTCGACGAAATTCAGCAGCCGCTCGTTCGGAATCGTGATCAGCGTGTCGACGGTGTCGCGCAACGCGCGGATGCCCTGCTCGGCCTGCACGCGCCGGCGCTTGCCTTCGAAGTTGAACGGCTTCGTCACGACGGCGACCGTCAGCGCGCCCAACTCGGCGGCCAGCGACGCGATGATCGGCGCCGCCCCGGTTCCCGTCCCGCCACCCATACCGGTGGTGATGAAAATCATGTCCGCGCCGGAGAGCGCTTCGAGGATGCGATCGGTGTCTTCGAGCGCGGCCTGCTTCCCGATCTCCGGATTCGCGCCGGCGCCAAGGCCCTTCGTGAGCTTGCCGCCGATCTGGATTTTCACCGACGCGGCCGACGACCGCATCGCCTGCACATCCGTATTCGCGACGAGGAACTCGATTCCCTTGATGCCGGCCTGGATCATCCGGTTGACAGCGTTGCCGCCACCCCCGCCCACGCCGATGACCTTGATCTTCGCCGTGAGCTGCTCTTCCTCCATTGTCACTTTGAGGTTGGTGTCACGGGGTGCTTCATCGAACGTTATCATTTACTGTCTCCAGATATTGTACGTCATTGTCGCGTTCAATTCGCGGCGAACCACGCTCGCACTGAATCGGCCACTCGCGCCAGACCGGTGCGAGAACGTCTGCGCACGCTCGCCTTCTGATGCCGGAATCCCCACAACAGCAGACCCGCCGCCGCCGCCCATTCCGGTCCGTTGACCGTGTCGGACAGTCCGCCCAGGCCGCGGGGCATGCCTTTGCGTGCGCTCTGGTCGAAGACCTGCTCGACCATCTCCACGATCCCGTCCATTTCCGCGCCTCCGCCGACGATCACGACCCCTGAGCGGATCTCCTTGTCGAGGCCGTTCTTCTCCAGATCGCGGTAGACGAGCTTGGCGATCTCCGCGGCACGCGGCTCGATAATTCCGGTCAGCTCGTGCTTGGACAGGATCTTCGGCGCGCGGCCGCCGACGGTCGGCACTTCGATCGGATCGTCTTCGGTCACGAGCGATGCGACGGCGCAGCCGTAGCGCTTCTTGATGCGCTCGGCGTCTTCCATCGGCGTCCGCAGCACCACGCTGATGTCGCTGGTGAAGTGGCCGGCGCCGACCGGCAGGACGTTCGTGTGCACGACGTTGCCTTCGAGGAACACGGCGTAGTCGGTCGTCCCCGCGCCGAGGTCCATGAGGAGCACGCCCATCTCGCGCTCGTCGGCGGTGAGCACGGCTTCGGCGGCCGCGAGCTGTTCGAGTACGAGCTCCTGCACGGCGATGCCGGCCTTGTTCACGCACGTCAGCGCGTTCTGGTTGTGCGTGCGCGCGCCGGTGACGATGTGCACGTTCGCTTCGAGTCTCGCCGCCGTCATGCCCAGCGGGTCGTGAATGCCGTCCTGACCGTCGACGACGAACTCGCGCGGGATGACGTGCAGCAGCTCGAGCTCGGCCGGGATATTGATCGATTTCGATGCCTCGATCACGCGATCGATGTCGTCGCGCGTGATCTCCTTGTGCTTGCCGCCGACGGAGACGACGCCGCGCGAGTTCACGGAGCGGATGTGGTCGCCGGCGATCCCGACAAACACCGACTCGATCTGCAGCCCCGCCATCACCTCGGCCTCATCGACTGCTCGCTTCACCGCATCGACGGCCTGATCGAGATTGATGATGTTGCCGCGGCGCGTGCCTTTCATCGGCGCGGTGCCTTTGCCGATGATCTCCAGTTGACCGCGCTCGTTGACCTCGCCGACGAGAACGCACACTTTCGAGGTGCCGAGATCGAGCGCGACGACGTATTTCTCTTCGGTCCTTGGCATGTGTTCTCTCCTAATTGGTGATCTGTACGTCCTGCGCCGGCACGATGCTCACGGCGCTCGGCGTGATCGGATGAACGGGTCTTAATACGACGCGATCGGCGAAGCGGAGATCGGCGTACTCGATCGTGCCGCGCCCGTAGCGCTCCGCGTTTGCGATCGCGTACAGCGTTCTCCACTTCTCGGAAATGTCTTCAATGTCGGCGTAGACGACGGTGCCGAGGTCGCGGTCGAAGAGTGCGAACGAATGCGGCGCGAGCGGGCGCACTTCCGAGATACGCGAATAAAGCATGGGGTCGCGCCGCCGAAGGTCGCGAACGAGTTGCAGGCAGCGCTGGATGTCGCCCGGATCCGTCGCGGCGATGAGCGGCAGATCGGGATCGCCGCCGAGCGGCGAGACCTGCGCGAACGCGTTGCCGCTGCCGTCGGTGTAGCGCAACCTGCCGTCGTCGCGCACCAGCGCCTCGGGTGTGCGCTCGACCACGCGGATGCGCAGCGTGTCGGGCAGCTTCTTCTCGATGTCGATGTGGCTAACCCATGGCAATGAGAGGAGTTGCGCCTGTACGTGTGCGATGTCGATCTTGAACAGGTTCACGCCCGCGAACGTGGAGGTGACGGAGTCGAGCTCCGCGCGGGTCGTGTGCACGGCGCCGGAGATCTCGATCGTCTTCACGGCAAAACGCGGGTCCGATTTCGCGCGATGGAACGCCCAGACGGCGAGCGCGATGACCACGAGCGCGAGTCCGGCGCTGCGGCCGATCTGCACGGCGCGCTGCGCGTTGATCCGGCGCTGATTGCGCTGAATCGCCGCGACGTCGTTCGGCCGGAGGAAGCGCGCCGGAGCCGTCGAGTCGAACAGGCTGCTCACGCCTTCCCTCCCGCCACGAGGGCCTCGCCGATCTCGTGCACGTCGCCTGCGCCCATCGTGATGAACAGATCGTTCGGCTGCAGGCGGCGGCGCAGCTCGTCGACGATGCCGGCGTTATTGCGCTCGATGAATTCGATTCCTTCGGATGCCTCTGCGATCAGGCGTCCGGTGATTCCTTCGATCGGCTCTTCGCGCGCGGCGTAGATCGGCGCGACGAGCGCGACGTCGGCGACGCGCAACGACTCCGCGAACTCGGCGGCGAAATCGCGCGTGCGCGAGTAGAGGTGCGGCTGAAACAACGCGACGATGCGCCGATTCGGGTAGCCGCGCCGCGCCGCGCTCAACGTCGCCCGGATCTCGGTCGGATGATGCGCGTAGTCGTCGACGACGATCGCGCCGCCGCACCGGCCCAGGATCTGGAAGCGGCGGCTGACGCCCATGAACTTCCCGAGCGCACGAACCGTGATGGCGCTGTCGATGTGCAGCTCGCGCGAGACGGCGATCGCGGCGAGGGCGTTGCGCACGTTGTGCTCGCCGGGAACCATCAGCATGAAGTTGCCGACGCCCGGCACCTCGAATGTCGTTCCCTCTTCGGTGAATTGAATGTTGACGGCGGTGAGGTCTGCTTTGTCGGACAGGCCGTAGCGGATCACTCGCGACCTCGCCGGCACCGCACCGAAGAGCTTCTCGACCGTCGGATCGTCGACGCACGCGACGACTGCGCCGCCCGGCTTGATTCCGTCGATGAACACGCGGAACGCTTCGACGATCGCCTCGAAGCTGCCGTAGTACTCGAGGTGATCGGGCTCGATGTTCGTGACGACTGCCACTTCCGGATGAAGCTCATGGAAGGTGCGGTCGTACTCGTCCGCTTCGACGACGAGGAAGTCGCCCCGGCCCGACTTCGCGTTCGTCCCGGTGTTGCGCATCATCCCGCCGACGATCACGGTCGGATCGAGACCGGCCTCTTCGAGGATCGTGGCGATCATCGCGGTGGTGGTCGTCTTCCCGTGAGTGCCGGCCACTGCGAGGCCGCGCTTGCGGTTGACGATGTCGCCGAGCATCTCGGCGCGGCGGATCACGCGGATCCCGCGCGCGTGCGCCGCATCGACCTCCGCGTTCCGTCCCTTGACGGCGGCGGTGACGACGATGGCGTCGACGCCATGAAGGTGGGAGGGATCGTGGCCGATGGTGACGGCGACGCCGCGCCGCATCAGGAGCTCGGTCGAGGCCGAAGGCCGGAGGTCGCATCCGGACACCGATACTCCGGCGTCCTGGAGGATCTCCGCGATGCCACTCATGCCGATTCCGCCGATGCCGACGAAATGGATGTTTTTTATGTCATCAAAATGCATTCTGATGTGGCAATCGTTAATTGGATATTTTAAGTTTGCGTACACGGCAAATCAATTAAATTCTCTGAATACTCTCGATCGAATCGACAATCCTTTTCGCGGCGTCCGGAGCGGCCAGCGTCCTCGCCGCCTCTCCCATCCGCCGCGCCCGGGCCGGATCGCTGATGATCTCGGCGATCGTCATCGCCAGCCGCTCCGGTGTCAGGTCCTTCTCCGTGATCACGACGCCGCCGCCGGCGTGCTCGACCACGCGCGCGTTGAGCTCCTGATGGTTGTTCGTCGCGGCGGCGAACGGCACGAAGATCGCCGCGCGTCCGATCGCGGCAAGCTCGCCGATCGTCATCGCGCCGGCGCGGCAGACGACCAGGTCGGCCGCGGCGATCTCGTCCACGATCGGATCGAGGTAAGCGACGACGCGCGCGTTCGGGAACGCGCCGGAGGTGCGATACGCCTGCTGCACCTTGGCCAGCTCGTTCGGGCCGGTCTGATGCACGATCTCGAGCTGGTCCTTCAGCCGCGACAGGAACAGCAGAGCGCCGGTCATCGCATCGTTCAACACGCGCGACCCTTGCGAGCCGCCGAACACGAGAAGTCGTTGCCGGTTGTCGGGTCTCGGTTGCCGGCGCGCGCTGAAGAATTCGGCACGAACGGGATTGCCTGTGACCACACCGTCCGGACGGTTCATCCGCGGCAGCGCTTCGGCGAACGCGACGGCGACTTTCTTGACGAAGCGCGCCAGAGAACGATTCGTGAGGCCCGGAAACGCGTTCTGCTCGTGGACCATCGTCGGCATGCCGCGCAGAACCGCCGAGAGCAACACCGGGCCGGAGGAGTAACCGCCGACGCCGAGGACGACGTTCGGCCGGTGCTTGCCGATCAGCCGGAAGGCCTGGACAAATCCGAGCGGCAGCCGCGCGATGTTGCGCAGCAGATCGAGTCCGGCCTTTCCTTTGAGCCCGCCGACGGAGATGACCTCGAGCGGGAAGCCGGCTTTCGGGACGATCGTCTTCTCGAGGCCGCGCTCCGTTCCGACAAAGACCACGCGGCGCGACTTGTCGCGCGCCACGTACTCGCGAGCGATCGCGATGGCCGGATAAATGTGACCGCCGGTCCCGCCGCCGGCGATCATCAGGAGCTGCGATCTGTTCGTCACACCCATCTCGCCCATCGCATCTTCAGCCGGCCTGTTGTGAGAGATTCAGAAGAATGCCGATCGCCGCGAGACTCGCGATCAGCGACGATCCGCCGTAGCTCACCAGCGGCAGCGCCATCCCTTTGGTCGGCAGCAGACAGAGCGCCACGCTGATGTTGATCAGCACCTGGAGCGCGATCATGAGAGTCAGCCCGAGAGCCGTGTAGAACGCAAAACGGTCTTCGCTGTAGCGCGCGACGCGGAAGCCGCGCCATGCCAGGAAACCGAACGCCGCGATCAACGCGATGGCGCCAATGAATCCGAGCTCCTCGCCCACGATGGAAAAGATGAAATCGGTGTGAGGCTCCGGCAGGAAGAACAGCTTCTGCCGTCCGTTGCCGATCCCCAGTCCCTTCAGCCCGCCCGTGCCGACTGCGATCAGCGACTGCAGCGCCTGGAAGCCCTTGCCCAACGGATCAGCCTCCGGATTGAGAAACGTGAAGACGCGATCGCGGCGATAGGCGGCGCTGAATCCGAATGCCAGAACCGCCGGCACGAGCGGAATCGAGATCAATCCGATGAGACGCCACGACACGCCGGCGACGAAGATCATCGAGAAACCGACGAGCAGCACGAGCGCCGCGGTTCCGAAGTCGCGGCCGAGGAGGATGAGACCGGCGAACAGGCAGAGGATGAAGGCGAGCGGCAACACGGTCGTCGACAGTTCGTTGACGCGTCCTTCGCGGCGTGCCAGGAACATCGCTGCGAACACGATGAGCACAGGCTTCGCGAACTCCGACGGCTGCAGGTTGAACCACGGCAGGACGATCCAGCGATGCGTGCCGTTGATCGGCGCCTCGAACAGCGCGGTCACGAGCAGCACGCCGACAATCGTCAGCCCGGTGTAGAGGACGCGCGGGTCCTGCAGCACCGACGCGTCGATGTGCATGAGCAGCAGCATCAGCGCGCCGCCGGCCATGAGCCACAGCAGCTGGCGCGTCATGAAGTGCAGCGAGTTGCCTGCGCCGAAGCGCTGCGTCGCGATGATCGCCGACGCGCTGTAGATCATCACGATGCCTATCACGACGATCAGCATCGCCGCGCCGAAGAGCCAGCTGTCGTAGGTTAGTTTTCTGCTCATAGCTCCCTTACCAGCTCCTCAAAATGCTCTCCGCGATGCTCAAAGTTTCTGTACTGGTCAAACGAGGCGCACGCCGGCGAGAGCAACACGGTCTCGCCTGCGTGCGCGTGTTCGGCCGCCCAGTTCACGGCTTGCCGCATGTCGCCGGCAGGAATGATCTCTGTCGCGCCATCGAGCGCCTGCGCGATCCGCTCCGCGGCTTTTCCGATCGTGATCACACCGCGTGTCTTCTCCTTCACGAGATTGCGCATGCGCTCGAATTCGCCGGCCTTGTCCTTGCCGCCGAGGATGAGCCAGACGCTCGCCGCGGGAAAACTCTCGAGCGACTTCAGCGTGGCGTCGACGTTCGTTCCCTTCGAGTCGTTGATCCAGCGGACGCCCTCGCGGTCCCGCACGACGACCATCCGGTGCGGCAGGCCGGCGAACGTGCCGAACGCGATCTGCACGGACACATCGTCCACGCCCGCGGCGCGCGCGGCGAGCCACGAAGCCAGCGCATTCTCGACGTTCGCGGTACCGGGCAGCTTCAGCGCCGACCGCGGAATGCGCCGCTCCTGTCCCTCGACGCGCATGACCATCTCGTCGCCCTCGAGAAACGCGCCTTCGTCGAGCTTCTCCGACGACGAGAATCGCCAGACGTGTGCGAGCGATCTGCGCGGCGTGTGGCGGCGCTCCGACGCGTTCACGATCGCGACGTCGTTCGCCTGCTGGTTGCGGAAGATCCGGTACTTCGCAGCCGCATAGGCGTCGAAGTTCGGATAGCGATCCATGTGATCGGGCGTGATGTTCAGAAGCAGCGCGATGTTCGCGTGGAACGTGTCGACGGTCTCGAGTTGGAACGACGAGAGCTCGAGGACATACCTTCGCGGCCGCCGCTCGTCAATCGACGTGATGAGCGGCTGCCCGATGTTGCCGGCGACGACCGGCTGGCGGCCGTCCACGCGCAGAATCTCGCCGATCAGCGAGGTCGTCGTCGACTTGCCGTTCGAGCCGGTCACCGCGATGACCGTGCCCTTCAGATAGCGATACGCGAGCTCGATCTCCGAGATCACCGGAATCGATTTCGAGTTGGCGGCCTTGATCAGCGGTACGGTCGCCGGCACGCCGGGACTCAGGATGATCGTGCCGATCGAGCTGAGGATGTTCTCGTCCTGCTGCCCGAACGACCGTTGTACGCGTTCGTCGAGCTCGTACGGAAGCTGCGGCGACGGATTGCTGTCCATCAGACAGACATCCTCGCCGCGCGCGACGAGAAAGTTCGCCGCCGCCACACCCGACTTCCCCGCCCCCAGCACCAGGTATCTCATTCGTTAACGGTTAACGCAGCTTCAAAGTAGCCAAGCTCATCAAAGCGAACATGATGGCGATGATCCAGAACCGCACCACGACTTTCGTCTCTCGCCAGCCGGACAACTCGAAGTGGTGATGCAGTGGCGACATCTTGAAGATCCGCCGGCCGGTCAGCTTGAACGACGCGACCTGGAGCATCACTGACAGCGCTTCGACGACGAACAGTCCGCCGACGAAAACGAGGAGGATTTCCTGTTTGATCATCACGGCGAGCGTTCCGATCGCGCCGCCCAGCGCGAGTGAGCCGACGTCGCCCATGAAAATCTCCGCAGGGTGAGCGTTGAACCAGAGAAACCCGAGCGACGCGCCCACCATCGCCCCGCAGAACACCGCCAGCTCACCGGTTTGCGGCACCCAGGCGATGCGCAGGTAATCAGCGATGCGGAAGTGCCCGGCGGCGTACGTGAGGATCGTGTACGTCACCGCCGCGACCAGGGTCGAGCCGATCGCCAGCCCGTCGAGTCCGTCGGTCAGATTCACCGCGTTCGACGCGCCGACGATGATGATCATGATGAAGAGGATGTAGACCGGC
>DASWBH010000235.1:0-6893 GCA_036390755.1 Thermoanaerobaculia bacterium
TTTGTCGAAGGCGCAGGCTGAAGCGTTTTACGCGGTGCATCGCGAACGGCCGTTCTTCCGCAGCCTCGTCGATTACATGACCTCCGGTCCGGTCTACGTCGCTGCGCTCGAACGCGACAATGCCGTCGCGCAACTGCGCAAGGTGATGGGCGCGACCGATCCCGCAAAAGCGGACGCCGGCACCATCCGCAAGGACTTCGGCGAATCGATCGAGCAGAACGCGATTCACGGATCGGATTCCGACGACAACGCGCGGATCGAGATCGGGTTCTTCTTTCCGGGGAGCGAATTGCTGTAGACCTCACGTCATTCCGAGAGCCGCAGAGCGCGAGGAATCTGGGAGGAAGGGCTCGACTTCCCCCGCCCAGATTCCTCGCCGTCTACGCGGCTCGGAATGACAGGCCTACTCCGCGACGATGATCGCGCTCATCCCGCTGGCCTCGAGCGCGCTGCGCACCTTCACGGCCTGATCGCGCGTCGCGAACGGGCCGATGCGCACGCGGTAGAGGTCCGTGTGATCGACGACGCTCTGCTGTCCGATCCGCGTCAGCTGCGTCTGCAAGGCCTTCGCGTTCGCCTCGACCGAGAACGCGCCGACCTGCACGACGTACTGCAGCGCGCGCGGCGCCGCTTTGCGTGCGCTTTCGCGCGGCGCAGTTTTGCGATCGAGCTGCGCGGCCTGGCTGTGTCCGGGCGCGGCGGGCGGGAGGGGCGGGGGTGCCGTAACGGTTCCAGCGGGCGCGCTGCCGCTCACGGGAACGTCTTCGATCGTGCGCCCGTCCGCTGACACCTGACGCCGCGTTTCGACCTTCCCCTTCTGCTCCTGCACTTCGATGTGGAAGTCGGCATCGGCGTCGGCCGCAGTCGTCGCGGCGGGGACACTTGTCTGCGACGGCAGCGGGAAATCGACCTTCGGCGCCTCGCCCGACGCGATGACGACTTTCTCCTGCGGCTCCGAGATCTTCACTTCGTATGGCGCCGGCGGCTCGCGGTCGCCGAGGCCGAGCTTGATGATGTGGATGTCGACTTCGCCGCTGCCGGGCTCGACGAGTCCGATCTGCTGTGCCGCCGCATACGACAGATCGATCAGCCGCTGCCCGATGTACGGTCCGCGATCGTTGATGCGCACGCGCACGGTCTGATTCGTCTTCGGGTTCGTCACATCGACGACGGTGCCGAACGGCAGCGTGCGGTGCGCGGCGGTGAACTGCAGCGGATCGAAGATCTCGCCGTTCGCGGTGGTACGTCCCGCGAACTCCTCGCCGTACCAGCTGGCGACGCCGTGCGTGTTCTCCGGAATCTGCGGCGCCGGCGCGGGCTTCGTCGTCGCGCACGAAGACGCGACCAACGCGACCAGCACGATCGCCAGCCGCTTCATACGCGCACCTCGGCCGCGCGGTCGTGAATCTCGCTTCGATGCGCCGCGAGCAGCGGATCGATCTCTTCGGCCAGAAAACGCTCCGTCTGCTGCTTCGACAATCCCGTGTAATCCTCGGGTCTGGCCATGTTCTCGATCGTGGCGCGGTCGATCCCGAACAGCGGATCGCCTCCGATCCGGTCGAACAAGTCGTTGGCACCGCCGGATTTCATCACCTCCGCTGCAGTCTGCGAGTGAATGCGCACGCGCTCGTGCAGCACCTGACGGTCCCCACCCCTCCGCACACCTTCCATCATCAGGTTCTCCGTCATCATGAACGGCAGCTCGCGCCGGATATTCGCGGCGATGACTTCCTCGTGGACGACCAGTCCGGCGACGATGTTGTCGTAAATCAACGCCAGCGCATCGGCTGCAAGGAACGCTTCGGGAATGGCGATGCGGCGGTTCGCTGAGTCGTCGAGCGTCCGTTCGAACCACTGCGTCGCGGCGGTCAGGGCCGGGTTCAGCGAGTTCACGATCAAATGGCGCGCGAGCGCGTCCAGACGTTCGGCGCGCATCGGATTCCGCTTGTACGCCATCGCCGACGAGCCGACCTGCTCCTCTTCGAACGGCTCTTCGATCTCGTGCAGGTGCTGCAGCAGGCGCATGTCATATCCGAACTTCGACGCCGATTGCGCGAATCCGGAGAGCGCGCTCACGACCTGCGCGTCGACTTTCCGCGAGTACGTCTGGCCCGACACCGGATAGCTGCGCCGCATCTCCAGCTTCGCGGCGACGAGCTGCTCGAGGAGGTTCACTTTCTTCTCGTCGCCCTGGAAGAGATTGAGGAACGATGCTTGTGTGCCCGTCGCGCCTTTGACGCCGAGGAGTGCGAGCGATGATTCGCGGAACTCGATCTCGCGATAGTCGAGCAGGAGATCGTGCAGCCAGAGCGCCGCGCGCTTGCCGACCGTCGTCAGCTGCGCCGGCTGGAAATGCGTGAACGCGAGCGCCGGCGTCGCGCGCCACTGCCAGGCGAAGTCGCGCAGCTTCGCCATCAGATTCACGACCCGGCGTTGCAGCACGCGCAGAGCCTCGGACATCTGCAGGATGTCCGTGTTGTCCGTGACGAACGCCGACGTCGCGCCGAGGTGGATGATGCCCTTCGCGGAGGGCGCCTGAAGACCGAAGGCGTAGATGTGCGACATCACATCGTGGCGGATCTCGCGCTCGCGACGCTCGGCATCCTCGTAGTTGATGTCCTCGGCGTGCGCTTTGAGCTCAGCGATCTGCGCGTCGCCGATCGGAAGACCAAGCTCCTTCTCCGCTTCGGCGAGCGCAATCCACAGCCGTCGCCACGTCCGAAATTTGTAGTCGGCCGAAAAAATGTACGACATCTCGGCCGATGCGTAGCGTTCTGTGAGCGGATTTGATGCGGAGTCGCGCTTCACTAGCGGATTATACTAAGCAACGGATGGCCGGCCCCGTCTCGACGCATGACTCGCGGCGTGCCACGCAGGTGACGCTCAAGGCCGTCATCCTCCTCTCCGGTGTCCTCACGTTCGTCTTCCTGATTTCGTTTTTCTTCAGCGATCGCGGCATTGCCGAGCTGCAGCACGCGCGGCGCCGCGTCAGCGATCTGCAGATGGAGATTCAGCACCTGCAGGCCGAGAACGCGCGACTTCGAAGCGAGATCGACAGCGCAAAGCGATCGACGTGGGCGGTCGAGCGCATCGCCCGCGAGGACCTGTCGATGTCGAAGAAGGGCGAGGTCGTGTACATGCTGCCGGCGAAGAAGGCCTCTTCTCCTTCTCCCCGCTGAGCGGGGAGAAGGTGCCGAAGGCGGATGAGGGGACGCGAAGTCGCGCTACACCCTCACCCGGCGTTTCGCGCCACCCTCTCCCGCACGCGGGAGAGGGCTAATGCATCGCCGCTGCCGCGTTCTCCACGTACGTAGCGTAGCCATCGATGACCCTGGCCACGATTTCGACCTGCTGACTCGCCTCGGTCCACTGCTTCTCCTCGATCGCTTCGCGCACGCCGGGCAGCGTCTTCACGCCATAGCCGGTGTAGAAGCCCGGCGCGTAAATCTGATGACGGAACCACGGCCGGCGCGGCAGACCTTCGGGACGCGTGAGCTGCTGCTCGGCGTGCATGAGCTGCAGGTCGATCGACGCAGGCTGCGCGGCCGGCGCAGCCGCGGCGCGTTCGTAATTCGCCGCGGCGGTTTTCAGATGCGCGATCGCGTTCTGCAGCGGTGCGAAGTTCAGATACGGCGCGACGGGCTCGATCTTCGGCGCGACGAACGGTCTGGTCGGGTCCGCCGCAATCTCCAGCGTGTGGTCGTGCGTGAGGTGGTTGCGCTCCTCGATGTCGCGGCGCGTCGTGTCGGCGAGCTTCGTCAGCTCGTCGACGTAGCGGGAGAGCGTGTTTGCGAATGTCGTGAACTCGAACGGTAGAACGTCTGCGTTGGCGAGGCGCAGCATGAGCCGTCCGGTCGTCTTCGCCTGCGCGATGCCGTAGTCGAAGTTCGGATCGCCGAAGCGCGTGTAGTGATCGAACGAGTCATATACCGAGTGGTACGAGCCGCCGCCGCCTTCACCTCCGTAGCCGATGTTCATCGCGGCGATCCCGAGGTGCTGCAGGAAGGGCGTGTAGTCGGAGCCGGAGCCGAGGGCGTCGAGGCGGATGAGCTCGCGGTCGCGGAGCTCTTTGCGCTTCTCGACCTCCGTCGTGTTCGCGAGCTCGCGAGCGCGCAGGCGCTCCAGCACGGACACATTGCGCTCCGGATCGGGAACGTCGCGCGCGACCTGCGTCATCAGACGTTCGAGCGTGTGCGAGCCGCCGGCCTCCAGGAACCCGCGGCTGTTCGAATCGGAGTTGATGTAGACGGCCCCGTGCTGCTGCAGCTCGGCCGCGTGGGTCTCCGCCCATTCCGTCGAGCCGAGAAGACCTTCCTCCTCGCCGTCCCAGGCCATGTAGATCATCGTGCGCTTCGGACGCCATCCGGCTTTCACGAGCTGCCCGACTGCGCGCGCTTCCTCGAGCTCGGCGACGAGTCCGCTGATCGGATCGTTCGCGCCGTTCACCCACGCGTCGTGATGATTGCCGTGCATCACCCACTCATCGGGACGCTCGCTTCCGGTGAGCCGCGCGATGACGTCGTACGCCGGCACGAGGTTCCAGTTGAACTGCAGGTTCATGTGGACGCGCGCCGGCCCGGGGCCGAGGTGATAGGTGATCGGAAGAGCGCCGCGCCAGTCGGGCGGAGCGACAGGACCGCCGAGCGCTCGCAGAAGCGGCAGCGCATCGCCGTACGAGATCGGCAGCACCGGAATCTTCGTCAGCACGCCGCTCTCTTCCTTCGTCAGGCGCTTCGCATCTTTCGTCGCGCCGATGCCGGGGGTGAGCGGATCGCCCGGATGGATCGGCATGTCCATCACCGAGCCGCGCTGCGCACCGTTCTCGCTCCGGTACGCGCCTTTCGGATAGACGTCGCCCTGGTAGTAACCGTCGTCGCGAGGATCGGAGTAGATGATGCAGCCGATCGCGCCGTGCTCGGCGGCGACCTTCGGCTTGATGCCGCGCCACGATCCGCCGTAGCGCGCGATGGCGATCCTGCCTTTGACGTCGACGCCGTTGCGCTCGAGCTGCTCGTAGTCAGCGGGCACGCCGTAGTTGACGTAGACGAGCTCGCCGGTGACGTCGCCGTCGATCGAGTATGCGTTGTAGACCGGCAGTTGCTCGCTGCTCTGTCCCGATGTCGCGTCGCCCGCCACCGGCGGCTCGACAAGCTTGAGCGTGTAGTGCTCGGGCGCGACCAGCTCGACGACGCGCGTCTTCGGCGTCGGGAAGAGCACGCGGAATTCTTCGATGTTCGTGTCATAGCCCCACGATCGAAACAGCGACGCCAGAAACTCGGCGTTGTCGTGGTCATACGCGGAGCTGAGGTGATGCGGCCGCGCGGAGAGCCGGCGCATCCAGTCGCGCAGGTTGTCGCGGTTGAGCTGCGCGTCGAACTGCGACTCGAGCTGATGCTCCTTCGCCGGATTGGCGAAACCGAAGATGGGCTTGTTCTCCTGCGCTGCTGCGGAGAACGCGACGAAGAGCGCAATCGTCAGAAGTCTTTTCATGGGTGCGCATTTTATGTGGAACGTATACTCGCCATTCGATGTGCGGCATCAACGCGATCTTCGCGTACTCGGCCGCGGCACCACCGGTCGATCCATCCGAGCTGCTGGTGTGCCGTGAAGCGATGCGGGCGCGCGGGCCCGACGCGGCCGGCTCCTGGATCTCCGGCGACAACCGCGTCGGCCTCGGCCATCGCCGCCTGGCGATCATCGATCTCTCTCCCGGCGGCGCGCAGCCGATGCGCCGCGCGAACAACGTCATCACATTCAACGGCGAGATCTACAACTACGAAGAGCTCCGGGAGGACCTGCAGCGCCACGGCGTCGAATTCACGTCGCATTCGGACACGGAGGTGCTGCTGCGTCTTTACGAGCGCGAACGCGAGGCGATGCTCCGCAAGCTGCGCGGCATGTTCGCGTTCGCGATCTGGGACGGCGACCGCAAACGGATGTTCCTGGCGCGCGATGCGTACGGCGTCAAACCGCTTTACTACGCCGACGACGGAAAGACGTGCCGGATCGCGTCGCAGGTCAAGGCGCTGATCGCCGGCGGCGGCGTTGCGAAGCAATTCGATGCTGCAGGCGCTGTCGGTTTCCTTCTGCGCGGCACCGTGCAGGAGCCGTTCACGATGTACCGCGCCATCCGCGCGCTTCCGGCCGGCTCGTACTGCTGGGTGACTGAGCGCGGTGCTGAAGAGCCTTTGCAGTACTTCTCGATGGCGGCGACGTTGCGCAACGCCGTCGATCGCCGCGAGCCGATGACCGATGCCCAGCGGCGCGAGATCGTGCACGACGCGGTACGCGAGTCCGTGCGCTACCACCTGGTCGCCGATGTTCCAGTCGGCGCGTTTCTCTCCGCCGGGGTCGACTCCGGCGCGATCGTCGCGTTCGCGCGCGAGAACGGCGCGAGCGATCTCGAGACGATGACGCTGCGCTTCGAGGAGTACCGCGGCCGCGACAACGACGAGGCGCCGCTCGCGCACCTCGTCGCCGAGCAGTACGGCGTGCGGCACACGATCCAGGAGCTGACGCGCGACGAGTTCCTCGCCTGCGTGCCGCGCGTGTTCGACGCGATGGATCAGCCGAGCGTCGATGGCCTCAACAGCTACTTCATCAGCCGCGCCGCGCACGAGATGGGACTGAAGGTGGCGATGTCCGGGACCGGCGGCGACGAGCTTTTCGGCGGCTACACGTCCTTCCGCGATATCCCGCGCTGGATGCCGATCACGTCGGTTCTTTCGCGCGTCCCGCGTCTCGGCGATGCCGTGCACTCGATCAACGCCGCGCTCGCCCGGCGCAGCCGTCACGTGAGTCCGAAGATGGGCGAGATCGTCCGCTATGGCTCGTCGTACGCCGGCGCCTATTTCGTGAAGCGCGGCCGGTTTCTCATTTCCGAGCTCGACGCG
>DASWBH010000236.1:0-5696 GCA_036390755.1 Thermoanaerobaculia bacterium
ACGGCATGGCAAACCCCCTGCGGAGCAAGACCAAATAGGGAAGCAGTGGAACCGCCCGTTTCCGCAGAAAGCTTCCGGGTAGGTTGCTCGACCACCGCGGCAACGCGAGTGGCAGATGAATGATTCTCATCCTGCGCGAAACCGCGGGAAACAGAATTCGGCTTACAGGTCCGCTCCACACGTTCTTGAAAGGATGAGGGATGAAGGATGAGGGATGAAGGATGAATCCCGCGGCACATTCATCCCTCATCCCTCATCCCTCATCCCTTTCTTCCTGGCAGGTGCATCGCAGTACTTCACGTCCATGCGCCTGCAAACACGCGACGCTGCTAGCATCCGCCCCGTGCTCACTCGCCCCCGATCCCTTTCCCGGAACGGCCACATAGCGGTGCTCGCGGCGGCGTCGCCGTCCGAAGTTCCGCGAATCCAGGAGGCGAGACGGCATCTCGAGGCGCAGGGCCTTCGTGTCACTCTCGCTGACAATCTCGGTCACCGCTACCGCGGCTACCTCGCCGGCACCGACGACGAGCGCGTCGAACAGCTCAACCTTTTCTTGAGGTCTCCCGAATACGACGCGTTCTTCTTCGCGCGCGGCGGCTACGGCGCCATGCGTATCCTCGACCGGATCGACTACGACGCGATCCGACGCGATCCGCGACCGATCATCGGCTTCAGCGATGTCACCGCGCTCCATCAGGCAATCGCGCTCCGCTCCGGCGTGGCCACGTTCCACGGTCCGATGGTGAACCTCGACTTCTACAAGATGCTTTCGCCCGAGCGAGAACAGTGGTTCTGGTCGATGCTCGGCGGCGAAGCGCCGATGACCTACACGTTCGCCTCGTCGGACATCGTCGCGGAGGGCGAAGCGGAAGGCATTCTCTTCGGCGGTTGTCTGTCGCTCACCACCGCCTTGATCGGAACTTCGTACGACTACTGGATCGATGGCGGCATCTGGTTCTGGGAAGATGTCGACGAGCCTGTGTACCGGCTCGACCGTATGTTGACCCACCTGAGGCTGTCTGGCAGAATCGCGGCAATTCGTGGCGTGGTGATCGGAAAGCTCAAAGATTGCGGCGGCGAAGAGGAGCTTGCCGCATTTCTCGACGAGTTCTTCGGTTCCGCCGGCATTCCGGTCATCCGCAACATTCCGTTCGGTCATTACGGCGACAACCTCCTGATGCCCATCGGCGCACCGGTCCGCCTCAGCACGGCTGACAACAGCTTCACGATCACCGCTCCCGCGGTGGAACGCACCTGAACGTTCATGGCCGTCTTCAAAACCACAGCCGGCAAGGATCCTGTCAAGGAAGCGACCGCCGCATATTCGGCCGGCGACACCATCTTTTCGCAGGGCGATCTCGGCACCGAGATGTTCATCATCCAGGAGGGCGAGGTCGACATCGTCAAGCACATCAACGGCGAGTCGCACCTGCTTTCGCATCTCGAGCGCGGCGACTTCTTCGGCGAGATGGCGCTGCTCGAAGCGGCGCCACGCACGGCTGACGCAATCGCGAAAACCGAAGTGAAGGTGCTCGTGATCAACGGCTCGCGCTTCGACGACATGCTGCGCAAGAACCCGGAGATCGCCGTCCGGATCATCCGCAAATACTCGCAGCGCCTGCGCGAAGCCAACACGCTGCTCGAGCGCCTGGCCGGCCGCGAGCTCGACGTCGATCACGTTGCGCTCGACGCGACGCGAATACGGCCGTCGGAGAAGGCCACGCGTCACCGGCTGATCGATGCCGCCAGCGGCACGGTGTTCTTCTTCAGCAGCAGCGACGAGACGACGATTGGCCGCGCCGACCCGGTCACCGGAATCCTGCCCGACATCGATTTGACTGCGGTCGACACAAACCGCTCCGTGTCACGCCGCCACGCCAAGATCATCAAGACCGGCGGCGACTACGTCGTGCTCGAGGAAGTCGGCACGGTCAACGGCACATTCGTGAACGACCAGCGCATCCCCACGGGAGTGCCCGTCACGCTGCACAACGGCGACCTCGTGAAGATCGGCCTGGTGTCGATGAAAGCTGTTTTTGACTAGCTTCTACTCAGCGTAGATTTCCTCACGTGCCGCAAAATGTGCGCGTGGCATCCGCGCCCACAACACCCGTGCAGTTCCTCAAAGGCGTCGGCGAGGGCCGCGCGAAAGTTCTCCAGGCCGCAGGCATCGAGACCGTTCGCGACCTGCTCTACTTCTTCCCGTACCGGTACGAGGATCGGCGGCATCCGACGCCGATCGCGGAGATCGGACGCAACATCGACCAGTCCGTGCTGCTGCGCGGCCGCGTGGTCTCGGCCGCGTCGAAGACATCGCCGGTGAAGCGCATGAAGATCTTCGAGGCGATGTTCGACGACGGGACAGGCACGGTGATGCTCGTCTGGTTCAACCAGCCGTACCTCGCCGACCAGATCAAACGCGGCGATCACCTCGCGATCTACGGACAGCCGCGGCTCTCCGCGCATAGCAGGCTGCAGGTCGAGTCGCCGGACTGGGAGAAGATCGACGATCCTGAAGAGGCGGAAGGGAAGATCGTTCCGATCTACTCGAAGGTCGGCAACATCCCGCCGAAGGCGCTGCGGCGCATGATCGAGCAGGCGCTCGAGAGCGTTCCGCAGCTCGACGACACCATGCCCGCCGCGCTCCGCGAACGGCTCGGCGTGATCGGCCTCGCCGATGCCATCCGCGCGATTCACACTCCGGCCGAGCTGACTCCGGAGTTCCTCAACACGCGCTCTCCAGCGCACTTACGCGTAATCCTCGAGGAGTTCTTTACGTTTCAGCTCGTGCTGCGCGTTCGCCGCGCGGCGGATGAAGTGCTGGAGAAGCGCCGCGCCATCGCCATCGACGACGACCTGCGCGCAGAAGTGAGGCGGATCCTGCCGTTCAAGCTGACAGGTGCACAGAAACGTGTGCTCAAGGAGATCGCCGACGACCTCCGCTCCCCGCATCCGATGTACCGGCTTCTGCAGGGCGACGTCGGGAGCGGGAAGACGATCGTCGCCCTGATCGCGGCGATCATCATGATCCGCAACGGTCATCAGGTGGCGCTACTCGCGCCGACGGAGATTCTCGTCGAGCAGCACTTCCAGCGAATCCGTCAACTAGTTGACCACTCGCTCGTCGTCGCAAAAGCGACCGGCTCGATGACCGCAGGCGAGCGCCGGACACTCCTGGCCGGACTTCGCGACGGCTACATCCAGCTCGTCGTCGGCACGCACGCTCTGCTCGAAGAGAAGGTCGTGTTCCGCTCGCTCGGCCTGGCGATCGTCGACGAACAGCATCGATTCGGCGTCGAGCAGCGTCAGCGCCTCTTTGCGAAGGGCGACACGCCCGACATCCTCGTGATGACGGCCACGCCGATCCCGCGATCGCTCGCGCTGGCGATCTTCGGCGACCTCGAGCTGTCGGTCATCGACGAGCCTCCGCCCGGTCGCCAGCGCATCCGCACGTACGTCCGCGCTGCATCCGAGCTCGAGCGCGTTTACAAATTCATCGACGAGGAGATCGACGCCGGCGCGCAGATCTACATCGTGTATCCGCTGATCGAAGAATCGGAGAAGCTGAATCTCAAGCCCCTCACCGAGGGCTTCGAGACGATTCAGCACCGATTCCCGCGAAGAAGTGTCGCGATGCTGCACGGCCGCATGAGCGCTGCCGAAAAGGAAGAGACGATGGCGAAGTTCAAGCGCGGCGAGATTGACATCCTCGTCTCGACGACCGTCATCGAAGTCGGCATCGATGTGCCGAACGTGTCGATCATGCTGATCATGGAGGCCGACCGGTTCGGGTTGTCGCAGCTCCATCAGCTTCGCGGCCGCGTCGGTCGAGGCACGCGAAAGTCCTACTGCATCGTGGTGAGAAATGCGCGGGCGGCACCGGATGCAATCGAACGCCTCAACTTGTTCGAGCAGACGCAAAACGGGTTCGACGTCGCCGACCGCGACCTTCAGCTCCGCGGCCCCGGCGAATTCCTCGGCACACGCCAGTCGGGCATGCCGCGATTCCGCTTCGGCAACATCCTGCGCGATCACGATCTGATGGAGAAGGCGCGGGATGCGGCGATCGAGATCGTGGAGAAGGAAGGCGCGGTGCAGGCGGAAGAGATTGCGCGCAGGATGCTGGGGGCGCCGGTGGATGTGATTCGGGATTAGGGATTCGGAGACCAGCGAATCCCGAACCGCGAACGCCAATTTGCTACACTGCGCCGTCCTTCGTTCATGACTCAACAGTACGTCCTCAGCGGCCTCCGACCTACAGGCAAAGTCCATCTCGGCAACTATTTCGGCGCGGTGCGCAACTGGATCCGGCTGCAGGATTCGTATCGCTGCTTCTACTTCGTCGCCGACTGGCACGCGCTGACCACTGACTACGCCGACCCGTCGACGATCCGGCAGGCGACGTACGAGGCGGTCGCGGACTGGATCGCTGCAGGCATGGACCCGAAGAAGTCGACGATCTTCCTGCAGTCGGCGATCAAGGAGCACGCCGAGTTGCATCTGCTGCTGTCGATGGTCACGCCGCTTCCGTGGCTCGAGCGCGTGCCGACGTTCAAGGATCAGCAGCAGCAGCTCGAAGACAAGGACCTCAACACCTACGGCTTCCTCGGATACCCGCTGCTGCAGACCGCCGACATCATCGTCTACCGCGCCGGCTTCGTTCCGGTCGGCGAAGATCAGGCCTCGCACCTCGAGCTGTCGCGCGAGGTCGTGCGGCGCTTCAACAACTTCTACGGCGACGTCTTTCCGGAGCCGCAGCCGCTCTTCACCGAAACGCCGAAGGTACCGGGGCTCGACGGGCGCAAAATGTCGAAGTCGTACGGAAACACGATCGGCCTCACCGCGAGCGCCGACGAGATCCGCGCGCTGGTCATGACGATGTTCACCGACCCTAACCGCATCCGCAGAAAAGATCCGGGAAATCCCGACATCTGCAACCTGTTCCAGTTCCACAGGCTCTTCTCCGACGACGAGACGATCGCGCGCGTCGATCACGAGTGCCGCACGGCGATGATCGGATGCGTCGACGACAAGAAGCTGCTCGCGGAGATCATGATCGAGAAGCTGCGCCCGATCCGCGAGCGCCGCGAGGAGATCGACCGCGATCCCGGCGTCGTCTGGGACGCGCTGCGCGAAGGGAACGAGCGGGCTCGCCAGCGCGCCGCGGAAACGATGACGCTGGTGCGCAAAGCGATGCAGGTCGATTTTCCCGAGCTGCGATGAAGAGCATGAGCGACGAGAACAACGACGTCCGCAACGACCTCCAGGAAGAGACGGACGAATCGGCGTACAAGGTCACGCTTCCGTCCTTTCATGGACCGCTCGACCTGTTGCTGCACCTCATCAGGAAGAACGAAGTCGACATCTACGACATCCCGATCGCGCTGATCACCGATCAGTTCAACGCGTACCTCGACGCCATGGAGGAGCTCGACCTCGAAGTCGCCGCCGACTACATATACATGGCCGCGCTCCTGATTCACGTCAAGTCGAAGATGCTTCTGCCGCGCGACGAGACGACGGGCGAGGAGATCGAGGATCCGCGCCAGGAGCTGGTCGACCGCCTCCTCGAGTATCAGCGGTTCAAGTCCGTCGCCGAAAGTTTCGCCGAGCTCGACGTGCTCCGCATGGGCATGTGGTCTCGCAAACCCGTGCAGCTTCCCGGCGAAGACGCGGAGATCGACATGAGCGAAGTC
>DASWBH010000237.1:0-14662 GCA_036390755.1 Thermoanaerobaculia bacterium
GAGCAGGGGAGAGGAGAACCCGAGGGCGACGATGACGACCAGAGCGACACGTGACAAAACGCGCATGCAAGCCTCCCAAAACCACACCCTAACGCCCGCCCGTCTCGCGCGCGGAAGCGTCTCACGAACCTGTTGCCGGCACCGCCTTGAAGCCTTTCGCGCTGCCGAACCAAAGAGCCTGTTCGAAATTCGTCTCGCCGCTAACTATGTCCTACATCAGCGGTTTTTGCAACTTTGGCCGCGTTCATGAACGTGTATTATGACGTCTGGAGGACCATCAAACGACCGCCCACGGAAACAGGAAGAGGCCGCCGACTGTTTGAGGCTGATAACCATGCTCGACGGTCACGTTCTGGTCCTCAATCGCGTCTTTCAGGCGGTCCAGATTACCTCGGTCCGCCGCGCTTTCACCCTCCTGTACAAAGGTCAGGTCCGGGCAGTCGACTCTCAGTACCGCACCTATAGCTTCGAGAACTGGATGGATATCCCCGTCCAGCCGAACGACCACTACGTCATCACGCCCAGCCGGAACATTTTGATCCCGCACGTCGTCCAGCTGCTCACCTTCGACCGCCTTCCGCGGCAGGAGGTGAAGTTCTCGCGAGGTAACATCTATCTGCGCGACCAGAACCGCTGCCAGTACTGCGGCCGGAAGTTCTCCTCATCCGAGCTGTCGCTCGATCATGTCGTGCCGATCTCGCGCGGCGGAAAATCGACATGGGAGAACGTCGTCTGCGCGTGCCTGCCGTGCAACGTGCGCAAGGGCAACAAGCTCCTTCACGAGTCCAGCATGCAGCTCATCCGCGTGCCGCACCGCCCGAAGTGGCATCCGCTCCACCGCCTGCAGGGACGGGCGTTCCCTGACATCTGGAAGAACTTCCTCGATGAGGCGTACTGGAACGTCGAGCTGCGCGGCTAGGTTCCCTGGCGCTACTTATCGCCGGTCACGGCGACGTCCGGCAGTTCTTCTCCCTCGTTCACGAATCGATTGATCGCGATGCCGTACTGCTTCTCGTACAGCGACCGATAGCGGCCGCCGATCGCCATCAGCTCGGCGTGCGTGCCGCGCTCGATGATCCGGCCGTCTTCGAGCACGAGGATCTGATTCGCGTTGCGGATCGTCGACAGCCGATGCGCGATCACGAACGTCGTGCGGCCTTTCATCAGTTGATTGAGGCCATCCTGAATCAGCGCTTCGCTCTCGCTGTCGAGCGACGACGTCGCTTCGTCGAGAATGAGGATCTCGGGATCGGCGACGATCGCGCGCGCAATGGCCACGCGCTGCTTCTGGCCGCCGGACAGTTTCACGCCGCGCTCGCCAACGACCGTCTCGTAACCGTCCGAGAACCGCTCTGCGAATTCGTCGACGTGCGCGATCTTCGCCGCGCGGGCGACCTCTTCCCTCGTCGCGCGCGGATTACCGAGGCGGATGTTCGAGGCGATCGTGTCGGCGAAGAGAAAGGAATCCTGTGGCACGAGGCCGATGTGGCCGCGATAGTCGTCGAGCCGCATCTCGTCGAGCGGAATTCCGTCGACGATCACCTTGCCGGAAGTCGGCCGGTGAAAGGCGGCGACGAGTGAGATCAGCGTGCTCTTGCCGGAACCCGACGGCCCGACCAGCGCGACGGACGTTCCGGCCGGCGCCACGAAATGGATGTCCTTCAGCACCGGAACGCCCGGCGTGTACTCGAAGTTGACGTCGCGGAACTCGACTTCGCCTCGAATCTGCGCGACGTGCAGCCGCTGCGGATCGTCGGCGTCTTCAGTTCGCTCGCCGAACACCTCCCGCATCCGCTCCAGTCCCGCGAACGCCTCGGACAACTGTGTCCCGATCGACACGATCTGCACGACCGGTCCGACAACGAGGCCGAGGTACAGCGTGAACGAGATCAGTCCGCCGATCGTCATCTGACCGCTCAGTACCTGACGTCCGCCGACGACCATCACCACGACGCCGACCGCGCCCACGAGGAACGTCGAGAGCGCGCCGACACCGGACACGATCCGCATCGTGCCGAGGACGAGCCGCAGAAGCTCGTGTGCGCCCTTGGCGAAGACGCGGGCCTCGTGATGCTCGGCCTTGTACGCCTTCACGATGCGGATGCCGGAGATGCCTTCCGTGAGGCGTCCGGTCAGTTGCGCGTTCACCTCGCTGCGCTTCTTGAACATCGGCCGCGCGTTCTTGAACGCAAAGTAGAGAACGGCGCCGAAGAAGAGCACGGCGGCAAGGATGATCAGGGCGAGCTTCGCGCTCAGGTAGAACAGGATTCCGATGGCGATGACGGCGGTCATCATGCCGCCGACGAGCTGAATCAGGCCCGTGCCGACGAGGTTGCGGATCCCTTCGGCGTCGTTCATCACGCGCGAGACCACGATGCCGGTCTTCGTGCTGTCGAAGTACGCGACCGGCAGCCGCTGCACGTGCTCCTGAATCTTCCGGCGCAGCTCGGTGATGGACCGCTGCGCGGCCAGTCCGAGGATTTGCGCGAGGGCGTAATCGGTGACGGCGCTGATCAGGGTGGCGACGCCCGCGAGGGCGACGATCTTCCAGAGCAGGCCGATTTCGCGATGGATGATGACCCGGTCGATCAGCCATTTCGTCGTGGCGGGCAGCACGATGCCGGCGAGGCGATTGACGACCATCAACGGCAGGCCGAGGACGAGGCGGCGGCGGGCGGACCAGACGATCTCGCGCGCATCGCGCAGCAGAGCCATCGTCCGGGCGCGGTCGAGCTTCTTCTTCGACTTGGGCTTGTCGGGGACTTCGGGCATCGCGACCGGCTACTTTACCGATCTTTTCCGGCTGTGTCTGGATCGAATTTTGCTAATGCATCGGGTCGGACTACTGTCTCCGGATGACGCCGCTATTTGAAATGGAGTTGCAGTCATGACGTTGGTCAATTCTCTGTGCGCGGAGATCAGCATCTATCAGGGTGTCGGCGAGACCACCGGAGTGGTCGTCGAACGCAGTGCCATCCGCGGGAAAAAGGGATTGTGCAAGAGCATGCGCGATCTCGCCATCAAATCCCGAGTCCTCGGCGACGGGTATTACTACATCCCCATCGATCTCTGGCCGAAGTCGAAGGAGCCCGTCGTGGTGCACAAGCACGACTGGACCGTCATCGGATCGATTCCGCGCACGTCCCGCTCGAGCAAGAGGCAGGCGAAAGCCGCTGCCCGCTGAATTTCCGCCGCCCGGCCACTCCGGTTCTCAGTTGTCGGTTGTCAGTCCTCAGCGCCTGGCGCCTCGACAACCGAGAACTCACAACCGTGGTACGGCGCGTGCAGTTCGGCGCTCCAAATATCCCAAGGAGTTGTCGATGAAATCTTGTCTTGCCGTCGTCTTCGCAACACTGATCGCGCTGCCGGTTCTCGCGCAAAACGAGGAGGGAACCGGGACAGCCAAAGGTGCACAGGTCAACACCACGGGGAAAGGCTACACGGCCGCGTACGTCATCGAGCCGACCACCAGGCGCGTGCTGTTCGAAGAGAACGCGAACGTGCCGCTGCCCACCGCATCGATGGCGAAGATGATGACCGCGCTGATCACGATGGAAGAGATTCGCGATGGGCGGCTGAAGCTCGACACGCCGGTGACGACCTCCGCGCGTTCCGCCAAGATGGGTGGATCGCAGATCTACGCGAAAGAGGGTCAGGTTTTCCCGGTCCAGACGGTGCTGGCCGCGTTGATGATCCAGTCGGCCAACGACGCCGCGGAAATGCTCGCCGAGAAGATCGGGGGATCTGCCGAGAACTTCGCAGACATGATGAACCAGCGCGCGAAGCAGCTCGGCCTGACTCAGTCGACGTTCTACGATCCGCACGGGCTGCCCAATTCGGCCAATCCGAAACAGATCGACATGATGAGCGCCCACGACCTCGCCATCCTCGGGGCCGAGCTGATGAAGTATCCGCTCATGCGCGAGTACGCGAAGACGCCGACGATGCCGTTCTCGAACGCCACGTTCACGTCGGGACTCACCAACCCGAACCATCTCGTCAATCCGCACAAGGTGGACTACTTCGCCGACGCCACCGGCATCAAGACCGGGTTCTCCGCACCGGCCGGCTACTGCGTCACCGCTGCCGCGAAGCGCGGCGACATGGAAGTGATCTGCGTCGTGATGGGCGCGCGGACGTCGTCGGGGCCAATGAGCTCGTTCGGCATCGCATCGCGCCTGATGTCGCAGGCGTTCTCGCAGTACCGCATGACGACCGTGCTGAAAAAAGGGGCGACGGTCGGAAACGCGAACGTCACCGACGGCACCGCGAAGACGGTTCCGGCCGTGGCCGGCGCTGACGTGAACGCGCTCGTGAAGCGCGGTGAAGAAGGCGGCGTGAAGGTGGCGTACAGCCCGCCGACGCTGACCGCGCCCGTGCGCGCCGGTCAGCCTGCAGGAACGGTCACTGTGCAGCAGGCGGATCAGACGATCACGAAGGTGCCTGCACTCACCGGCGCAGCCGTCGAGAAGCAGCCGTGGTGGAAAGCGTTCTGGCCGTTCTAGCCCGTTAACGGCGCGTGCTGACGCGCCGCCCGCGAATCTCGTAGTGCCCCGCGGCAAGAATCCGAAGCGCGTCGACGTAGGCAACGTGCTCCTGCTCGAGAATGCGTCCTGCGAGCGTATGCGCGTCATCGTCATCGCCCACGTCCACTGCGCGCTGCACGATGATCGGGCCGGCGTCGAGTCCTTCGTCGACGAAGTGGACCGTGCAGCCGGAGATCTTCACTCCATGCACAATCGCCTGCGTCTGCGCGTCAACACCCGGGAACGCCGGCAGCAGCGACGGGTGAATGTTCACGATGCGGTTCGCGTACGCAGCGACGAACGATGCGCTGAGCAGTCGCATGTAGCCGGCGAGAGCGATGAAATCGGGCCGCGCTGCGTCGAGCACGCGCAGCACTTCACGCTCGTGCGCGGTGCGGTCCGGAAACTCACGGTTGTCGATCACGTGCGCGTCGAGCCCCCACTCGCGCGCGCGTGCGATGCCCGGCGCGCCGGCGCGATTCGAGATTGCGCAGACGATCTGCGCGTCGAGCTCTCCGCGCGCGATCGCGTCATGAATCGCTGCGAAATTCGAACCGCGGCCGGAGAGAAGAACGGCGAGCCGGATCATTCGATCCAGCTGGCGAAACCGGCCGGCGGCGTGTCGTACTGCACGCGGCGCGATCCCTTCACCACGTTGCCGATGAAGTAGAACTTCTCGCCGATGCGGCCGAGGTGCTTGACGATCGTGTCGACGTGTTCGGGCCCGGCGATCACCACCATCCCGATGCCCATGTTGAAAACGCGCAGCATCTCCTCCGGGCCGACTTTCCCCTTCTCGAAGATGTAGCGGAAGATCGGGAGCACGGGCCACGACCCGAGCTTGATCTTCGCGTCGAGGTTGTCCGGCAGAACGCGCGGGACGTTGTCGGTGAGTCCGCCGCCGGTGATGTGCGCGAGCGCGTGGATCAACCGCTGCTCGACGAGCGGCAGGAGCGGTTTCAGATACGAGATGTGGGGCTGCAGCAGCGCCTCGCCGATCTTGCCGAGACCGGGGATGATCGTCTGGTAGTCGTTGTTCATCTGCTCGATCAGTACCTTCCGCGCGAGCGAGTAGCCGTTCGTGTGCAGGCCGGCTGACGGAAGTCCGATGAGCACGTCGCCTTCGCGAACGGCTTTGCCGTCGATCACGTTCGTCTCGTCGACCACACCGACGATGAAGCCGGCGATGTCGTAGTCGTCGTCGCCGTAGAAGCCCGGCATCTCCGCTGTTTCACCGCCGATGAGCGCAGCGCCGTTCTCACGGCACGCGCGCGCCATGCCCCGCACGACGTCGGTCATCACCGGCGGCCGCAGCTTTCCGGTCGCGTAGTAATCGAGGAAGAAGAGCGGCCGCGCGCCCTGCACGAGGATGTCGTTGACGCAGTGGCAGACGAGGTCGTAGCCGACCGTATCGTGAATCTTCATCGCTTGCGCGACACGCAGCTTCGTCCCGACGCCGTCCGTCGACGAGACGAGCACGGGCTTCTCGATGCCGTCGAACGTGCCGCGAAACAGCCCGCCGAACGAGCCGATGTCCGACATCACGTTCGGTGTGAACGTGTCGCGGACGATGCGCTTCACCTCCCGCAACGCTTCGTCCTGCGCGTCGATGTTCACGCCCGATTCGCGATAGGTCGCCATTCGCCTCCCGTCATTCTGAGCCGCGAAGACGGCGCTCTTCGGCGCTCAGAATGACAATTCCGGCGATTATAGTGGCGCGTCCGATGGCTCAATTTCTTCTCGTCACGACGCTGCTGACGATCGCCGGTCTCATCACCACGATGATCATGGGATTCCTCGCGTCGCCCGGTCACGCGTCGCAGCACATCCTGGGTGCGCTGGCGACGGTCGTCATCGGACTCTTCTCGCAGTCGATGACCATGTTCTTTTTCATCGGGACGGGAAAGCAGTTGAAGGACAACGCGAAGGGAAAGCCGGATGAAGCGGCTGTGCGGAGTGCGACGAGAGTTCTGGCGATGAAAGTCTCACCGGTCTGCACGTATGCGGCCGCGATTCTGATGACGACGTTCATCATGGGTGGCGGCGTGTCGACGGGGAAAACGCCGCTGTGGCTTCACAACGTGCTCGCGCTCGCGTCGATCGCCGTTTTCGCGCGCGCGTACTGGGTCGAGATCAACGCGATGAATGCGAACGCGGAGTTGATGGAGAGGTATCTCGCGGATTCGAACCGCTAAACCCGATACAACGCCGCGCCCCAGTGCAGTCCCGACCCGAGCGCCGTGAAGCAGATCAACATCCCCGGCCGGATCCGCCCATCCGCCAGGCACTCGTGGAACAGGATCGGCAGCGTCCCCGCCGTCGTGTTGCCGTAACGCTCGATGTTGTGCGGCACTTTTTCGGGTGGCAGCCCGAGCTGCTTCCCGACCCCTTCGACGATGCGCAGGTTCGCCTGGTGGATCAGCAACACGTCGATGTCGGCCACCTGCACGCCCGCTTCCTCGCACACCGCGCGCACCGCCTCGGGCATCCGTGACACGGCCTGCTTGAACACTTCGCGGCCTTCCATCACCGGAATCGGTTCGGCGTCGTCGATCTGTTCTTTACTCACGTACGGACGTCGCCGGAATCCGACGCCGGGGACGTAGAGCGCCTCGATGTTCGACCCATCGGTGTACAGCTTGGCTGCGATCAGGCCGCGACCGCCGTTCTCCGACGCTTCGATCACCACGGCGCCGGCGCCGTCGCCGAAGAGCACCGTGCGATCGCGAATCTGCGTGTTGAACGCGTACGCTTCGGGTGTCGGAGGGCTGGCGTCCTGCCCGATCGTCATCGCCCAGCCGCCGGTTTGCCAGGGCATGAACGGCGTGTGCACGTCCGCGCCCACGAGCAGCAGCCGCTTGTGTTTTCCGCTCTTGATCAGCGAGTCGGCGAGATCGAGTCCGTACAGAAATCCGGAGCACTGCTGGCGGATGTCGAACGTCGGCATGCTCTGCCGGAAGCCCATCTTCGCCTGCAGCTGCGGACCGTTGCCAGGGAAGAACAGGTTCGGCGTCATGGTCGCGAAGATCACGGCGTCGATGTCGGCGGTCGTCCGATCCGCAGATTTGAGCGCCGCGTCAGCGGCGAGCATTCCCAGCTCCACGGAGCCCTGGCCGTCGTCAGCGTAGTAGCGCTGCTCGATGCCGCTGCGCGTGCGGATCCACTCGTCGGTGGTGTCCATGATCCGCGTGAGAACTTCGTTCTTCACGAGGTTCTTCGGAATGCCGATGCCGGAGCCGGTGATCACGCTGCGCATGTGCGAGCTCGTGACTATGCGTCATGCTTCGGCGTGAGCGCAAGCAGGTCGTCGCGAGTGAACGAGTACTTGCGTCCGCAGAACTGACAGACGACCTCTGAGCCGCCCTCGTCGACCATCTCGGCGAGCTCCTCGCGCGAGAAGAGCGCCAGCGGCGCCAGCGCGCGCTCGCGACTGCACGTGCAGGTGTAGCTGAGCGGCACGTTGAAGCTGTCGTCGATCTGCTTGTACTGCATTCCTTCGAACACGGTCGCGACGACGTGCTCGATCGGCATCTTCTCGAGCAGCGTCGAGAGCGGCGGCACTTCCCTGATCCGAAGCTCGACGCGACGGATCTCTTCTTCGGTCGTGTGCGGAAAAGCCTGGATGATGATTCCGCCGGCCGCGGCGACGCCTTCACGCTTCTTCAGGACGCCGAGGAGGACCGCGGACGAGATTTGTTCCGATCGGGCGAGATAGCGCGTCAGCTCCGTGGCGATGCCGCCGCCTTCGAGGATGACTTGCGAGGTGTACGGCTTTCCTTCCGGCGGTGTCCCTCGCACCACCGTCAGCATTCCTCGGCCGATGGCGCGGCCGACGTCGAGCGTTTCGTCGGTCGGAACCGGGTTCGCCACCCAGCCGCGCGCGCCGCCGCTCACATTCGCTTCCGCGATCAGGACTCCGAGCGGACCGTTCCCCTGGAAGCGCAACGTGACGTACTGGTTGCGGACGTCTTTGTCGAGCAGTCGCGCGAGCAGCAGCGAGCCGGTGAGCGCGCGCCCGAGGGCGTCAGCGGCGACGGGAGAGAGGTCGAGGATCTCGCGCGCCGTGTCGACCGTGTTCGTCGTCTGCGCCGCGATGATGCGGAAATCACCGTTGCCGGCCATTCCCTGAATCAGGCGGTCATCGTTCATCGCCAGCGCTCAACACGCGCTGCCGCGCGATTGTTTCGGTCGGGCTCATCCTTTGCTTCCTCCATCTGTGGAGGTTCGTCCATGAAATCCATCATTGTTGCGTGCGCTCTCCTGCTCGTGTGCGGGTGCACGAAGCGCAGCGACGGCAGCTATGGCGTGCCGGACACGACGAAAAACAAGACAGAGACCGCCGCCGAGTCGGCGAAGGACGACGCGAAACAAGCCGGGGATGACCTGAAGCAGGAAGGCAAAGAAATCGGCGACGAGGCGAAACGTCGCGCGAATGAGCTCAAACAGACCGACGCCGCGAAGCACATTGCCGCCGGCGCAAAGGAGCTCGGCAAGGCGATCAAGGAAGGATCAGGCGAGGCCGCGGAGAAAGCGGGCGAGGCGCTGCAGAAAGCGGGTCACAAGATCAAATCGGACGCCGATCAACAGAACACCACGACCACCACTTCGCGGCATTGACGCAGCGATTACAATGACGGCCCCGCGGCGCAGAGTGTGGACTCACGCGACGCGGAAAAGCCCGAACGAGGAGGAGCTCCCGTATGGCAGTGACCACCGGAAGAAAATCCATGGCCTCGCGGACCTCGACGCTCAAAGTCGGCGATCAGGCGCCCGACTTCGAGCTGCCCGGTCATCGCGGCAATGAGACGGTCAAGTTGAGCAACTATCGCGGCAAGAAGAATGTCGTGCTGGTCTTCTATCCGCTGGACTGGACACCTGTCTGAACCGTGCAGATGCCGGGATATGAGGCCGAGATGGCCGACTTTGAACGGTATGACGCCCAGGTCGTGGGCATTTCGGTTGACAGCGTTCCAAGCCACGTTGCATTCGCGCGGTCCCTTGGCGGGATCGACAAGTACCCGTTGCTCGCCGACTTCCATCCGAAAGGTGCAGTGTCGAAGAAGTACGGCGTGTGGAAAGAAGACAAAGGAATCTGTGAGCGCGCCATCGTGATCGTCGACAAGAAAGGGATCGTCCGCTACATCGACGTGCACGACATCTCCGAGGTACCGGAGAACGCGCAACTGCTCGAGACGCTTCGAGAACTCGATTGATTTTTGCGCGCGGGCCGCGTCCACCGGCCCGCGCTTCCCTCAAATCGATATGCTGACCATTGCGCGCCGCTGCGTGCCCTTCACGCCGTTCGACAAGGACCTCGCGACGGCGACGGTGGCGATCGTCTCCGCGACGGGCGTTTACCTTCCCGATCAGGAGCCGTTCCCGACCGAAGATCCCGGCGATGTGAGCTATCGCATCATTCCGTCGGAAACCGAGGCGGGGGCGCTGCGCATCGCGCATCATCATTACGATCACAGCGAGGCCGACGCCGACCCGAACATCGTCTTTCCGATCGACACGCTGCGCGAGCTCGCGTCCGAAGGCGTGATCGCTGCGGTGAACGACAAGCACTACAGCTACGGCTTTACGACGCGGCTCAAGGAGCTGTACGAGAAGACGTTTCCGGAGCTCGCCGACAAGATTGAGCGCTCGAAGACGAAACTCGTGCTGATGACCGCCGGATGTCCGGAGACGTGCCACCGCACGATCGCCAATCTGGCGCGCGAGATCGAGTCGCGCGGCGTGCCGACGATCATCATCTCCGCCTCACCCGCCGCGACAGAGTCTGTGCGCCCGCCGCGCGCGATGACGTTCGAAGGGTCGGAGATTGGCCGCGTGATCGGCCGCGCCGGGCAGCGCGATGCGCACAAGAGAGTCGTCCGCGCCGCGCTCGAGATGTTCATGCACGACACGCCGCCGGGACGCGTGGTGGTGAAACAGATTCGAGATTAGAGATTCGGGATTCGAGATTTGGGGGACTCCATGCGCAGTTCTCGCCGTACATTTGCAAAGACGCTCGCTCTCGCTCCTTTCCTCTCCATCGACTCGCTCGCGCAGGAAACTCCGAAACCTCCTTCCGCCCTGGGTAACGCGCTCACCGAAGTCGTCCGCGCGCAGTCGGGACAGTTTCTTGACGCCGCGGAGATGCAGCAGGCCAGCAAAGACTTTCAGGACTACGCCGGGCTGCTCGAGCGCTTCCGCTCCTTCAAGCTCGTCAACTCCGACGAACCTGATTTCACGTTCTCGGCGCGGACGAGTCGCTGGTGAATCCCTACGCCACGATCGACGACCTCGGGCGCATGCTGCGCGCGAAGGAAACAACGTCGGTCGAGCTCACGAAGTTTTACCTCGATCGCCTCGACCACCTCGGGCCGAAGCTGAACGCAGTGGTTACGCTGACCCGCGATCGCGCGTTACGCGAAGCCGAGGCGGCCGATCGCGAGATCGCCGCCGGTCGCATCACCAATCGCCCGCTCCTCGGCATCCCCCACGGTGTGAAGGACCTTCTGGCGACGAAAAACATCCCCACCACATGGGGCGCCGAGCCGTACCGCAATCAGATCTTCGATTACGACGCGACCGTGGTTGAACGTCTGACGAAAGCGGGCGCGGTGCTCGTCGCGAAGCTGGCGATGGTCGAGCTTGCGGGCGGCTTCGGCTACGACAACGCCGACGCCTCGTTCACCGGTCCGGGGCTGTCGCCGTGGAACACGAAGTTCTGGTCGGGAGGATCGTCGAGCGGCCCCGGCGCGGCCGTCGGCGCGGGACTCGTTCCGTTCGCGATCGGCAGCGAGACCTCCGGCTCGATCCTGACGCCGTCGGCATTCTCAGGCGTCACCGGTTTGCGTCCGACGTACGGCGGCGTGTCACGACATGGCGCGATGGCCTTGTCGTGGTCACTCGACAAGATCGGCCCGTTGTGCCGCAACGCCGCCGATTGCAACACGGTTCTCCACGCGATCATGGGCGAGGACGAGAACGATCCGACGACACAAGGCGTCTACCCGCCCGGCAAAGCGCGATGGCTCGCCAGCGCGACGCACCTTCAGACGAAGCGAACCGTGAGGATCGCGACCGTGAAAGGAACGTACGACAAAGTGCAGCCCGCGGTGCGCGAGAACTTTCTGAAGTCGATCGAAGCGCTGAAGCGGCTCGGTCACACGATCAGCGAGATCGAGTTCCCTGACATGCCGTACGGCGCGACCGTCGGCATCATCGTCGACGCGGAAGGGGCGAGCGCGTTCGAAGACATCATCCGCGACGGCCGCGCGAAGCAGCTGCGAGCCGTCGCCGACAAGACCGGCGGCTTCACGGCGGCGGCGACACTGGCAATCGACTACCTGCGCGCGATGCGCATCCGCGCGAAAGTGCGGCAGGCCTTGCTGACGATCTTCGATCGGGTCGACCTGATCGCCGCGCCGACGCGATCGACCGTCGCCTATCCGATCGGCGTCAACTTCGAAGACGCGTACAAGGGCATCTCCAGCGGGCCTTCGATCATCGGCAGCATGAACCTCCTCGGCGCGCCGGCCGTCGCGCTGCCAAACGGGTTGGGCGAGAACGGGCTGCCGACGTCGATCCAGCTGAATGCGGCGCCTGCCAATGAGGTCACCTTGCTCAATGTGGCGATTCACTACCAACTGGCGACGGATGAGCACAAACGGATGCCGCCGCTTTTCGGTTAACCGTTAACCGCACGATGGAATACACAAACCTCGGTTCAACTCACGACAAGATTTCCGCGATGGGCTTCGGCGCGATGCCTCTATCGATTCAGGGAAGACCGCCGGAGGATGTCGGGCGCGCCGTGCTCCATGCGGCCATCGATGCGGGGATCAGGTTCATCGACACGGCGGACGCGTACTGCCTTGACGATGACGACATCGGCCACAACGAGCGGCTCATCGCGTCGGTGCTCCGCGAGCGGAGCGACGGCGATTCGGTTCGCGTCGCGACGAAGGCGGGCGTGATCCGGCCGAAAGGTGCGTGGTCGAACGACGGCCGGCCGAAACACATTCGCGAGGCGTGCGAGCGGAGTCTCCGGTCGCTCGGCACCGGCCAGATCTTCCTTCATCAGTTTCATGCGCCGGATCCGGGTGCGCCGTTCGAGAAGAGCGTCGAGGCATTTGCGGAGCTGCAGCGGGAAGGCAAGTTCAAGCACTTCGGTCTGAGCAACGTGTCGGTCAGGCAGCTCGACGCGGCGTCGAACATCATCACCGTAGTTTCCGTTCAGAACCGTCTGAGTCCCTACTCGCGCGACTCGCTCGACAACGGCGTGGTCTACGAGTGCGAACGACGCGGCATCACGTTCCTCGCCTACAGCCCTGTAGGCGGCGGGCGGCTGGCGAAGAAACTGCCGTCGCACCCGGTCGTTCAGCAGATCGCGCGCAACCACGACGCGTCGCCGCATGCGGTCGCGCTGGCGTGGGTGCGATCGAAAGGGCGCACGATCGTTCCGATTCCCGGCGCACGATCTGCAGAGCATGCGATCGATTCGGCCCGTTCGGCGGATCTGACGCTTGCGCCGGACGAGATCGACGCAATCGACGGCGCGGATTTTCCACGCGCGTAAAACAGATTGGCTCTATTCTTTGGCCGTGACCACGCACGCACCGGAGATCATTCCGCAGCAGCGCCAGGGATGGACTGTCGAAGAGGCGTGCTCGCTCTACATGATCGACCGCTGGGGCGCCGGCTACTTCGACGTCAACCGCAGCGGCGACCTCACCGTCTCGCCGCTTCAGGAAAACGGCATCGCCATTCCCATCATCGAGGCTTTGCGTGAGGCGCAAGTCCTCAACCTGGGCACTCCGCTTCTGATCCGCTTTCAGGACCTGCTGCGTCACCGCGTGGAGATGCTGAACAGCGCGTTCAATCGCGCCATCGTCGAGAACAACTACCGCGGGGCGTATCGCGGCGTCTTTCCGATCAAGGTCAATCAACTCCGCGAAGTCGTCGAAGAGATCCTGGATGCCGGCCGGCCGTTCAACTACGGGCTGGAAGTCGGATCGAAGCCGGAGATCTACGCCGGCCTGGCGATGCACACCGACCCCGAGTCGCTCATCGTCTGCAACGGCTACAAGGACACCGCCTACATCCGCATGGCCATGCTCGGCCGCAAGCTCGGCAAGAAAGTCATCGTCATCGCCGAAAAGGTGTCGGAGATCCGCGCGATCGCGAAGATCGCCAGCGAGATGAACGTCGAGCCGCTGATCGGCATGCGCGTGCGGCTGCTCTCGAAAGGCGCGGGAAAATGGGCAACGTCCGGCGGTGAGCACGCGAAGTTCGGCCTTTCGACCGAAGAGATTCTCGACGCCATCGAGATGCTGCGCGAAGCGAAGATGGAGTCTGCGTTCAAGCTGCTGCACTTCCACATCGGCTCGCAGATCCCCGACATCCTCACGATCAAGCGCGCCGTCCGCGAGGCGGCGATGTACTACGCGAAGCTCCACAAGATGGGGCATCCGCTCGAGTACATCGACGTCGGCGGCGGACTGGCCATCGATTACGACGGGTCGCGTTCGACGTTCCACTCCTCGATGAACTACTCGGTCGAGGAGTACGCGACCGACATCGTCTACAACATCATGGACGTCTGCGACGACGAGAAGGTGCCCCATCCGAACATCGTGTCGGAGTCGGGACGTGCGATCGTCGCGCATCACTCCGTCCTCGTCGTTCAGGCATTCGGAGCGATCGAGAAGACTCCGCTCGAGCCGCTGGAGATCAAAGCGGCCGATCACAAACTGATCCGCGAGCTCATCGACATCGACGAGAACATCACCGAAGAGAACATCAGCCAGTCGTGGCACGACCTCGTCCAGATCAAGGAGCAGTCGCAGACGATGTTCGAGCTCGGCCTGCTGAATCTCGACGTGAAAGCACGGCTGGAGTCGCTCTTCTGGCAGGTCGCCGAGAAACTGCAGGGCACCGTGCAGCACATGGATCCCGAGCGCGTGCCTGAAGATCTGCTCACGCTGAAGATCGAGCTGGCCGATCAGCACATCTGCAACTTCTCCGTCTTTCAATCCCTTCTCGACCACTGGGCGCTCGGGCAGCTCTTCCCGATCGTTCCCATCCATCGCCTCAACGAACGCCCGCGCCTCGAGAGCACGGTCGTCGACATCACGTGCGATTCG
>DASWBH010000238.1:0-2177 GCA_036390755.1 Thermoanaerobaculia bacterium
ATCCAAGCAATTTGCAAGCGAATTGTCAGGAAAGCCATGACGAACTTGTGGCAGTCGCCGATTTCGGCCATGTTGACTGCCGATGGCGGCAGCTCCCGACGACCGGCGCATCGCCGCAATCGTCATCCTCCTCGGCCTCTCCGTCGGACTGACGGCGCTGCTGACGTGGCAGGCAGTGACGGAGGGAAGCTCGCGCCGGTTTGCCGCACAACGGACGATCCGCGACTTCGCTGCAATCGCCACCGATGAACTGATCCGCCGCGCCGCGACGGACATCGAAGGTTACGGCTTCGCGCCGATGCGGCAGGCGCTGGCGTCGCGTCTGACGCGCGGCCAGCCGCTGCCCGCGCTGGGCGATTTGCGTGGCGAGAGCGAGCCTCGCCTCGACTACTCGCTGCCGCTCGTCCGTCAGCTGTTCATCGTCGACATCACTACGAAGAGCGTGATGCCGCCGGTTCCGAAGCCTCTCGAGTCATGGATGCTCGCGCACCTGCTGCCCGTTGCGCGCGAGCGCCGGCGCAACGGCGATCCGCAGGCGGTCCGCGTCGATGCCGGCGGCGAGCAGTACCTGATCGCTTACGGCGTGGCGCTGATCGACTCCGGACGAATCTTCGGCTTCATGATCAATGATGCGGCCCTCGGTCCGTTCGTGCAGCGGACGTTCGCGCGGAGATCGATCTTCCCGCCGTCCGCGGGAGACGGCCGGCTGACAAACCGCGACGTGTTCGTGTCGGTGGCGATGCACGGCCGGACGCTCTTTCAGTCGCCGGGCCGTTTCGATCCCGACTTCGGCGTGACGAGAACCCTCGGCGCGGATCACGGCGATGTGTTCCGCGGCGCCGCGGTTCAGGCGTCCATCGTGCGTGCGGCGGCGCCGGCGCTCGTGATCGGCGGCGTCCCGGAGTCGCGGATGCCGCTGTACCTCGCGCTGCTGCTGACGACCGCAGGTCTCGTTGTCGCGGCTGCGTATCTATTGAGACGCGAGCGGCAGCTCGTCCGCCTTCGCGCGGATTTCATCTCCGGTGTGTCGCACGAGCTGCGCACGCCGCTGACGCAGATCCGCATGTTCGCGGAGACGCTGCTGCTCGATCGCGTGCGATCTGCGGAGGAGGGCCGACGTTCTCTCGAGATCATCGACCAGGAAGCGCGGCGTCTGTCGCATCTCGTCGACAACGTGCTGCTGTACGCGCGCGGAGAGCGCGGCGCGCTGCAGTTCGATCGCACGCCTGGCGACGCCGGCGCTGTCATCCGTCAGACGATCGAGCAATTCATGCCGATGGCGTCGTCGAAAAAAGTGGTGATCGACACGGTTGTGCCGCCGCAGCTGACCGCGCGCGTCGACGCGGATGCGTGGAAGCAGGTGCTGCTCAACCTTCTCGACAACGCCGTGAAGTACGGGCCTCCCGGGCAGACGATTCGCGTCGCCGCATCGGCGCACGACGGCGTGTTCCGGATGGAGGTCGACGACGAGGGACCGGGCGTGCCGGAGAGCGAGCGCGAACAGATCTGGGAGAAATTCGTCCGGCTCGAGCGCGACCGCGAGACGCACAACGCCGGGACCGGCATCGGACTGGCCGTCGTGCGCGACATCGTCGCGCTGCACGGCGGCCGCTGCTGGGTCGAGGATGCGCCGTCGCGCGGCTCCCGCTTCGTCGTGGAGGTCCCGCGATGAAGCGCGTGCTGGTCATCGAAGACAACGCCGAGCTGGCGTTCGGCCTCCGCAACAATCTCGAGATCGAAGGCTATGCCGTCGATGTGGCGGGCGACGGCGCGACCGGACTGGCGACGGCGCGACGCGACGCGCCCGATCTCGTCATCCTCGATCTCATGCTGCCCGCGCTTGACGGATTTCGTGTGCTGCGCGGCATGCGCGAGGCGCGGCTCGCCACGCCGGTTCTGATCCTCACCGCGAAGGGCGAGGAAAGCGACAAGGTGCGGGGACTGAAGATGGGTGCCGACGATTACGTCACCAAGCCGTTCGGACTGCTCGAACTGCTCGCCCGCGTGGAGGCGCTGCTGCGCAGAGGTAGGCACGCGAACGCGGAAGAAGCGGACGGATTCGGCAGCGTCGTCGTGGATCGCGCGAGCCGGACGGTCACGCGCGGCGGGTTGCCGGTGGAGCTCGCACCGAAAGAGTTCGATCTGCTCCTCGCGCTTCTCACGCGTCGCAACGCGGT
>DASWBH010000239.1:0-2897 GCA_036390755.1 Thermoanaerobaculia bacterium
TCTCCGGACGCGCGAAGCCGTGGCCTTCGTCGCTGTAGACGACATAGGTCACCGACCCGCCGCTCTTCTGGATGGCGTCAACGATCTGCTCCGACTCGCGAACGTTCACGCGCGGATCGTTCGCGCCCTGGCCGATGAGCAGCGGCCGCTTGATCACATTCGCCTTGAACAGAGGTGAGGCGTTGCGAATCAGGTCGGCTTCGGCCGGATCGTCGACGTTTCCCATCCGGACATCGAAGATCCTGCGGATGGGCTTCCAGTACGGCGGAATCGATCCGATGAGCGTCTTCAGATTCGACGGGCCGACGATGTCGACGCCGCACGCGAAATAGTCGGGCGTGAACGTCAGGCCGGCGAGAGTCGCGTAACCGCCATACGAGCCGCCCATGATGGCGATGCGTTTCGGATCGACGTAGCCCTGCTTGACAGCCCAGTTCGCGGCGTCGATCAGGTCATCGTGCATCTTGAGGCCCCACTGCTTGTTTCCGGCGTTCAGGAACTTCTTCCCGTACCCGGTCGATCCTCGGAAGTTCGGCTGCAGAACGGCGTAGCCGCGATTGGCGAGCCACTGCGGATACGAGCGATAGCCCCACGTGTCGCGGCCCCAGGGTCCGCCGTGCACGAACAGCACGAGCGGGAGGCTCTTCGGCGGAACGCCGGCCGGCAGCGTCAGGTACGCGTTCATATTCATGCCGTCGCGGGTCCTGATCGTGACCGGCTGCATCGGCGAGAGCTGCAGGTTCTCGAGCTTCGGCTGCGCGCTGAAGAGCAACGTGCCCTTCTTCGCGTCGCGATCCCAGGCGTACCAACTCACCGGACCGCGATCCGACGTGAACGCGACGAGCCACGTCTTGTCGGCGTAGTCGCGGTTCACGATGCCGAAGTCGCCGTCGCTGAGCTTCGCAATTCCCTCGAAGTCGCTCTTGACCGAAGGGTCGATGACGCGCCAGGTGCGCCGGCCCGGCTCGAACGAGACCGCCTCGATCGCGCGCGTGTTCGGATTGACCATCACCGTCCCTGCGTCGACGTCGGCGGACGATGCCACGACCTTTTCCGCGCCCGTGGCGATGTCGTGCAACACGACGCGATCGGTGTCGGAGCCGATCGATGTCGTCATGATCAGCGACTTCCCGTCTTCGCTGGACTCGACGAGGTTCACGTTCTCGTCCGGACCGACTTTGATGATCGAGCGCCACGGCGACTGCGGCGTGTCGCGCACGAGGATTTCGGTGCCGCCGTCGGGAGTCGATCCCTGCGCGGCGATGACGTTGAGGTTCTTGTCGGTCACGTAGCCGAGGGCGTTGCCGGGGTTCGTGGCCTCGAGGACGACTGCGCCGGTGGAGAGCGTGATCCGGTACGCGTCGAAGAGCTGCTTGTTACGCGCGTTCATCGTGACGAGGATCTGGTCGCGGACGGTCGGCTCGATCGACGCAATGTCTGCGCGTGCACCCAGGAATGCGGTGTAGTCGCGGACGGTACCGGCGTCGAGGTCGACGCCGAACACGTGGAAGTTCTCGTCGCCGCCGTTGTCCTGAACGTAGAGCAGCGTCTTCGCGTCCGGTGCCCATGCATAGTTGCGGATCGGCCGCTTCTTCTCGGCCGTGACGGCGTGATCGTCGTCCTTGCCGATGGTTTTCACCCACACCTGCAGGACTTTGCTCGCATCGGGTGCGAGCCAGGCCAATCGCTTTCCGTCAGGCGAGATGTGAGGATTCGCTCGTTCGGGATTTCCGAACAGGACATCGCGGGGAATCAGCGGCGGGAGATCGGCGCGGAGCTGCGCACCGGCAAACAGAGCAATGACAAAGAAAATCGACGAGGCGATCCAGCGGGCGCCAGTTCTCATGAATCCTCCGATCGGGCGCGCATTCTAGCGCGGCGCTTGCATGAATACGCCGCTGATACGCCGCTGTTTCACACCTTGTGAAAAGTTTCTCCTGTCCATAGAATGCGGCACCCGCGAGGGCACACCGCACTCGTAAGTTATGCCCGCACAAAACATTGACAAACCCGATTCGATCATCGCGCGCAAGGTCGCGCTCGCTCCCGGCGAGATTCCCGAAAAAGGCCTGATCACGCTTCCCGGCGAAGCCGATCGCGGCGTCGAGGACCTCGTCACCGGCACATATCTCACGACGAAGCTCGACACCATCGTCAACTGGGCGCGCGGCAACTCGCTCTGGCCGCTGCCGTTCGGGACGGCCTGCTGCGCGATCGAGTTCATGTCGATGGTCTCGTCGCACTATGACATCTCGCGCTTCGGCGCCGAGGTCGTGCGGTTCTCGCCGCGGCAGGCGGACCTGCTCATCGTGGCCGGCACGATCGTCGACAAGATCGCGCCCGTGCTGAAGAAGATTTACGACCAGATGCCCGAGCCGAAGTACGTCGTGGCCATGGGCGCGTGCGCGACTTCTGGCGGCTTCTACCGCGCGTACCACGTCGTGCAGGGCATCGACGAGATCATCCCGGTCGACATCTGGGTGCCCGGCTGTCCGCCGACTCCCGATGGCCTGATGTACGGGATTTTGAAATTGAAAGAGAAGATCGAGAGGGGCGAGATTCGACGAGGATAGCTCAGCATAGACTGCTGACACAGCCAGATGAGCACACTGACCAGATTCTCGGCGATCCCCTACACCGGTCCCGCGCCGACAAACCGCCAGCCGTACATTCCGCGCGACGCCGCGCAGATGGACGCGCGCGGCGAAGAGATCGCCGGAAAGCTGAACAATCCGGCGGTCGCGCAGGAGCGCGGTCAGGACCTGCCGACGTTCATCGTCGATCGCGAACAGATCGTGCCGGTTCTGCAGGTGCTTCGCGATCATCCCGACCTGCAGTTCTCGCTGCCGCTCGATCTCTGGGGAGCCGACTACCCGCGCCGCGAAAAGCGCTTCGAT
>DASWBH010000240.1:0-8257 GCA_036390755.1 Thermoanaerobaculia bacterium
CCTTCGTCGTCGCCTTTGCGGTCGAGCATCTTCATGTTGTCGGCGCGGATCTCGGTCTTGTACTTCTTCTGGCCCGACTCCTTGTCGTCCCAGCTGTCGTAGTGGATCGATCCGTCGATGTAGACGAGCTTGCCCTTGCGCAGGAACTGCCCGCAGATTTCGCCGAGCTTTCCCCACGCGACGATGTTGTGCCACTCGGTGCGGTCCTGCTTCTCGCCGTTGCGGTCGGTGAAGCGTTCGTCGGTGGCCAGGCTGAATCGCGTGACGGTGGTCCCACCGGGCGTAGAGCGAACTTCGGGATCTTTTCCGAGACGACCGATCAGAATGACTTTGTTGATCATGATTCTCCTTCGCGTTGTTGTTTCACGCGCCCATTTCTCGAGCGCGGTCCGATTTGTGATCGGCCATGTGTGGTCGTCCGATTCTAATCGACTCCACGACCGGTAGAATCCGCGCGCCGATGACGGCTGAAAAATTCTGGGACCGCGAGGTCTCCGCGCCGACGCACACGAGCTGGATGGAGCATCCGCTCGTCCGCGACTACATCCTCGAGTCGATCGGCAACGGCGAAAAGCTGTGGCCGGTGGAGTGGTTCATGCGCGCCCTCGGCGGCCGCCGCTTCGAGCGCGCGCTGAGCGTCGGCTGCGGCACAGGTCCGTTCGAGCGCGACATCGTCCGCAAGAACATCGCCGCCCGCGTCGACGCGTTCGACGGCTCGACCAACTCGCTGCGCATCGCCGCCTCTCTCGCGTCCGCGGAAGGGTTCTCGCCGCGCATCCGCTACTTCGCCGCCGACTTCAACGAGCCATCTCTGCCGCGCCGCACATACGACGCGGTGTTCATCCATCAGGCTCTCCACCACGTCGCGAAACTGGAGAAGCTGCTGCGCTCGATCCTGCTCGCGCTCCGGCGCGGCGGCGTGCTCTATCTCGATGAGTACATCGGCCCGTCGCGGCACGACTGGAACGATCAGCGGATCGCGCCGCTTCGGTCGATCTTTTCGGCGCTTCCGCCAGGCGCACGGCGCACCGGCGATCTGCCCCTGCCGATTCAGGCCGACGATCCGTCCGAAGCGATCCGTTCGTCGGAGATCCTGACGCAGCTGGCGATCGGCTTCGACGTTCGCGAGATCCGCGCCTACGGCGGCAACGTGCTGTCGGTGCTCTACCCGGCCGTCGACCCGACCGCGATCGAGCCGCTGATCGCCGAAGAGAAGCGCATGCTCGCCGCAGGCGCCGCGCCGTATTACGCCGTGATCGTGGCGACGCCGAAGCGCGGCGTGAAGAAGCTCTACGCGTCGCTGCGCTACTTTGCCGAGCCGAAGCTGAAGCGGATCGGGCGCGAGATCCGGGCGCGCTTCCGGCCGAAGCCTAAACCCTGAGGGGACTTTTCCGTCTTACAGATACGATTCGCTTCGTACTCGATGAAGATCCGCACCCAACTGCTCCTGGCCTGCTTCCTCCTCGCCGTCCTGCCGCTGACGGGCGTGGTGTTCTATTCGTATCGCTCGTCGCGGCGGGCGCTCGAGGACGCGTACCACCGCGAGGCGTCCAGGCTCACCGCGCAGATGGACCGCCGCCTGAGTGCGATCGGCTCGGAGCTCGATCAGCGCATGGCCGGACTCTCGGCGATCCCGATGGCCGTCGACACCGGCACCGACGCGCAGGCGAAGGTCGTCGACAACATCCTGATGGCGATGGGCGAGACCGCGCCGCTCGTCGACGCGCTCGAGTTCATGCCGGCGACACCCGCGCCATCCGCTCCACCCGCGCCGGGGATTCAGCCTCCGGCCGTTCCGCAAATCGCGTCCGGCGGGCACGCGCCGCCGGCTCCGCCCATTGTCGATGTCGGACCGATCGTCATCGATCTTCCGGAGATCAACGTGCCGCGGTTCACGATGCCGCCCGACTTCGGCAACCGGGTCGCGGAGATCACGCGGCTAACGACGCAGCTCGGGAGAGAGGACCTTGCGCCGGAACAGCGCAAGTCGATCGAGCAGACGTTGAAAGACAAGCAGGAACAGCTCAACAACGAGATGGAGTCGCGTCGCGAGGTCTTTCACGGACAAGTCGCGCAGTCGAACGAGCGGCGCGAGCGGCAGCGGATGCTGCAAGAGCGGGTGGAAGAGCGAAAACGGATCGCGCGGCAGATCAAAGAACAGACGCGCGTCTACCGGATGGACGCGCTCACGCCCGAGCAGCTCCGCGCGCTGAAAACAAAAGAGAATCAGGCCGGGCTGCTCTTCGGACAGAAGTTCAAAGTTTCCGTGCACAATGCAGGGAAAGTCGTCGGGCAGATCCGGGCGCAGCTCGCCACCGACGAAGTCATCAAACGCGTCCTCGGCGGACCGGCGAACGAAGACTCGACGGAGATCCCGTTCGCCGTCGACCGCGAGGGAAACGTGTACACGCGCTCGAATGCGGATCTCGTGAAGCTCGAAGAGCTCGGACTCGTGCAGGCGCTGAAGAGCAGGAAGCCCGTTCCACAGGTGAAGAACTGGATCATCGCGACGTCGTTCCACAAAGACAGCGGCCTGCAGATCGGCGTCGCGCGGCCGGTCGGCGAGAACCTCGAGGAGCTTCGGGACACTGCCGCGCGCAACTTCGGCTACGGCGTCGGCGTGATCGCGCTCGCGCTGATCGGCATTCTTCCGGTGGCGCGCCATTTCACCGAAGACGTGCGGATCGTGACGACCGGCGCGGAGCGCATCGCGCACGGCGACCTCACCACGCGTCTGCCGGTGCGCTCGAAGAACGAATTCGGACAGCTCGCGCTGGCCTTCAACCGTATGGCCGAGGATTTGAGTCATCAGCAGGAGAAGATCGTGCAGCAGGAGCGGGCGCGCCGCGAGCAGGAGATCCAGCAGCGCGTGCTCGAAGTCGAGTACGAACGGAAGTCGGAGGATCTCGAGGAGGCGCGGCGCTTCCAGCTCTCGATGCTGCCGAAGCACGTGCCGCAGCACGATCGCTATGACGTCGCGGTGCTCACGCAGACGGCGGCGGAAGTCGGCGGCGACTACTACGATTTCCACGTCTCGCCCGACGGCGTTCTCTCCGTCACGATCGGCGACGCGACCGGACACGGCGCGAAGGCGGGCACGATGGTCACGGTCGTGAAGACGCTCTTCGCCCGCTACGATTCGGCGAGGGAGCCGGCCGCGTTCCTCAGCGAAGCTGCCGAAACGATCAAACGGATGGACCTCGGGCGCATGGCCATGGCGTTGTCGCTGGCGCGCTTCGATCGCAACCGGCTGACGATCGCCACGGCCGGGATGCCGCCGATGCTCGTGCACCGAGCCGGAGACGGCCGCATCGACGAGATCACGCTCGGCGCCACGCCGCTCGGCACGCTCGGCGTCGATTACGAACAGACGCAGGTGAACATCGATGCCGGAGACACCGTTCTGCTGATGAGCGACGGCTTCCCGGAACTGCTCAGCGCGGATGGACGGCAGCTCGGCTACGTGCTCGCGACGCAGGAGTTCGCCGCGGCCGCAGCGGCGCCGGCGGCCGGCGACGTCATCGCGCATCTCGCCGCGGCGGCGAAACGGTGGCATGGCGACCAGCCGCCGAACGACGACATCACCTTCGTTGTCGTACGATGCCGCGCATGAAGCAGCGACGGCCCGATCCTTCCGAACACGCCCCGTACTTTTCGCGCTACATCGACCTCGTTCCGGAAACGGACATCGTCGGAGCACTCCAGCGCCAGCATGACGACACGCAGAAACTTCTCGCATCGATCGGCGAGTCGCGCGCCGGGCATCGCTACGCGCCGGACAAGTGGACGATCCGGCAACTCGTCGGCCATGTGGAAGACGCCGAGCGCGTCTTCGCGTATCGCGCGCTGACGTTCGCACGCGGCGGCACGACGCCGCTGCCCGGCTTCGACGAGAACGTGTGGGCGAAGAACGCGACCTACGATTCGTCGACGCTGCGCGAGCGCGCGGAAAGCCTCAGCGCGGTGAGACGCGCCACGATCGCCCTGTTCCGTTCGCTCGATGACGAGGCGTGGGAGCGCGGCGGCACGGCAAACGACAATCGCGTGACCGTCCGTTCGCTGGCCTACATGTGCGTCGGCCACGAGCGCCACCACCTCGGCATCCTTCGCGATCGCTACCTCGCTCAGACGACGTAGCGCATGATCGCGATGTAGTGGCAGACGCTGCCGCCGATGACGCAGAGATGCCACACGCCGTGCGTGTGCGCGATGTGCTTCGAGAGCGCGAAGAAGACGATTCCCATCGTGTAGATGATGCCGCCGGCCGCGAGCCACACGATGCCCGCCATGGCGAGGTTGTGGCGCAGCGGACCGAACGCCGCGACCACGAGCCACCCCATCAGGAGATAGAGCACGACGGAGACGGCGCGATAGCGGTTGTGCAGGAAGACGTCTTTGGCGATGCCGCCCAGCGCGAGCGTCCAGACGATTCCGAACAGCCACCATCCGACCGGGCCGCGCAACGTCAACAGCGTGAACGGCGTGTACGTGCCGGCGATCAGAAGGTAGATCGCGCAGTGATCGAAGACATGGAAGACGCGCTTGGCCGGGCCGCGGACGCTGTGGTACAGCGTCGAGCTGACGTACATCACGACCATCATCGCGCCGTAGACCGAGAGCGCCGCGATCATACGCGCGCCTCCACGCGTCGCTCCGATCGTCAGCAACGCGGCCGTGCCGGCGATCGCGAGGATCGTGCCGACGAGATGAGTGACGGCATTGAACCGTTCGCCCTCGTACATGAGCAAATCGTATCTACAATCGCGCGGCGATGAAATGCGTCATTCAGCGCGTGCGCAGCGCCTCGGTCTCCGTCGAAGGCGAGGTCGTCTCACGCATCGGCACGGGCATGCTTGTCCTGGCCGCCGTCGAGAAGGGAGACACCGAGCAGCAGATGAGCGAAGCGGCGCGGAAAATTCGTGAGCTGCGCATCTTCAGCGACGACGCCGGCAAGATGAACCGCGACGTGCGCGAAGCCAGCGGCGCGATCCTCGCGGTGTCTCAGTTCACGCTCGCCGGCTCGATCGACCGCGGCCGCCGCCCGGGATTCGACAAAGCCGAGGAGCCGGAGAGGGCGAAGGCGATGTTCGAGATGTTCGTGCGCGAGCTCGCCTCGACGGGAATCGAAGTGCAGACCGGACGCTTCAGGGCAATGATGCTGGTCGCTCTCGAAAACGACGGACCGGTGACGTTCATTTACGAGAACTGACGCCGGATATACTCGCCGTCCCTATGTCCCCCTATCGTCCATCCGAGATCGAACCGAAGTGGCAGCAGAAGTGGTCGGACGCGAGAGTCGCGGAGATCGACGTTGCCGCCCCGGGCGACAAGCTCTACATGTTGAACATGTTCCCGTATCCGTCCGGCGACCTTCACGTCGGCCACGGGCGCAACTACATCCTCGGCGACGCGCTCTATCGCTACTTCCGCATGCAGGGCCGGGCCGCGCTCAATCCGATGGGGTGGGACGCGTTCGGTCTGCCGGCGGAGAACGCCGCGATCAAACGCGGCATTCACCCGCGCCAGTGGACGATGTCGAACATCGTGCGCGAGAAAAAGCAGTTCCAGCGCTGGGGCATCCTCTACGACTGGTCGAAAGAGATCGCCTCGTGCCACCCCGGTTACTACAAGTGGAACCAGTGGCTGTTCCTCAAGCTCTACGAGCGCGGCCTCGCGTATCGTGGCACGGCGCCGGTGAACTGGTGCCCGGAGGACAAGACGGTGCTCGCGAACGAGCAGGTCGTCGACGGCAAGTGCGAGCGGTGCGGTGCGGTCGTCGAGCAGAAGGAGCTCGCGCAGTGGTTCCTGAAGATCACCGACTACGCCGATCGTCTCGACGCCGGTCTGGACAAGCTCGAGAACTGGCCGGACAAAGTGAAGACGATGCAGCGGAACTGGATCGGCAGGTCCGTCGGCTGCGATATCGAGTTCGAAGTTCCGACGCTGGGCCGCTCCATCCGCGTGTTCACGACCCGTCCCGACACGATCTACGGCGCGACGTTCATGGTGGTCGCGCCGGAACATCCGATCGTCGCCGATCTCATCGCCGATCATCCGGACCGCGCCGGATTGGAAGCGTGGATCAACGGCGTCCGCAACCAGAGCTCACTCGAACGGCAGGAGGCCGGCAAGGAAGGACGCTTCACCGGCAAGCACGCCAGGAACCCGTTCACGAACGAGCTGATCCCGATCTGGCTCGGCAACTTCGTGCTGATGCAGTACGGGACCGGCGCGATCATGGCCGTTCCCGCGCACGACCAGCGCGACTTCGAGTTCGCGCGGCAGTACGGCCTGCCGATGCGCATCGTGATCACGAAAGGCGGGGAGCTGCCGGACGTCAGCGCGATGACCGAGGCGTACACGGTGAAGGATGAGTCGGCGGTGGCGGTCGACTCCGACATCATCACCGGTCTCGCCGCGCCGAAAGCGATCGATCGCATCTGCGGCGAAGTCGAGAAGCGCCGCATCGGAAAGAGGATGATTCGCTACCGCCTGCGCGACTGGCTGATCTCGCGACAGCGTTACTGGGGCACGCCGATCCCGATGATCTACTGCGATCGCTGCGGACTCGTGCCGGTGCCGGAGAAGGACCTGCCGGTCGAACTGCCGCTCGATGTGCCGTTCACCGGTCGCGAAGGAAACCCGCTGGCGAAGCACGACGCGTTCGTCAACGTGAAGTGTCCGCAGTGCCGCGGCGCGGCGCGGCGCGAGACCGACACGATGGACACGTTTGTCGACTCATCGTGGTACTACGCGCGGTTCATCTCGCCGCGCGATGACACGAAGATCTTCGACACGAAGATGGTCAACCGGTGGCTGCCGGTCGATCAATATATCGGCGGCATCGAGCATGCGATTCTCCACCTCCTCTATGCCCGTTTCATCTGCCGCGTCCTGCACGACCTCGGCCTGACAGAAGTGGAAGAGCCATTCACTCGTCTCTTCAACCAGGGAATGATCACGAAAGAGGGCTACCGCGATCCGTCGCAGAACAACTCGTGGGTGCCGCTGAATGAAGTCGAGATGCGCGGCGGAAAAGCGTTCCGTGGCCCGACGGAGCTCGTGCCGGAAGTGGGCAAGATGTCGAAGTCGCGCTTCAACGTCGTGCCGCCGGACGAGCTGATCGAGCGCTACGGCGCTGACACCGAGCGCGTGTACACGCTGTTCATCGCGCCGCCGGAGAAGGAGGCCGCCTGGTCCGACGAGGGCGTCGTCGGCGCCTACCGGTTCCTCGGCCGCGTATGGAACATGGGCGAGCAGATTCTGTCCTCGGTCCTCGGTCCTCGGTCCTCGGATGGAAATGGCGCGGGCGACATCGAGCGCGTCATCCGGAAGATGCATCGGACCATCGATGCGGTGACGCGGCGCTTCGACCGCTTCGAGTTCAACACCGCGATCTCCGCGCTGATGGAGCTCTCCAACACGATCGGCGAGTACATGGCGGCGGGCGGCCGCGACGCGCGCCTTCGCGATGCGTTCACGGTCCTGCTGCAGCTGCTGCATCCGTTCGCGCCGCATCTCACCGAGGAGATGTGGGCGATGTTCGCAAAGAAAGGCTTCATTCTGACCTCGGCCTGGCCGATCGCGGACGAGTCGCTGATGCAGGAGGACTTCGTCACGATCGTCGTGCAGGTCAACGGAAAGCTGCGCGGCCAGATCGAGGTCCCGAATCCGCCCGAGGAAGGCGTAGTCATGGCGGCGGTGCAGTCGAACGAGAAGATCCAGACGTGGGTCGCCGGCAAGAAGGTCGTGAAGACGATTTACGTGCCGGGAAAGCTCGTGAACGTGGTGGTGCGATGAAGAAGTTGCTCGCTGCCGGGTGCTGGCTGCTGATGAGCGCTTGCGGTTACGGGCTCGTCGGCACGGGCAACATTCTCGATCCGACGATCCACACGCTGTATGTGCCGACGTTCGTCAACCGCACGACGCGCGTGGAGCTCGAGCAGCGCGTGACGCAGGCCGTGGCCGAGGAGTTCGTGTCGCGCGGCCGGCTGCGTCTCGTCCATGACCCGAAGGAAGCCGACGTGATCCTGCGCGGCTCCATGGACACGTTCAACCTCGCGCCGGTCGGGTTCAACCAGGGCCGGGCCACGCAGTACGAGATCTCCATCACTTCGAAGATCGAGCTGCTCGATCACCGTCACGAGGACAAGGTGCTCTGGAAGAACGATCAGTACCGGTTCGTGGAGAACTATCAGGTGAACCTCGACACGACCGACTCGTTCGACCAGGAGAGCCGGGCCATCACCGACATCGC
>DASWBH010000241.1:0-7375 GCA_036390755.1 Thermoanaerobaculia bacterium
TGCTGCGCTCCTGGCGAGTGGCCACGGCGCGGGAGCGCACGGCGGACGAGTACGGAATTCTCACCAAACAGCTCGTGCACGGATTCAACGACGAGCTCGAAGGCGCGATCGTCTGCTCGGTCGTCCCTCCGCTCAACGGCGCGATCGCGTCGATGCTGCATCAATACTTCGACGTCGAGGCGCTGTTCGTCGAGCCGGGCGTGAAGACCGGCATCGCCATTCACGTCGATAACCCGCAGGAAGTCGGCGCGGACCGCATCGTGAATTGCGTCGCCGCGTACGAACGGTTCGGCGGACCGACGATCATCGTCGACTTCGGCACCGCGACCACGTTCGATGTCGTGACCGCGGAGGCGGAGTACGTCGGCGGCGCAATCGCGCCCGGCGTCAACATCTCGGCCGAAGCGCTGTTCGCGCGCGCGGCGAGGCTGACGCGCGTCGACATCCGGCGGCCCGCGAGCGTGATCGGAACGAACACGATCGTGAACATGCAGTCCGGCATCTACTTCGGCTACCTGGGCCTCGTCGACGGAATCCTCGCCCGGATGAAGCGCGAGATTCACGGACTGAAGTGCGTCGTCGCCACCGGCGGGCTGGCGGCGCTGTTCGAGGACGACAGCGAGCACATCGACGAGGTCGATCCCGAGCTCACGCTGAAAGGACTGAAGATCATCTACGACAGAAATCGCGGCGTGAAAAAGGTTCGGCGATGACTGACGTCATTCTGAGCGCCGAAGAGCGCGAAGAATCTGGGCGGCGGTGTCGCGCCCACCGCCCAGATTCTTCGCCGTCTTCGCGGCTCAGAATGACACTTGGCGCCGCACTCCTCTTCGCCACCAGTCTCCACGCCGGCTCCAGCATCGTCGCGAAAACGGCCGCGCTGTCGACCGCGTCGCCATACGCCACGACCGTCGGACTCACCGTTCTCAAGCGCGGCGGCAATGCCATCGACGCCGCAGTCGCGGTCGCGTTCGCGCTCGCCGTCGTCCATCCCGAAGCCGGGAACCTCGGCGGCGGCGGATTCCTCGTCTACTACGACGCGAAGACGAAAGGCGTGTGGACGCTCGACTTTCGCGAGACCGCGCCCGCCGCTGCGCAGCGCGACATGTTTCTGCTGCCCGGCGGCAAAATCGCTCCCGACATTCGCACCGGCGGACGCGCGGCCGCGGTGCCCGGCACAGTCGCCGGCCTCGCGGCGGCGCATCAACGATTCGGCTCGCAAGCGTGGAAGGAGCTGCTCGCGCCCGCGATCGGACTCGCGCGTGAAGGCGCTCGCGTCGACTCCCAACTCTCAGCCGATCTCATCGCCGAGAGACGCGAGCGCAACATCGACAGCTTCGCCTCGACGCAGGAGATCTTTTATCCGAAGGGCGTCCCGCTGCTCGCCGGCGCGAAGCTGGTGCAGCCCGATCTCGCGGCGACGCTCCAGCGGATCGCAACTGCGGGCGCCGTCGGTTTTTACGACGGCGAGATCGCGACGCGCATCGTTGACGCTGCGCGCGCCAACGGCGGCGTGATCTCGCACAAGGACCTCCGCGAATACAAGCCGCTGTGGCGCGCTCCGTTGAAAATCGATTTCGGCGACTACTCGGTCTATACGGCCGGCCCGCCCGCCGGCGGCGGAATCGTCCTCGCCGAAGCGCTGAACATCCTCTCCGGCTACGACCTTGCGAAGGCCGGCTTCCAGACGCCGAACGCGATCCATCTCGAAACGGAGGCGGAGCGGCGCGCGGCCATCGACCGGAATCAGTACGTCGGCGACCCCGCGCTCGAGCGCATTCCGTATCGCGAGCTGCTGTCGGCGCAGCGCGCGGCGTTGTGGCGCGCATCGATCAACGCGAAACGCGCGACGCCGACCACGTCGCTCACAGGGCCGGGCATGACGATGGCGGAAGGCGCGCACACGACGCACATCTCGATCGTCGACGCCGACGGCAACATCGCCTCGCTCACGACCACGCTCAACGACAACTTCGGCTGTGGACTCGTCGTCGCGCACGCCGGATTTTTTCTGAACGACTCGATGGACGACTTCTCCTCGGGCTCGGGCCAGCCGAATCACTACGGGATCGTGCAGAGCAGCGTCAACGCGATCGAGCCCGGCAAGCGCATGGCCTCGTCGATGACTCCCGCGATCGTCTTTCACCACGACCGGCCGTTCCTCGTCCTCGGAACGCGCGGCGGTCCGACGATTCCGACGACGCTGCTGCAGGTCATGCTGAACGTGATCGTCTATCGCATGTCGCTGTCCGACGCCGTCGCCGCGCCGCGATATCACCATCAAGGTTTGCCGGAAGATATTTTTTACGAAGAAGGCCGCGCGCCGAAGATGCTGCTCGAGGCGCTGACGGCGATGGGCCACGGCGTGCGCAGCCGCGATGCCATCGGCGACGTGCACGCGCTGCAGTTCGAGAGCGGACGAATCCTCGCCGTTGCCGATCCGCGCGGCGGGGGAGCGGCAGGCGGATTCTGATGGACGCACAGCAGATGAAAGTGGCCGCTGCGCGCGAGGCGTTGCGCGACATCCGCAGCGGCATGAAGCTCGGCCTCGGCACCGGCAGCACGGCCTCCGAGCTCGTCAAACTCCTCGGCGAGGCGTTGCGCAGCGGCGCGTTGCGCGACGTTCGCTGCACGTCGACGTCCGAGCAGACGGCGGTGCTCGCGCGTTCGGTCGGCATCGAGGTCCTGCCGCTCGCCGCCGTCGCGCCGCTCGATCTCGCGATCGACGGCGCCGACGAGATCGACGCGCGTCTGCGACTGATCAAGGGTCGAGGCGGCGCGCTGCTGCGCGAGAAGATCGTGGAGCAGCAGGCCAAGCGATTCATCGTCATCGCCGATGAGAGCAAAATCGTCGAGAAGCTCGGCGCCGGTCCGCTGCCGGTCGAGGTGACGCCGTTCGCGCGCGACGTGCTCGAGCGTCGCTTCAACGACCTCGGCCTCGCGCCCGTGCTGCGCCTGCGCGAAGGCAAACCGCGCGTGACCGATGAGCAGCACTTGATTCTCGACATCCGCGTGCGGAACGACCGCGACATCGCCGACGTGGTGGCAGAGATCCGTCAGTTCGCCGGCGTGATCGAAACAGGCTTCTTCCCGAACGAGGCCACCGACGCGATCATCGCCGGCGAAAACGGCATCAGACGCCTGCCGTCATTCTGAGCGCCGAAGAGCGCGAAGAATCTGGGCGGGGGCGCGTTTTCCCCCACCCAGATTCCTCGCCGTCTTCGCGGCTCGGAATGACTACCGGCTGACCTCCGTCTTCCGCACCGTCACGTCGAACTTCCACTGGTAGTCCTTCCAGTAGAACGCGATCTGCGACGCGAACGGCTTGTTCAGCGGTTTGTTCATCTTCGTCTCGAACAGCGGATACAGCCACGTCGCATTCGTGTAGTGCCAGACGAGCTCGGCGTTGCCCGTCGTCGGTTCGGTCGGATGGCGCTGGAAGTTGCGGATACCGTCGTAAACCTTGTCGGCGATCTGGCCGCGATACACCGGGCCGCGCCAGCTCGGCGCAGTGCCGAGAATCGGGAAGCCTTTCTTGGTGACGCGGGCGATGACGGAGGAGATCACTCCGTCCTGGCGCTCGGTCGTCGTGATCAAACCGGCGCGCTCGAGATTCGCGAGCGTGCGCAGCGCCTTCGAGTCGTAGTCATCCTTCGGCGATGTCGGACTCCACCACACGCGCTGCGGCACCTCGGCGTACACCGGCTCGCGATGGAACTGGTATGTCGAGATGATCTCCTGGGCCTTTTCGGCAGTCAGGGGTTCTTTCTTCGCGCAAAAAGTCAGAAGCCAGAGGGCAGAAGTCAGAAGTGAAATCGCCAGAACCTTCTGCCTTCTGCCTTCTGACTTCCGACTTGTTCCTTGACTCGCCATTCTCAGCATGTTATCCCCCGCCCCGCTTGCTCGATCGCGCTCTCGACGCCCTGGCCCGCCTCTGCCTGCGGCACAGCAAACAGATCGCCATCGCGGCCGTGATTCTCTTCGCCGCGGCAATCGCCGCCGCTTCGCGCCTCACGTTCGATCCCGATCTGCTGAATCTCATCCCGCAGAACAACAAACAGGTGAACGACTTCCGGCGCGTGCTTCGCGACATGGGCACCATCGACAACCACATCGTCATCGTGGACGTGCCGAAAGGCCACGACGTCCACGACTACGACACTCTCATCGAGGCGATCGCCGACGGCTACCGCAAGAGTCCTCTGATCGAGGACGTGAACTACCGCCTGCCGAATCCGCTCGATTTCGTCGAGATCATCATTCCGCGCGCGTTCCTCTTTCTCGCGCCCGAACAGATTCCCGCCATTGCGCAGAAACTCTCCGACGCCGGCATCCGCGAGTCGATCGAGCGCAATCGCATGCTGCTGCAGACGCCGCAGTCGTTCGCGCTCAAGCAGCTGATCCAGTACGACCCGTTCAACCTCGCTCCGATTTTTCTGAAGAAGTTCCAGGCCGCGAGCGGCGGATTCAACATCGACACCTCCAGCGGCTACTACCTCTCGAACGATCACGAGATGCTGCTGATGCTGATCAAGCCGAAGAAGCCGGCGCAGGACGTGCCGTTCGGCAAGCAGCTCCTGGCGGAGTCGGAGATCGTCGAAGCGCGCGCGATGAGGGATTTTCAGAAGAGCGCGCCGCCGGGCACGCCGCTCCCCGTCATCGAGCACTCCGGCGGCTACGTCATCGCGCTGGGCGACGCGGATCTCATCCGCAAAGACGTCATCGCCAACGTCCTCGGCACCTTTTTCGGAGTACTGGCGCTGTTTCTCTACGCGTTCCGCCGCACCGCATCGATCTTCTATGCCGCGTTCCCGCTGGCGCTCGGACTCGCGCTGACGTTCGGCATCGCCGGACTCGTTTACGGAACGCTCTCATCCGCCAGCGCCGGTTTCGCCGCCCTCCTCGCCGGCCTCGGCATCGACTTCATCACCGTCTTCTACGGACGCTACGTCGACGAGCGCAATCGCGGCGCGACGATGCCCCACGGCATGGTCGTGGCGATCCGCTCGACATTTCCCGGCATCTTCATCGCCGCGATCACGACCGCGGCGACGTTCTACGCGTTTCTCGCGACCGACTTTCAGGGCATGACGCAGCTCGGCTTCCTCACCGGAACGGGCATTCTCTTTTTTCTCGTCTGCGTCGCGTTCCTTCTTCCTGCGCAGATCGTGCTCTCGGAACGGAGGGAGCGAAAGCGCGCGCCGAAGCTCTACCTGCACTCGTTCGGATCGGAGATGCTGATCGATGCGGCGCTCGCGCGGCCGAGGGCGACCATCGCGATCTGGTCCGTGTTCGTGGTGATCTGCGCCGTGCTGGCGACGCGCATCCGCTTCAGCGACAACATCCAGGATCTCCGCGCGAAGGGCAACGTCGGCGTGATCAACCAGGAGAAGGTCACGACGAAATTCGGGCAGTCGTTCGAATTCATGATGTACGTCGTGCAGGGGAAGTCGCTCGAGGAAGTGCTCGAGCGGACGCGCGCCGCGTCGGAGGACCTCGATCCGCTCGTCGCGAATCACACGATCGCGTCGTACCAGTCGATCTCGACGTTCGTCCCGCCCGTCGATCAGCAGCGCGCCGTCATCGCCGACCTGAATCAGGGACACGCCGACCGCTTCAACTACGACCGCATCAACCGCACGTTCCGCCAGGCGGTCGTGGCCAATGGGTTCCGATCCGAGGCGTTCAACGGGTACATGGAGATGTTCAAGCAGACGCTGGCGCCGAAAGAGCCGATCACGCTGAGCAACATCGGCAATGAGGACATCCTCAGACTCACTTCGCGGTTCGTGAAGCGAAACGCGGATCGCGGGTGGATGTCGGTGATTTACGTGTATCCGGTCGGCGGGAAGTGGCCGCGCGAAGTTCCCGCGTCGCTGCTGTCGGTCCCCGATCGGCATCCGGGCGACGTGCTGACGGGCGTGAACCTCGTCAGCGGCACGCTGCGCCGCATCGTCAAGGCCGACGCGACGCGCGCCACGATCATCGGCTTCGTCGCCGTGCTGGTCCTCATGTTCATCAGCTTCCGCACGGCCAAGATGACCATCCTGACGTTCGTGCCGTTCATCGGCGGCGCGGCCGGGATGCTCGGTCTGATGGCGCTGTTCAATCTCGAATTCAACTTCATGAACATCTTCGTGGCGCTGATGATCATCGGCGTCGCCACCGACTACGCGGTGTACATGCTGCAGCGCTACCGCGAAGAGCCCGCCGCGTTCCATCACACCGCGCACGAGACCGGGAAAGCTGTCGTGATGGCCGCGCTGACGACGATCGTCGGGTACGGCTCTTTCGCGATCTCTCACTATCCCGGCCTCCGATCCATCGGCTATGCTTCGACCTTCGGCATCGGACTGAGCGGACTCGCGGCGATCACGCTGCTGCCCGCGATTCTGGTCCTCGGCGATCACGACAGAGCAGAGGTGAACGATGAACGAGACGTTGACGATCCCGCGAGCGCTCAATGAGCGCGTGGTCCGCGGAAGCGCGGTGACGAATGTGATGCTCGTGCTCGCCGCGAGCGGAATCATCGCCATCGCCGCGCAGATCGCGATCAACGTCCCGTTCACGCCGGTGCCTCTCACGATGCAGCCCATCGCCGTCCTCCTCGTCGGCGTCATCCTCGGCGCGCGGCGCGGCGCGGCCGCCGCAGCGCTCTATCTCGCCGAAGGCGCGATGGGAATGCCGGTCTTCGCACAGTTCCACGGCGGCGCGATCTGGCTGGCCGGATTGACGGCCGGCTATCTATGGTCGTATCCGCTCGCCGCGTTCGTCGCGGGCTGGTTCTCCGAGCGCAACTGGGGCAGCACGGTTCCGCGCGCGATCGCAGGCATGCTCGTCGCGCTCGCGGTGATCTACGCCGGCGGTTGGTCGTGGCTGGCGATCTTCACCGGAGCGCGTCAGGCGTTCGCGGCCGGAGTCGCGCCGTTCGTCGCCGCCGACATCGTGAAGATCGCGATCGCGGCGGCGCTGCTGCCGGCGGGACAGAAGCTCATCGCCCGCGCGTAATGCTCCGGCACGTCCTCGCCTTTGCGCTGCTCGTCGCTCCGCTCGCGTACGGCCAGGTCGATCCGACTTCTCGGGCCGAGAACCAGCCGGTCGCGCCGTTCAAGATCGTCGACCGCCTCTATTACGTCGGCGCGTCCGACGTCACCTCGTTCCTGATCACGACGCCGAAGGGACACATCCTGATCGACGGCGGCTTCGTCGAGACCGCGCCGCAGATCGAGCGCAACATCCGCGCGCTCGGATTTCAGCTCTCCGACGTGAAGATCCTCCTGTTCAGCCATGCGCATTACGATCACGTCGGCGGCCTCGCGCAACTCGAGCACGACACGCACGCGAAGCTGTACGCGAGTAAAGGCGACGCGCCGAT
>DASWBH010000242.1:0-2846 GCA_036390755.1 Thermoanaerobaculia bacterium
GAGACGCCGATCGGCGACGCGCAGACGTTCAACGTCGTGCCGCTCTACCTCGATCTGATGCAGGGAAGCGACCGCGCGGCGGTGCTCGACTTCCAGAAGAAAGCGTCGCGCCTGCAACGCGCGGTGATGGGTGCCGACAAAGCGACAGCGGAGGCGCTGACGCACGTGCAGTTGATCCGCAGGGCGCTCGATCAGATCGCCGGACCGGACCCGAAGCTCGTGGCGAAGGTGAACGAGGCGTACGCCGCGCTGCACGACATCAACGACCAGATCAACGGCGATCCGATCCTGCGCAGAGCGAACGAGCCGCAGCCGCCCTCGCTGATGGACCGGGTCAACAATGCCGTCAACGGCCTCACGACGACGCTGGCGCCGACAGCGACGCATCGCGAGGCGCTCGACATCGCGCAGAAGCAGACGACGGATCTGCTGGCGCGGCTGCACAAGGTCGTGGGCACGGATCTCGCCTCGATCGAACAGCAGATGAACGCGCTCGGCGCGCCGTGGACGCCGGGGAGGATTCCGTCATTCTGAGCCGCGAAGACGGCGAAGAATCTGGGCGGCGGCGCGATTCCACCGCCCAGATTCTTCGCGCTCTGCGGCGCTCAGAATGACACCTGCGCCATGAACGTCTCCATCGCCACCGGCGACATCGCCGACGCCCGCGCCGACGCGGTCTGCACGTCGACGAATCCGCGCCTGTCTCTGATGATGGGGACGGGTGCGTCGATTCGCGACCGCGGCGGCTTCGAGGTTCTGCGCGCATGTGAGCAGTTGATCGACGACGAAGCGCGGCGCTCCGGGCGTCACGTCCTGCCGATCGGCTCCGCGCATGCGACGACCGCGGGCAGTCTGCCGTTCAAGATCGCCATCCACTGCATCGCCAGCGACGCCACGCATCACCTTTCGTCGCCGGAGATCATCCGCTCGTGCGTGCACAGCGCGCTCAAAGTCGCGGAGAGCCACGGCTGCGCCAGCGTGGCGATGCCGGTGTTCGCGGCCGGTCACGCGCACATGCGCTTCGAGCTCGCGCTGACCTCGATCGCCGAGGCCTTGCGGGATGCGAAGACGTCGGTGCGCGACGTGACGATCGTCGTCTACGATCCCGAGCGCCGCGACGACGCGCAGCGCCTCGTCAACGCGGTGATGAGCTCGCCGCGTGCGGCCTCATGATGTCGCTGAGCAGATCTGGCGCGGTGCTGATGCGCTCGAGGTGCGGAAATCGCTCGCCGTCGTGGTAGTCGACGTGAAACGTGCCCGCGAACGAGGCCTGCTCGGCGGTGATGTCGATCGGCTTGGTCGATCCTTTCGCCGCCCTGATCTCCTCGCGAAGAACGTCGCCGTCGAATTTGCGTCCGTCGACCGACGTGACCTTCATCCCCGGCATCAGGCCCGCCGCGTATGCAGGCGATCCCATGACGACGTCGCTGATCGTCCCGTCGTTCTTCACCCAGATGCCGAGGGAGAAGCTGGCGTCGGTGAGTTTGCCGGTGCGCTCGCGGAGCGCCGCGTACCAGTTCGGTGCGTCGCTGTAGACGAGCCGCCAGCCTGATGCTTCGAGCGCCGCGAGCGGCGGATGCGGAGCGACGCGGTAGACGCGCGACTCGAAGAACGCGCGCCAGTCGTTCGGCACGACTCCATTGAGCGCGAAGATCACGTCCGAGAGCGTGTACGGCTTCACCATCGGCGCGCCCGCGGGCGGGCCGAAGAACGCTTTCACGAAGTCGTCGAACGTTTTCGTCCCGCCGCTCTTCTTGCGGATGATGGTATCGGCGTCGAGCCAGACAAGCATCGACTCGTCGTAGTAGTCGAGCGCGCGGCGCGCCGGGACCTCCTCGTTCGGTGCCAGACCGATCGACTGCACGGCCACGGCGGTGTCGACGAGCGGCCGCCAGTTGCGGCCGGGGCGGTTGCGATCCTGGTTCGCGGAGACCCACGCCGCGAACTCGCGATCCTCTTCGGGTGTTCGCATGCCGCTGCGCGCGGACAGCACGAGGTCGCCGAGGTAGCGGGTCATGCCTTCGTAGACGAAGAGGAGCTCGCCGATTTGCGGCTGCTGGTAGTCGGCAGTGGCCAGACCGGCGGGCCTTCGGTACTTGCCGTTCCACGAGTGCACGAACTCGTGCGAGAGGATCGTGATCGTGCGCGCGGTCTGATCGGGATCGGTGAGGCCGCGCTCGACCTGGCGGATGTCGGTGGACTCGTGATGCTCGAGACCCTGGGGCTCGATGAGATCGCTCAGCGTGACGAGCCAGCGATAGCCGCGATAGTGGCGCGCGCCGAAGAGCGCGTCGGTCTCGGCGACGAGATTGCGGATGTTCGCGATGCGCGCGTCAGGCATTGCCAGCGCCTGCGCGGAATCGGCGGTGACGGTGATGTGCTCGCCGCCGTTGTCGGCGACCGGGATCGTGCGCAGGTACGCGCCGGCGACGATCGGCGAGTCGATGAGCGTGGTCAGCGAGACGGGCGCGAACTCGATGCGGTCGGCGCTCTGCGACGCGACCGGCAGCGCGGTGTCGAACTTCCAGCCGGCCGGCAGCCGCACCGCCGCGCGATAGTTGATGTTGTCGGACGGCACGCCCATGGGATACAGCACGACGTGGTTGAACAGAATGAGGGCGAGGTTCTGCGTCGCATTGGCCGACTCGCCGTAGCCTCCGCCGAACGTCGCCGCGGGCGACAGGTAGTCGAAGTCGACGTCCACGGACTGCGCGCCGTTCGGCAGGTCGACCTGAAACTTGAACATGTCGACGCGGTCGCGCGACCACGACAGCTCGGTGCTGCCGCTGCGGAAGTGCAGCTCGGCCATCTGCATCAGCGGTCCGGTCGGCATGTGCTCGCCCGGA
>DASWBH010000243.1:0-4999 GCA_036390755.1 Thermoanaerobaculia bacterium
TCGAAGTCGGTTCGAAGCCCGAGATGTTCGCCGGCCTCGCCGTGCACAGCGACCCCGATTCGCTGATCGTCTGCAACGGCTACAAAGACGCGACGTTCATCCGCATGGCGATGATCGGACGCAAGCTCGGCAAGAAAGTGATCGTCATCGCCGAGAAAGTCTCGGAGATCCGCGCGATCACGAAGATCGCCGCGGAGATGAACGTCGAGCCCTGGATCGGCATGCGCGTGCGCCTGCTCTCGAAGGGCGCCGGAAAGTGGGCGACTTCGGGCGGCGAGCACGCGAAGTTCGGACTGTCGACCGAAGAGATCCTCGAAGCGATCGCGATTCTGCGCGAGGCGAAGATGGAGTCGGCGTTCAAGCTCCTCCACTTCCACATCGGTTCGCAGATCCCGGACATCCTGACGATCAAGCGCGCCGTTCGCGAAGCAGCGATGTACTACGCGAAGCTCTCTCGTTCGGGCCACGCGCTGGAGTACCTCGATGTCGGCGGCGGCCTGGCCATCGACTACGACGGCTCGCGCTCGACGTTCCACTCGTCGATGAACTACTCGGTCGAGGAGTACGCGACGGACATCGTCTACAACATCATGGATGTCTGCGACGACGAGAAGGTGCCGCATCCGAACATCGTCTCGGAGTCGGGCCGCGCGATCGTCGCGCACCACTCCGTGCTCGTCGTGCAGGCGTTCGGCTCGATCGAGAAGACGCCGCTCCAGCCGCGCGTCGTGACCGCCGCCGATCACAAACTCGTCCGCGAGATCCTCGACATCGACCAGACGCTGAGCGAGGACCGCGTCAACGAGGCGTGGCACGACCTCGAGCAGATCAAGGATCAGGCGCAGACGATGTTCGAGCTCGGCCTGCTCAACCTCGACGTGAAGGCGCGCGTCGAGAGCCTCTTCTGGCAGGTCGCCGAGCGAATCCAGCTCATCGTCAATCGCATGGATCCGGCCGAGGTGCCCGAGGATGCGCGGAATCTGAAGATCGAGCTGGCGGATCAGCACATCTGCAACTTCTCGGTCTTCCAATCGCTGCTCGATCACTGGGCGCTCGGTCAGCTGTTCCCGATCGTCCCGATTCACCGCCTCGACGAGCGGCCGCAACTCGAGTCGACGCTGGTGGACATCACCTGCGACTCCGACGGGAAGGTCTCGAAGTACATCGACCTGAACGACGTCCGGGAGACCCTCCCGCTCCACGACCTCCGCGAAGGCCAGCCCTACTACCTCGGCATCTTTCTGACGGGCGCGTACCAGGACATCATGGGCGACATCCATAACCTCTTCGGCCGCGTGAACGAAGTACACGTGTTTCTCGACGAGGACGAGGAGAGCGGCTTCTACATCGAGGAAGAAATCCCCGGCCAGACGATCGGCGAGGTCCTGGCGATGACGCAGTACGACTGGCGCGACCTCGAGAAGCGAATGAAGGCGCAGATCGACGCCGCGATCAAGCAGGACCGTCTGAAGCCGACCGAAGGGATGAGGCTGCTGCAGGACTACGAGCGGGGACTCAAGGATCAGACGTACCTGACGCTCGACGAGCCGAATGGGAACGGTAACCGGTAACTCGAGCTGCTGTTAGCCGTTACTCGTTACCTGTACCCTTGGAAATCCGGGCGGCGACCGATCCGTTACACTGCGCAGAGTTATTGTCCAAAAGAGGAGAAATACAGCATGAGGAGACACTTCACGCTCGCCGTCATTGTGCTCGCGTTCGCTGCGAATGCGTTCGCGACGGGCGAGGCGCGCCTCACCGGAAAGATCACCGACTCGGTGACGAAGAAGCCGGTCGAGAACGCCTCCATCAATGTGACTGCGATCGAAGGCAAGACCTTCAAACAGGATTACAAAGTCAAGAACGACGGTACGTACGCCATCTTTCTGCTCGACGGCACGCTTCGGTACAAGTTCACGTTCTCGGCTCCGGGTTATCAGTCCTATGAAGAGACGGCCAAGCTGAAGCTCGGCGAGCCGAACACGCGCGACATCGAACTCACCCCTGGCGGCAAGGTCGTGATCCCGGCGGGTGAGATCAAAGTCGATCCGGCCGTGCTCGCCTACAACGAGGGCGCTGCGCTGGCGAACGACCGGAAGGACGCCGAGGCGCTGGCGAAGTTCGAAGAGGCAGTGGCAGCGAAGCCCGATCTGGCCGCGGGCTGGCAGGCGCTCGCGAAGCTGAACGCGCGGACGAAGAATTACGCGAAGGCGATCGAGGACGCGAACAAGGCCCTCACGTTCGATCCGGACGAAACCGACATGTACGCCGTGCTGTTCGAGAGCTACACCGCAACCGGCAACAAGGCGAAAGCCGACGAGGTCCGGAAGAAGCTTCCGGCGAATGCGGGCCTGATGTTCAATGACGCCGCAAAGCTCATCAACAGTGGGAAGGATGCAGAGGCTGAGCCGCTTCTGAAGAATGCCATCGCCGCCGACGAGAAGTTCGCACCGGCATACTACGAGCTCGGCATGCTCTACGTCCGCGCCGGGAAGAACGCCGACGCGAAGTCGAACCTGCAGAAGTACATTGACCTCGACCCGAACGGCAAAGATGCCGCGACGGCGAAGGAAATGCTGAAGTACGTGAAATAGCTGTCAGCTTTCAGCTCTCAGGGGAACCATCGAGGTGGTTCCCCTTTTTCGTTTTTGGACTACAGTAGCTCCTTCGCACCTCGGGAGGATCGGCATGTCGAAGTCAGCTTCGCTCTTCGCTGTTCTGCTCGTTCTCGCCTCCTGCTCCTCGATGCAGTCCGATAGCGGAAAGGGGAACTCGAAGGTCAACATCCCCAGGCCGGAGCTCGCCATCGAGCAGGTCAACGCCGTGCCGATCGTCGCCGCTCACGTCCAGGGCGCGATTCCGGTGCAGTACGTGCTGCACGTGCTGAACAAGGCCGCCAAGCCGATCACTCTCAAACAGGTCTCCGTCGTCTCCCTCGGCGTAGGCGCTTACACGGTGGAGCAGACGTCGCGGCCGTTCAAGACGATCATCCTGCCCGATCAGACGCAGGTCGTCGGCTTCTGGGTTCCTGCGGTCGCGAGCGAATCGATCGTCGGCGTGAACGGTCCCGTTTCTCTGCGCATCGTGACCTACTTCGATTCACCGGACGGACAGTTTCAGCACGTCGTCGTGCAGCAGGTGAATTCCGGCAGCGGCGTCGACGGTTCGCGCCAGTAATCCCCGAACCTCAAACCAGCGCTGGTATCGCTTCCGGCTCGTACGCAAGAACCGGCGCGAGCCAGCGCTCCACTTCCGCTAGAGTCATCTGCTTGCGGCCCTGGTAGTCGACGACCTGATCGCGTCCGATTTTTCCGACGGCGAAGTACTTCGCCTGCGGATGGGCGAAATAGAGTCCGCTGACTGAAGCCGCCGGAGTCATCGCACACGACTCCGTCAGATGAATGCCCGCGCGATCGGCATCGATGAGTTTGAAGATCGTCCTTTTCTCGGTGTGATCGGGGCATGCGGGATAGCCAGGCGCCGGACGGATCCCGCGATATTTCTCGCCGATCAGCTCATCGGTCGAGAGCTTCTCGTTGCGTGCGTACCACCCGGTGCGCACGTCGCGATGGAGCTTCTCGGCGAGCGCTTCGGCGAGACGGTCCGCGAGCGCCTTGGTCATGATGCTGTTGTAGTCGTCGTGATCGCGGTTAAAACGTGCGACGAGCTCGTCGACGCCGATTCCGGCCGTCACCGCAAATGCGCCGAGGTAATCGGTCACGCCGCTTTCCTTCGGTGCGACGAAGTCCGCGAGCGCGATGTGCGGCCCGCTGTGCTCCTGCTGCTGACGCAGCGTATGAATCGTGGCGATCCGGCGCGAATCGTCGTACAGCTCGATGTCATCGCCGGCCGCGTTCGCGCGCCAGAAGCCGTACGCGGCGCGCGCTTTCAGCAGTCGTTTCTCGACGATCTCGGCGAGCAGCTTGCGCGCGTCGTCGAACAGCTCCTTCGCGCGCGGCTCGTTCACGATGTCCGGGTAACGGCCGCGCAGCTCCCATGTGTGGAAGAACGGTGTCCAGTCGATGAACGGCTCGATCGAGGCCAGGTCGACGTCGTCGAGCACGCGCGATCCGAGGAACGGCGGGCGTTCGGCGGGAGGGAAGTCGAGGCGCAGCTTGCGCCGCCGCGCGTCCTCGATCGATACGAGTACGCGATCGCTCTGCCGCGATTCCTGCTCGCTGCGCAGGCGGTCGTACTCCGTTTTGATGTTGCGCACGAACTCGCCGCGTTTCTCGCTGCTGAGAAGCGAGCTGACGACGCCCACGGCGCGCGAGGCGTCGAGCACGTGTACCGCCGCAGAGCTGTACTTCGGCGCGATCTTCACGGCCGTGTGCAGCTTGCTCGTCGTCGCCCCGCCGATGAGCAGCGGCACCGTGAATCCGCGGCGCTCCATCTCGCGCGCGACATGGACCATCTCGTCGAGCGACGGCGTGATCAGGCCGGAGAGTCCGATGATGTCGACCTTCTCCTCGATCGCGGTGTTGAGGATCTTCTCCGCCGGGACCATGACGCCGAGATCGATCACCGCGTAGTTGTTGCAGCCGAGGACGACGCCGACGATGTTCTTTCCGATGTCGTGGACGTCGCCTTTGACCGTCGCCATCAGCACTTTGCCACGGGCGGAGTGATCGCCGGCTGCAGCCTTCTCCGCTTCCATGTACGGGAGCAGATAGGCGACGGCTTTCTTCATCACACGCGCGCTCTTCACCACCTGCGGAAGGAACATCTTTCCGGAGCCGAAGAGGTTGCCGACGACGTTCATGCCGTCCATCAACGGACCTTCGATGATCTGCAGCGCGCTCGGATGCCTGCCGCGCGCTTCTTCGAGGTCCTCTTCGAGGTGATCGATGATGCCCTTGACGAGCGCGTGCGAGAGCCGCTCCTCGACAGGGTTGTTGCGCCACGCTTCGCCGGCGCGTGCGCCCGTCGCCGTCTGCCCCTTGACCTGATCGGCGAACGCGAGCAGGCGCTCCGTCGCGTCAGGACGGCGATTCAGCAG
>DASWBH010000244.1:0-3286 GCA_036390755.1 Thermoanaerobaculia bacterium
CTCACGTTCACGAACAAGGCCGCGCGGGAGATGCTCTCGCGCGTCGAGCAACTGGTCACGATCGACACGCGCCGCATCTGGGGCGGCACGTTCCACTCCACCGGCAACCGCCTCCTCCGCCGCTACGCCGAGCCCCTCGGCTACCGGTCGAATTTCACGATCCTCGACGACGAAGACGCCAAGGAGATGATGGAGTCCGCAGTCTCGTCCCTCGGCATCAAGACACTCGAACGGCGCTTCCCGAAAGGTGACGTGCTGCTCGACATCTACTCGTTCGTGCTCAATACGCGAACGCCGCTGGAGCTCCATCTCGAGCAGAATTTCCCCCATTTCGCACTCTACAAGGAGGAGATGGTCGGCGTGTTCCGTCGCTATAAGGAACGGAAGCGCGAAGCGAACGCGATGGACTTCGACGACCTGCTCCTGAACTGGAAAGTGCTGCTCGACGACTTCCCGGAGTTCTCCGGCGCGCTCAAACGGCAGTTCCGTTACCTCCTCGTCGACGAGTATCAGGACACGAACAAGCTGCAGGCCGACATCGTCGACGGTATGTCGGAGATTCGCAGAAACGTGATGGTCGTCGGCGACGACGCGCAGTCGATCTACTCGTTTCGCGGCGCGTCGTTCGAGAACATCCTCACGTTCCCGCTCCGCTTTCCCGACGCGCAGATCTTCAAACTCGAGACGAATTACCGGTCGACCCGGCAGATCCTCGAGCTGGCGAACAACTCGATTGCCAAGAACCGGTTCCAGTTCCGGAAGGAGTTGCGGGCCGTGCGCGGCGACGGTCCGCTGCCGGCGGTCGTCGGCGTCGACGATGTGTTCGAGCAGGCGAAGTTCGTCGCCCAGCGCATCCTCGAGCTGCGCGACGAGGGCGAGAAGCTCAGCGACATCGCCGTGCTCTACCGGTCGCACTACCAATCGCTCGAGCTGCAGATGGAGCTGACGCGGAACCTGATTCCGTACGAGATCCGCAGCGGCGTGCGCTTCTTCGAGCAGGCGCACATCAAAGACGTGATCTCGTATCTGAAGATCGTGACGAACACGCGCGACGAGCTGGCGTGGAAGCGCGTCCTCAAGCTGTACCCGAAAATCGGCGAGAAGACGGCGGCGCAGGTGTGGACGCAGATCAGCGCGGCCCACAATCCGCTCGACGCCTTCCTGCGCGGCGTCGAAGCCGGCGGACGCGGCAGCGGCGCTTCGATCGGATCGCTGCGCGCAGTGCTGAAGCTGATCTCCACCGACGCCATGCTCCGCAATCCGGCCGAGTCGATCGGCATCGTCGTCGACCGCGGCTACGCCGACTACGCGCGCTCGAAATTCGCGAACGCGCAGGCTCGTCTCGACGATCTCGAACAGCTCTCGCAGTACGCGCTGCGATATGAGGACGTCGAGCAGTTCCTGAACGAAGTCGCGCTGGCGAATCCGATCGCCGGCGAAGACGTCGCCGTGGTCGGCCCCGAGGACGAGAAGATCGTCCTGAGCTCGGTGCATCAGGCGAAGGGGCTCGAGTGGCGGTGCGTCTTCCTGATCTGGCTCGCCGACGGCCGATTCCCGTCGCAGCGCGCGTTGCGCGTGCCCGGCGGCATCATCCGCGTCGACAGAACGAAGGTGCATCCCGCCTTCGACGTCGCTTTGCTCGAAGGCGAAACGGCCGATAACCGACAACCGACAACCGACAACTCAACAATCGAGCTCGTCATCCCCGGCGAAGAAGAAGAGCGCCGCCTCTTCTACGTCGCCCTGACGCGCGCGAAGCAGGAGTTGTATCTGGTCTTCCCCGTGATGGCGCGCGACCGCGGAGGAATGGACGTGCTGATGGAACCGTCGCGATTCGTGCGCGAGCTGCCGGAAGAGAATTTCGAGAAATGGGTGATCGGAAGCGAATGACGGACTCGACGATCCACAACATCTCCGACACCGCGCGATGGGTGGCGATCTACCGCGCGCTCGAGACGGAGCGCCCGCACGCGCTCTTCAAAGATCCGTTCGCGCGGCGCCTGGCCGGCGATCGCGGTGAGCAGATCTTCGCGTCGATCGCAAAAACCGCGCGGCACGAGTGGGCGTACTCGATGCGCACGTACCTCGCCGACCGCTACATCCGCCAGGAGATCGACAACGGCGCGGACATGGTCATCAATCTCGCCGCCGGTCTCGACGCGCGGCCGTATCGGATGGAGCTTCCTTCCTCGCTGCAATGGATCGAGATCGATCTGCCGGAGATTCTCGATTACAAGGAGCAGATCCTCGGGAGTGCGAAACCGAACTGTCGCCTCGAACGGATCCGCCTCGATCTCGCCGACGTCGCGGCGCGCCGCTCGGTATTCGCGCGATTGGGCAGCCGGGCGCAGAAAGCGCTCATCGCCTGCGAAGGTCTGTTGATCTATCTGACTCGCGAACAAGTTGCCGGACTCGCGCAGGATCTCGCCGCCGTGCCCACGTTCCGGCGCTGGGTGACCGATCTCTCTTCGCCGCGCATCCTCCAAATGATCCGGAAGCAGGTCGGACAGCGACTGGAGGCGGCCGGTGCGCCGCTGCAATTCGCGCCGGCCGAAGGTCCGGAGTTCTTCGAGCAGTACGGCTGGCACGTCCTCGATTTCGAATCGAATCTTCACAATGCCGCGCGCCTTCGCCGCGTCGGTCCTCTTCTCCGTTTCTTCGCCAGGATCTCGGATCCGAAGCGCTTCGTCCCCAATCGGCCATGGTCCGCCGCCGTTCTCCTCGGGAGGTGAACGTTGCGTCTCCTTCTGATCTCGTCCTCGGTGGTTCACGGCTACGGCTACCTCGACCACGCTGAGCCGCAGATCCGCGATTTCCTCAGCGGCACAAAACGCGTCGCGTTCGTGCCGTTTGCCCTCTTCGACCGCGACGCATACGCGGCCAAAGTGCGCGAGCGGCTCGGGCGACTCGGATACGACGTCGTGCAGGTTCGCGGCGCGAAGGATCTCGACGCGGACGCGATCTTCGTCGGCGGCGGCAACACGTTCCGGCTCCTGAAGACGCTGTACGAGCTCGATCTGCTCGACGCGATTCGGACGCGCGTGAAGAGCGGCATGCTGTACATGGGCTCGAGCGCAGGGTCGGTGATCACCGCGCCGACGATCAGGACGACCAACGACATGCCCATCGTGGAGCCTCCGTCCCTCACCTCCCTCGGCTTTGTCCCCTACCAGATCAACGGCCACTACATCGACGCCGACCCGAGCTCCACGCACCAGGGCGAGACCCGAGAGATTCGCCTGGCCGAGTACCTGGAGGAGAACGCGACTCCGGTCATCGGCATCCG
>DASWBH010000245.1:0-6741 GCA_036390755.1 Thermoanaerobaculia bacterium
CGTGCTCCCCTTCCGACCCGCTGTACATCGGCAGCGTTCGAAATGCGCCGGCCCATTTGTCGACGCCGATCTCGACCTGCTCGACCTTCGCTCCGCGTTTCTTCGCGCCGCCGAGGCCTTGCAGTGTCGCGGAGTGGACGCGCGGCGCGAGCGTGTTGATCGGCATCGACGCGAGCTGGGCCTCGTTGAGGAACGTCACCTCCGATCCGGTGTCGAGCACAAAGAGGAACCAGCCGTGCCGATTGATCGTGCCGCGAACGTAGGGCCGGAACCCGTCGAGAAACAGGTTCTGATCGGCCGCCGGTTTCTTGTCGGCCGATGTGAGCTTCGTAAACGTGAGCCGGGCGCTGCCGAAGTCGAAGTCGAGCCGGAACTCCTTCAGCAGATTCGCGCCGAGGAGGAAATCGATTCTGAATTCTTTCTTGCCGGTAACGAAGAAGCGCATCTTGTCGTCGGGCATGATCGCGACCGGCACGTTCTCGACGACCATGTCTCCGAGCTCGAGCGTGTCGATGAGTCCGAAGTCGACGGGGATCGGCTCGCCGAGAAGACCGTAGAACGTGCCGCGCGACGTCTGCAGCCGTCTGACCGGAACCTGCGCCGCGAGGCGTTGCGAGACGATCGAGAGCACCGCACCGGAGTCGATGACGGCCGAGACCGGTGACGGCGCCTTGTTGATGCGCGTGTCGATGCGCGGGACGTCCGGCCGACCCATGTGCATCCGCAATTCGGCCGAGCGCGGACCGGCGGCGAGCCGATACACCTGCACGTTCGAGAGCGCACGCATGTAGTCGAGGTGCCACTGGAGAATGGTCATCCCGCGGTCGATGGCGACGTGAGCCCATTCCAGGCTCGTCTCGAAGCTGTTGTCGAGATAGTCGGCCTGCGAAATGCCCCACGCCGCGTCTGCATGGACGGTGTGGAATGGCGCCATCGCGATCGCCTCGTGAAAGTAGAGCCTCGCGAGGTCAGTGCGATTCGCCGCCAGCTCGGCGTGGCCGAGGGCGACGAGCTCGCGTGCGCTCTTGCGAGACTGTGCGTCGATCGACGGCGCGAGCTCGATCGCGCGAAGGTAGTCGGCATGGCGGACCATGTCCTCGACATCCGAGCCGCGCTCGATCTTCGACGGGATGACGCTCAGCGGCTCGATCGACACATCGGTGTACAGCGCGCATCGCGACGCGGTGGCAAGCGCGGCGAAAAGAACCCACGTTCTGTGGCGGGGCCGGCCGATCATCAGGTGCCGCAATTCTAAGCGGCGGCGGTTTGATTAAACGCGTGCGCGCGGTGACGGTTTCCCAACCATGATGCCGAGCTCGCGGATCTGGTAAGCGAGTGCCTGCCGGGAGATCTTCAGCAGCGCTGCGGCGCGATTCTGATTGCCCGCCGCTTCGAGCAGCGACTTCACGATGAGTTCGCGACGGAAGCGCGCGACCGCGTCCTGATACGAGCCAATGGTGACGCGCGCAGGCTGGACGTTGCGCAGCCGCTCCGGGAGATGCTCGATGTCGATCTCGTGGGCCTCACCCGCCATCGCGTGCGCGGCGCGAATCGCGTTCTGCACCTCGCGGACGTTGCCCGGCCAGTTGTACGACTGCAGCAGCATCTCCACCTCGGAAGTGAAGGATTGCGGGCCCGACCGATGCCGCGCCCGTTCGCGCGCGAGGAAGTGCTGCGCGATGAGCATCACGTCGCCGCCGCGTTCGCGCAGCGGAGGAAGCGCGATGTCGACGCCGCGGATGCGGTAGTAGAGGTCTTCGCGGAAGCGCCCCTCCTCGACCGCCGCTTCGAGCTTGCGGTTCGTCGCGCTGACGATGCGCACGTCCGCCGTGCGATTCAGCGTGTCGCCGACGCGACGGAACTCGCCGTCCTGCAGAAATCGCAGCAGCTTCGCCTGAGCGGCGAGCGGCATCTCGCCGATCTCGTCGAGGAAAAGAGTGCCGCCGTCGGTTGTCTCGATCACGCCGGCGCGATCCCGATCGGCGCCGGTGAACGCACCGCGCATGTGGCCGAACAGCTCGCTCTCGACGAGACTGTCGGGAAGCGCGGCGCAGTTGATCGCGGTGAACGGCTTGTGCCGGCGCAATGATGCGCGGTGAATCGCGCGGCCGACCAGCTCCTTGCCTGTACCCGATTCGCCGAGGACGCAGACGGCGACGTCACGCGGACCGATGCGCTCGATGAGTGCGAAAACGCTGCGCATCGCTGCGGACTCGCCGACCATTCCGTCGACGCGGTCGTCGTGTGCGGCAGCGGGCGCTTCTTCCTGTTCCACGATGCGGCGCAGTCGATGATTTTCGGCGCGCGTGCGGAACAGCGACCCGATCGCATCGCGAGAGGTCTCCGGCCACGCGTGCGAGCCTTCGAGGAAGAGCAGCTCGCGATCGCTGCAGCGCAGCCAGTCCGGCTCGAGCGATGTTGCGATGCGATCGAACGCAGCGGCATCGAAGCTGCGCGAACCGTCCTGCGCCCACTGGCCGAGCCGGTTGCGTGTGGCGTGGCACCAGGCGATTGGGAACGTGCTCGCACGGAACGGGTACTCGGCCACAGCGGCCGTGCGAAGGATTTCGAGGTCGAGCGCCGGAAGCGCGGGCGCCGCTTCGGGCAGCTGAATCGAGAGCTCCTCCGCGATGTCCTCCGCGACGTCCCGGCGCCCAGCCGCGAGCGCGGACCGCAACAACTTCAGCTTCTCCGATCTCGCCGACGCGCGCGGCGCTTCGCTCTGCGGCGTCCATTGCGCCAACTGGGACAGGAATTCGTCCTCGATCGGTTCGGACGCGAGTCCCCGTCGCATGCGCATCAGCCGGTGGCGGTCGTCGAGCTCGCGGTTGCACGACCTGCCCGTCGAGCGCAACGGCGTGCGCTGCTGCTGGATCCAATCGATCTCGTCGACGATCAGCGCTGCGGCCTCGCGAATCTGCGGCAGGAGATCGCCTCTTCCCAGCAACGACTCGATCGTGCGACGCGCCTCGTCGAAACGAGCGCGTGCGAATTCGAGATAGCCGGAGAGCAGATCGACCTCGGCGAGGCGCAGCTCGTCATGTGCGTAGTAGTCGCGCAGCCGGCGGATCCGCTGCGAGGCCGGCGACCAGCGGGCGTCGTCGATTTCCACGAACGTCAACGTGAAGAGAACGCCCGCTGCGGCGCGGTCGCCTTGCGCTTCGTCGACGATCGCCAGCGCTTCGAGCGCGATCGCGCGCGTCTCGCCCCAATGGCCGGTCGAGAATGACGCGAACACCCGATCGAGGCAGCCGTCGATGCGCTCCGTTGCACATCGCGCCGCCTCGACCGACTCCGCTGCGAACCGCTCTGCCGTTTCGAAATCGCCGCGAGTCAGCGCCTCATACGTCGCGAACCGTTTCGCGAAATAGTGATTTTGCGGGAGCCGATCGGCATCCACGCTCTCGTCTGAGTCGAGCGCGAGAACCGCACGCTCGTACGCCAGCCGCATCGTCTGCTCGTCGTTCTGCGCATCGGCCGATGCGAGCACTTCGCGAGATTCGTGAACACGACCGGTGAGGCGCAGCAGCTCGGCACGAAGGATCGACGCGTTGAACGACGGCGTTGATACCCTTTCGAGACGAGCAAGCGCCGGTGCGTACTCGCCGGTGCGGCGCTCGCAACGCGCCAGGAGCAGTTCACGGTCATCTTCCACGAGCAGTGGTGCAACCTCTCGGGCGTCACGATAGCGACCGGCATCGACGTACGCGTTGCCGAGCATGCGCGCCAGCGGCGCCGTCAACAGCTGCCGCGGGACGCGGCTGAGCGTCCGTACGGTCTCCTCAGCGCTCGACGGCTGGAACGTGCCGAGGCGGTCGATCGCTTCTGAGGTCTCGCCGATCTCGAGCAGCAGGAGCACCGCGCGGAGCGGATCGGCGACCGACGCTGCGGCGCGACAGAGCGCCGGCCGCGACGCCTCGGGGATGTGACGCGCACAGTGCTCGCGCACTGCTTCGGATGCGAAGCGGAAGTACTGGTCGTCGACCGAAGTGATGTCGTGGATCACGAGCTCGTCGAGCGCGTGGTCGAACAGGAACTGACGGAGGAAATCGCCCGCGAGTCTGCGCGGAATCACGGTGCCGAGGAGCGCCAGCGCGGCGATGAACGAGCGGCGCGGCTCGGGTGTCGCCGCGAACGAGCCGTCGTCAACGGGCAGCGCTCCGCAGTGCAGGAAGTCGTCGTACGCGTCCGATGCGGTGAACTCGTCGAGCCACGCGCCCGGATTGGGAATCGCCGTGAGGCGATCCTCGATCGCGCGCTGCGCTGCCATTCGCGTGGAGAGCACGAGCCATCGTCGAGGCGCGACCTCGGCCGTCTCTCGGCCATTGCCGAGGATGCCGACGACATGCGCCGAGTCATCGTCGAGATTCCCGGAGACGACGATCACGTGGCGCTTCGACGAGAACCGTTCGAGCAAACGGTCCGCGACCGCGGCAGGCGAGAGTTCGGCACCGACCACCGACGGATCGAGCGCTGCGAGAGCTGCATAACGCTGAATCGGGAACTCGCTCCCGATCACTGCGAGCGACGCCGAATCGTCGAGAGCTGCGCAGGCGGCAAACGCGTCGACGTCGTCCGCGAAATGCGGCCCTTCGCCGCTCCACATCGCCTGCAGCGCCGCGGCTCCGGGCGAGAGAATCTGCGCGATCGCGCAGCGGCGCGTCCACTGCAGATCCGCCGTCGCATCGCTGCGAAGGCGGCGGTACACCTCCGCGAAGACGGTCTCTGCGCGCGTCCACGACTGCCGCAGCACTTCGAGTTGCGGCGCATCGACAAAGCGGGCGAGCTCCTGGATGTTCTCGAGCGGCGTCGGGGCGTCGCCACCCGGTCGGGCAGCAGTGCGAACGAGCCGGCAATCGCTACCGCGTTTTCTGACCACCGCCCATTCCGCCGGATCGAAGTCGCTGTCAGCAACGCCGGCGAACTGCAGGACAGCGATGTGTGCGGCGAACTGTCCGGTGAGCGACAACCGATCGCGAGCGCCGAGGCTCCGCACATCGGCGAGCGGTGTCGCGTTCAGCGATACGACGCGCGCGAATTGCTCGAACCACGGCAGCGTCGGATGGCGCAGCGTCGCCATCGCGGCACGCGGCCAGCAGAAATTCTGCAGCGACACCTCCACCGCATCGCTACGCCGGGAGGCCCCTCTCATGGACACTGTGGAGGAGATGCTACACCGTCCGGCTTCCCTACCTCAGTCGACTAGAATCACGGCCGTTTGAACGATATCGAGATCGCCACCGAGGCCGCGCGGCGCGGTGCCGCCGTCCTGCTCCACTACTGGGAAGACCTGGGCAAAGAAGACGCGCACGTAAAAGCACGGAACGACTGGGTTTCCGCGGCCGACCGCGAAAGCGAGAAGGCGATCATGTCGTGTCTGCACGAGCTGTCGCCCGGCGATGCGTTTCTCGCCGAGGAAACCGGAGCGTCGGCGGGAAACAGCGGAAGAACGTGGATCATCGATCCGCTCGACGGCACATCGAACTACCTGCAGCATTTTCCGGTCTGGTCGGTCTCGATCGCGCTGCGCACCGGAACGGAGATGACGGCTGGGCTGGTGTACGAACCGCTGCGCGAGCTGTTCTTCACCGCCGAGCGTGGAGGTGGCGCGTTTCGGAACGGAGAGCGGATGCGCGTTTCGGATCAGGAGCACGCGGAAGGATCCTTCCTCGCCACCGGCTTTCCCTTTCGTGCACAAGAATACGTATCGGTTTATTGCCGGATATTTGAGAATGTGATTCGTATCGCAAAAGGGGTTCGCCGCGCCGGCTCGGCCGCGCTCGATCTCGCTTACACCGCGGCCGGCATTTTCGACGGCTTCTTCGAGCTGCATCTCGCGCCGTGGGATGTCGCCGCCGGATCGCTTCTCGTCGAGGAAGCCGGCGGCGTGATCAGCGACTTCTCCGGCGGAGGCCGATGGCTCGAGCGCGGCAACATCGTCGGCGCTCCTCCAGGCGTGCATCGCGATCTGCTCGAGCTCATCGGTCGCTACGTCAGCGAGGGCCAGCTCGACCGCCGTGGCGAAGCGCGATCCATGCAGCCGGAATGAGCCGCGCGAAGCTGCCGGTCGCGTTCTTCCTCCGGGACACCGTCACCGTCGCGCGCTCGCTTCTCGGATGCGTGCTCTGGCGGCGCATCGGAGACGAGCTGCTCTCGGTGCGGCTCGTCGAGGTCGAGGCCTATCTCGGCGCGAACGATTCGGCCAGCCACGCGCGCCGGGGACTGCGCTCCGCCCGAAACGAGTCGATGTATCTCGAAGGCGGCCATGCGTACGTCTACTTCACGTACGGGATGCACTGGTGCATGAACGTAGTCACGCAGGAAGCGGACCTCGCCGAAGCGGTTCTGCTACGCGCGGCCGAACCGTTGCGAGGCATCGAAGAGATGCGCAAACGACGGCCGAAGGCGAAACGGGATTACGACCTGATGAACGGGCCGGGCAAATTGTGCGCGGCGCTCGCGATCGACAAAAGCCTCGACGGCGAGAGCCTCCGCGGCGATCGTCTCTTCCTGACGAAGCGTGGCATCGACGTCACCGACGCCGATATCGCTGTGAGCCCGCGCATCGGCGTCGAGGGTGCCGGCGACGCGGCGTTCTGGCCGTTGCGGTTCTTTCTGCGCGGCAACCGCTACGTCTCGGCGTACCGCAATGTCTGACTCCTACCGGACGCTCGCCGCACCGGCCGAGTTCCGGCAGAAGATCGAGCGCTCCGAGTTCCTCGGCATCGCGTTCCCGTGCTC
>DASWBH010000246.1:0-3149 GCA_036390755.1 Thermoanaerobaculia bacterium
TCGAGTCCGACGAGATCCTGCAGACGGAACGCGGCAGTTTTCGGGCGGCCGATCAGCGGACCGGCGATCGCATCCGTCTCTTCGATCGTGTACTTGTTGGCGAGAACGAAATCGACCAGCGAGGCGCCGCCGATCGACGCCAGCCGGTTCGCGATGAAGTTCGGCGTGTCCTTGCAGATCACGACGCCTTTGCCGAGGCGGCGCCCGGCGAAGTCGCGGACGAAGGCGACGACATCCGGATCCGTCTCGCTCGTCGGAATCACTTCCAGCAGCTTCATGTACCTCGGCGGATTGAAGAAATGGGTGCCGAGGAAGTTGCGGCGGAAGGAGGCGGAGGTGCCGGCGGCGATCTGCGAGATGGGCAGGCCGGACGTGTTGCTCGAAACGATGCTGCCGGCTTTGCGCAGGCGGTCGAGCCGCGCGACGAGATCGCGCTTCGGCTGCATCTCCTCGACGATCGCCTCGATGATCCAGTCGGCTTCGCCGATCCACTGTTCGTGCTCGTCGAGTGCGCCGATCGTCACGAGATCGGCGGTGTCAGGCGTGAAGAATGCCGGCGGCTTCGATTTCTTCAGCCGCTCGAGCGACGCGACGACGATCTTGTCGGAGATGTCGAGCAGGTAGACCGGTACGCCGGCGTTCGCGAAATGCGCGGCGATGCCGCCGCCCATCGTGCCTGAACCGATGACGACAACCCGCTGAATCGTTCGCGTCATGCTTTCTCCACCGTTGCCTCCGTGCGCCGGTGCTTCTCTTCCTCGCGCAGCTCGCGGCGGAGCACTTTACCGACTGCGGACTTCGGCAGCGAGTCGCGGATCTCGATCTCGACCGGCCGCTTGAACTCCGCGAGGTTCGCGATGCAGTGGCTCTTCAGTTCCTGTTCGCTGACCTGCGTGCCCGGCTTCGGGACGACGTATGCCTTCACCACTTCGCCGTAATAGCGGTGCGGCACACCGATGACGACGGCCTCCATCACAGCGGGATGAGCGAAGAGCACCGACTCCACTTCCGACGGATAGACGTTGAAGCCGGAGACGATGATCATGTCCTTCTTGCGCTGGGCGATGTAGCAGTAGCCGTCTTCGTCCATGTGCGCGACGTCGCCGGTGTAGAGCCACGTGCGTCCGTCGTCGTCCTTGCGCAGCGCGATCTCTGTCTCATCGGGACGGTTCCAGTAGCCCTTCATGATCTGCGGTCCGGCGATGCACAGCTCGCCGTCGGTTCCGACGGGCAGTTCCTTCGTGCCGCGCTCGAGATCGACGACTTTGATGTCGGTGTCAGGGAGCGGAATCCCGATGCTGCCCGGCTTCCGCCGCGAGAGTCCCGGCGTCGTGTGCGTCACGGGGGACGCTTCGGAGAGTCCGTAACCCTCATTGAGAGTGCCGCCGGTCATCCGCTCGAATTGGTCGATCACTTCAACCGGCAGCGGTGCCGATCCGCTGTTGAACGCGCGGATGCGGCCGATGCCGTACTCGCGCGCTTTCGGATGATTGAGCAGCGAAACGTAAATCGTGGGTACGGCAGGAAAGTACGTCGGCGCGTAATCGCGGATGGCATTGAGGAGCGCGTCGACGTCGTACTTCGGAATGAGGATCTGCAGGCCGCCCTGCCATGCGACAGACATCAGTCCGACTGTGAATCCGTAAATGTGAAAGTACGGGATGACAAGCAGCACCCGTTCTTCGCCGCGGCGCTGATCAGGGTGGTGCAGCACGGTCGTCTGAATGACATTCGCGAAGATGTTGTAATGCGTCAGCATCGCGCCTTTCGGTACGCCGGTCGTTCCGCCGGTGTATTGAAGGACGGCGACGTCGTTTTCGGGATCGATGCTGACGCGGGGAAGGTCGGGCACGCTGACGCCTGCGAGGATGTCGCACAGCCGCTGCGTGCCTTCGACGCGGCCGCATTCGGCTGCAGCGGCGCTGTACTCGCCCGCCGACGTGATCACGATCGACTCGATCGATGTCTGATCCCTGATGGCCAGCGCTGCCGGCGCGAGCAGGTCGAGCACAATCAGCATCCGCATGCCGGAGTCGCGCGCCACAACGGCGATCTCGCGTGGCGTATACAGAGGATTGACGTTCACGACGATCGCGCCGATGCGCAGAATCGCGAACGCGGCGATCACGTACTGCGGACAATTCGGCAGCATGATGCCGACGCGGTCGTTCTTGCCGATTCCCATTCGAGCGAGGGCGGTCGAAAGACGATCGGCGCGGTCGCGGATCCCCGCCCAGGTGAGTTTCGCGCCGAGGAATGCGGTGGCGGGGCTGTCGGGCACATCCGCCGCGGCGATCCGCAGGATTTCCCCGAGCGGTCGTTTCGGATAATTCATGTGCGGCTGTACCCAGTAGTCGTAGTGATCGATCCACGGTCTCGCCGCGTAAGGAGAATGTTCGGTCATGACGCCTCCTCTAAACGATCGTGGCGCCGCCGTCGACGGCGATCACCTGTCCCGTGATGTAGCTCGATGCATTCGACGCCAGAAAGACGGCGACGCCTTTCAGCTCGCCCGCCTCGCCGACGCGCGGAATCGGATTGCGCGACTTGAGGGCCGGCTCGACCAGCCCGATCACCGGATCGGCGAGCCGCGAATGAAAATACCCCGGCGCGATGGCGTTGACGCGAATCCCGTGCGGCCCCCATGTGGCCGCGAGCTCGCGCGTCAATCCCATCAAACCGGCTTTGCTCGCAACATATCCCGCGTAATGCGGCCCGGCCACTGACGAACGCAGGCCGGCCACTGACGCGACGTTGATGATGCATCCGCTCTTCGTTTTCAGCATCTCGCGTCCGGCAGCCTGCGCGAAGAGAAACGCACCGGTGAGATTCGTGTCGAGCACGCGATGCCAGTGGTCGAGCGTCATCGTTTCCGGCCGCTCACCCCACGACACGCCGGCGTTGTTGACGAGAATGTCGACGCGACCGAATTTCAGCATCGTCTCAGAGACAACTTCCTGTACCTGCTGCGGGTCGGTGACGTCGCAAAGACGGCCTTCCACGCGGAAACCGCGCTGACGCATTGCATCGATGGCCGGCGTGAGCCACTGTTCTCGCCTCGCGCACAGCATCAACCCCGCACCGGCCTCGGCCAGACCTTCCGCGATCTCGAATCCGAGGCCTCGCGAGCCGCCGGTGATGATGGCGGC
>DASWBH010000247.1:0-2375 GCA_036390755.1 Thermoanaerobaculia bacterium
AGCAGCACCGCCGCGGCCGCGGCCATCCACCACTGCGTCGCTGGCCGGCGCTCGACGCGCGTCAGTGACCGCATGAGCTGCTGGCGGACGCGCGGCGGCGGCGCGACTGAATCCGCGCTGAGCGCCAGCATGGCCGCACTCTCCTGAAGCTCGCCGGCGACTTTGCGGCACTCGTCACAGGTGGCGAGGTGCCGGCGCAGCTCCGCCACTTCCTCCGGCGAGGCCGCTTGAAGCGCGTCGAGCGCGGCTAGCTGCTGGAACTCCTCGTGGGTCATCGCATTCTGAAAGCGCCGAGGCGCTCGCGTAGTTTCTTCATGGCCAGGTTCGTTCTCGTCTTGATCGTGCCGAGGGGCTCGCCGAGGCGCGTGGCGATCTCGGATTGCGAGAGCCCGTCGAAGTATGCAAGCTCGAGCGCTTTGCGCTGAGCTTCGGGAAGTTCCTGCAGCGCTCCGCGCACCGCGGTGCGGATCTCGTTGATCGCGGCAGGATCACCCGAAGCATCTACGTTCGCCGCGGCCATTGAGATTTCCCGCGCCGCATCTTCCTCGCGCTGTCCGCGCCGCTGACGCGCACGGAGGCGGTCGATTCCGCGGCTGCGGGCCATGGAGATGAGCCAGGCGAGCTCGCTCGCACGCGACGGATCGAACTTCCGCGCGTCATTCCACGCGCTGAGAAATGTCTCCTGCAGGATCTCCTGCGCGTCGCTCGCGTCGCGGAGGATCCGCAGCAGAAGGCCGTAAAGGACGGGCGCATACCGATCGTAAGCAGCGCCGAAGGCGAAGCTGTTCCCCGCGAGAGCCGCGTCGCAGAGCGGTTGGTCGGGCATCGGGACGGCACGATCTTAAATCCGATTCGAGATCCCGCGCGTAGAGACGCCGTGCGAACGATCTGTGCTGCCGCGCTCCTGCTCCTCGCGACGAACGCCTTTGCCCACGACTTCTGGATCGAGCCGTCGACATTCAGACCGCCGGTCGGCCAGACCGTCATGCTCGCGCTGCGAGTCGGTCAGGATTTCATGGGCGATCCTGTGCCTCGCAGTTCGGAGCTGATCGACTCGTTCGTCGTTCGCACGTCCGCGGGCGAATCGACGATCGCGGGTTACGAGCATCAGGATCCGGCCGGCCTGCTGCGCATCGAGCGCAACGGAGTGGCGGTCGTCGCATATCGCAGCAAGGCGAATTTCGTCGAGCTGCCGCCTGCGAAGTTCGCCGAGTTTCTGAAGCTCGAAGGGATCACGTGGATCGGCGCGATCGACAAGCCGGACCGCGAGCACTTCTTCCGTTACGCGAAGACGCTGCTGCGCACGGGCGCCTCGACGTCGATGCCTGTCGCGCACGTGCCGGGATTCCGATACGACATCGTGCCGGAGTCGAGCCCGTGGTCGAGCGAGCCGCTTCGCGTGCGCGTCGTGTTCGAGGACAAGGCCGCGCGCGACGTCCTCGTCACGGCGATTCATCGCGATGACCCGAACGCACGCGTCGCCGTGCGCACCGACGCGCACGGCCGCGCGACGCTGCATCTGCCGAAGGGCGGCGTGTGGCTCGTGAAGTCGGTCTACATGGTGCCGGCGCCGGCCGGCAGCGGCGTCGATTGGGAGAGCCTGTGGGCGTCCGTCACGTTCGAGCGCTGATCGTCTTTTTGATCGCGGCGCCGGCGTTCGCGCACGAGATCGGCACAACGCAAGTGGAGGTGGTCTTCCACCGCGACCACACGTTCACCGCGACGGTGACTGGCGCAGCGCGAGTCGAACCGGAAGTGCGCTTCGACTCCGCCCTCTCCCGCGTGCGGGAGAGGGCAGCGGCGCAGCCGCGGGTGAGGGTCTGGGGCCAAGTGCCGGAAGGCGCAAGAACATTCACCTGGCGCAATCGCCGCGCGTACAGCACCTACTCATTGACGATCGTCGACGAATGCTCCTTCGCCCCGCGAAGCGGGGAGAAGGTGCCGAAGGCGGATGAGGGGCGCACCCTCACCCGGCGCGTGCAGTGGATCGACGCCGACGCCACCAGCGCACCCTATGCGCTGTCGCACACAGTCGAGCCGTCGCGCACCGACATCATCCGCCAGTACCTCGCCCTCGGCTTCACCCACATCATCCCCGAAGGGCTCGACCACATCCTCTTCGTCCTCGGCATGTTTCTGCTGACGCGACAAGTGCGCGATGTGCTCGCGCAGGTCACAGCGTTCACAACCGCGCACTCCATTACGCTCGGCCTGACGATGTACGGCGCAGTCTCCGTGTCGCCGCGGATCGTCGAGCCTGCGATCGCGCTGTCCATTGCGTACATCGCCATTGAGAACGTGATCACGACGCACGTCAGGCCGTGGCGTGTCGCAGTCGTGTTCTGTTTCGGGCTGCTGCACGGCATGGGCTTCGC
>DASWBH010000248.1:0-2004 GCA_036390755.1 Thermoanaerobaculia bacterium
GTCAGCGGCATCCTGGTCCTCAACATGGTCCGGTATCCGGGGCAGTTCAGCGGCAGCGCGCGCGGCCTGGCGATCGTGACCGTGCTGGTGGGCATCGGTGGTGCCGCATACTTCGCGCGGCGTCTCGTGACGCGTTGACTCTGGAATGCGCATCAAGTTCGTCCTGGTGTTTCTCCTCATCGCGACCGCCGCCCGCGCCGCGACGTATGTCGTCGGGACGGATCGCAACATGATCCGCTCGGCGCCTTCGATCGTTGTCGTGACGGCTGGCGAGTCGGTGTCGATCCGCTCGCCGCGCGGACTCGTCGAGACCTCCACGCGCATGCACGTCGACGAGGTGATCGCCGGGCCGATTGCGGCCGGCGAGGAAATCGACGTCGTGGAGCTCGGCGGAGTGGTCGGCAAACTCGGCGTCGTGGTGTTCGGCGCGCCGCACTTCGAGGCCGGAGAACGCGGCCTTCTGCTGCTCGAAAAAGACGCCGACGGCGCCTGGACCACGAAGGCGATGGCCCTCGGACGCTTCACGTTCGCGCGCGACTCCGGCGGCCGCGAGCTCCTCGTCCGCGATGAAGACGAGGTCTTCGGATGGGACAGCGACGGGCGGCCGCATCGCGAGCAGCGCCGCGACGCGCAGCGGTTCCTTCGGTTCGTTCGCGAGACCGCGGCGGGCGGCGATCCGCAGGCCGACTACTTCGTGCCGCGCGCGCGGCTGATCGCGCGGACGGACGCAATGCAGACAAACGCCACCGCGCCGGCGAGCACGTACCTGATTCAGAACGGCGGCATGGGCATCCGCTGGAACTCCTTCCCGACAGCCGTCGTCTTTCTCAGCAACGGCACGCAGCCGGGAGCGCCGAACGGCGGCGTGACCGCTGCGAAGCTCGGACTCTCCGTGTGGACGAATGATGCCGGCTCGAACATCCAATACCAGTACGGCGGCACGACCACAGTGCATGGCTTCCTCACCGGCGACGGTCTGTCCACGATCATCTTCAACGATCCCGACGACGTGATCCTCGGCAGCTTCAACCTGCAGAACGGCGCGACGCTCGCCATGGGCGGCGTCGCGTTCGATCCGACGACGCCGACAACACACACGTTCAACGGCGAGACGTTCCTGACGATCCTCGACGCCGATCTCGTCGTGCAGAACGGGATCAACACGGGCGGTGGCGCACAGGGTCTCGCAGGCAACGGCTTCAACCACGTTCTCGCCCACGAGCTCGGCCACACCCTCGGATTCCGTCACTCGGATCAACCGCCGCCCGGCGGCACGTTATCGACGAACGCGCTGATGAACTCGACCGTCGATTTCAACAACGATCAGACCGGCGCGGCGCTGCAGCCGTGGGATCAGGAAGCCGCTGCGGCGGTGTACGGCAGCGGGGCGGGAGGAGGCGGCGGGGGAGGAGGCGGCGGCGGTGGAGGCGGGGGCGGGACGGTGTGCACGCCGCCGTCGATCACCGTGCAGCCGACATCGAGCGACTTTCACAGCGCGCCCGTCACCTTGTCCGTCAGCGTCGGCGGCACGGGTCCGTTCTCGTATCAGTGGTACGTCGGATCGCGCGGCGACACGCGTCAGCCCGCGCCGAACGGCACGAGTCCCTCGCTGACAGTGACGCCGGCACAAACGACGAACTACTGGGTTCGCGTGACCGGGCAGTGCACGCCGCCCGCGGACAGCGACACGGCGACGATCACCGTCAACGGCTGTCCGGGCGTGACGATCGACGCGATGACGTCGAGCGCGACGATCATCCAGGGCAGCAGCGAAACTTTGAGCGCTTCGGCATCGAGCGGCGGACATCCGCTCACGTTCCAGTGGTTCGCCGGCGCGATCGGCGACACGAGCCATCCGCTCGGCGGCGGTCCAGCGGTCAACGTGACGCCTCCGGCGACGCAGTCGTATTGGGTGCAAGTCTCGAACGATTGCGGTGCGGTTGCGACCGGCGGTCCGGTCACGATCACGGTCACACCGTGCGACGCGCCGCGCGTCGTCATCGA
>DASWBH010000249.1:0-14080 GCA_036390755.1 Thermoanaerobaculia bacterium
GGCCGAGGCGAACTTCTCTGTCTACGATTCACTCCTCTCCGAATACGGCGTCCTCGGATTCGAGTACGGCTACTCGGTCGCCGATCCCGGGTGCCTCGTGATGTGGGAAGCGCAATTCGGCGACTTCTTCAACGTCGGCCAGGTCATCGTCGATCAGTTCATCTCCAGCGCGGAAGAGAAGTGGGGACAGCACAGCGGAGTGGTGATGCTGCTGCCGCACGGCTACGAAGGTCAGGGACCGGAGCATTCCAGCGCGCGTCTCGAGCGATTTCTCACGCTGTGCGCCGAAGGCAACATGCAGGTGATCTATCCCAAGACGCCCGAGCAGTACTTTCACGCACTTCGGCGGCAGATGCGGAACAACCCGCGCAAGCCGCTGATCGTGATGACGCCGAAGTCGCTGTTGCGGCATCCGATGGCCGTCTCGCCCGCAACCGAGCTGACGAGCGGCCGCTTCGAGCCCGTGCTGGTCGATGCGGCGCCTTCAGCCGGCGACGTGATACGTGTCGTGCTGACGACGGGCAAGGTTTACTACGACCTCAAGACGGCGCGCGAGAAGGCGAACGCGAACGTGCCGATCATCCGGGTCGAGCAGTTCTATCCGTTCCCGCAGCCGATGCTCGCGTCGGCGTTGCAGCAGTACGCGAATGCGACGGACGTCGTGTGGGTCCAGGAGGAGCCGCGGAACATGGGCGCCTGGCCGTTCCTGCACGAGCACCTCGCCGGGCTGACGAGCGGGAACCAGAAGCTGCGCTACGCCGGCCGTCCGATCTCCGCCGCGCCCGCCACGGGATCGCATCACCGGCACGAAGACCAGCAGCACACGCTCGTGCAGGACGCGATCGGCTAGTTCACGTCGGGGGGTTTTGGCGGAGTGTCGTCCTTCGTCTCACCCTTCTTGGCGATCTCGTCGGAAATCTGCTTCGCCGTCACCTCGACGACAGGCTGAGTCCCGTCCTGCTGATCGGCCATCGAGCGCGCAATGTCGATGAGCACTCGCGCGACCGCCTCGATGTCGAACGGTTTTCGGATCACGCCGCGCACGAGCGTGTCATCGATCTTCGAAACGTCGGCATTCGTGAGTGCCGTGGCGACGATGATGACCGGCCGCGGCTTGAATTCGCTGATCTTGTGGACGAGCTCGTAGCCGGACAGACGCGGCATCATCAGGTCGATGATGGCGATCGCGTAGTTCTTGCGCTCGAGCATCTCCAGCGCTTCGATGCCGTCCTTCGCGCAGTCGGCCTCGAAGCCGGCGCGCACCGCGACATGCTCGAGCAGTTTCCTGATCGGCGCATCGTCGTCGACGATCAGCAGCGTCGTCTTTGGTTTCGCGCTCACCAGCACAATCTGTGCAATAGCCGTGCACCGATATCGGACACGTAAACGTCTACATTGCAAATACTTGCACCGACAAGTCCGATCGCAAGTGCGGCGGCGCAGCGCCGCCGCACTTGAGAACGATCAGAACCTTACGTCGACGCGCGTGTATACGAACCGTCCGTTCATGCCGAACGGCGAGTTGATGGGATACGCGAACACGCCTGCGCTTCCGACCTGTGCGGAGCCGGACGGGATGCCTGCCTTCAAGTTCTTGTCCGGGAACGCGTCAAACACGTTTTCCGCGCCGATGCCGAACGTGTAGCGGCTCCAGCGATACGACAGGTCGAGGTCGGTGAGCCACGTCGCGCCGTACATCTGATCGTCGATCGGAAGGATCGTCGCGCTGCAGAAACGGCCGTACCGGCTCTCGCGGGTGGTGAAGTTCCACGCGCCCTGGCTGTAGCTCTCCATCGCCCGGATGTTGTCGCGCGGCTGCCCGCATTCGGTGCGCCGGATCTCTCCACGGTCGAACAGAAAAGCGCCGAGGCCGGTGAGCTGCGGCGGCGTGTCGGCGATGTGGACGATGTTCGTTTTGTTGTTGCTGTACGCGGCCGAGAGATCGAGACGGCCACTAAAGAGCGGCCGGTTGTGATTCGCCACGAGGTCGTAGCCGTTCGTGCGCGTATCGATCGCGTTCGTGAAGAAGCGCGCGCCGTTTGCGCCGAACGGCGCGAGCAGCGGGAGCACCTGCGCCTGGTTGAAATTGCCCGACAGGACGATGCGGTGCTTGATGTCGATGTGGAAGAAGTCAGCGGTCATCTCGAGGTTCGAGATGGGATTCAACACGATGCCGCCGCTGAGGTTCTTCGACGTCTCCGGCCGCAACGGTTGCGCGCCGAGCGCAAGAGCGATCGGGCTGCTGACCGGAGCGGTCCAGATCTCGAACGGCTCGACGTTTCCGGTAGCCGGATTCCGCGCGAAGTTGGTCGCCACGGCCGAGAACCACGACTGGCCGAGAGAAGGCGCGCGGAACCCGGTGCTCGCGGCGGCGCGGAAGATGAGCTGCTGCAGAGGTGAGTAGCGCAGCGTCACCTTGCCGTTGGTCGTGCTGCCGAAGTCGGAGAAGTTCTCATGACGTCCGGCGAGGCCGATACGGAGCTGATGGAACACGTCGCCTTCGGTGTCGACGTAGATCGCGCTGCTGTTGCGCGATGTGTTCACGGTGTTCGACGGACGGAAGCCGGGGAACACCTGCGAGCCGGGCGTCGCATGCGCGGTGCCGAACTGGTTGAGCGATCCGCCGTCGATGTACGAAGCCGGCTCTCCGGCGAGGATCTCGTAGCCGTCGTTGCGATACTCGGCGCCGGCGGCGACGTTCACCGGACCGGCGAGCCCGATGTTGAAGCCGCGGGAAAGGTCGAAGTTCGCCGTGTACTGCCGGTTGCCGAGGGTCCCGGCGTAGAACGAAGTCTGATTCGGCGGCATCGTCGGGCCGAGCGACGCGTTCAGGGAGTTCCGGACGTAGAACGCCATGCGATCGCGTCCCCAGCCGGCGCTCAGGTCATAGAACCAGCTCGCCATTTCGCCGCGGACGCCTGCGCTCAGCGCGCCGTCGCTGATGCGCGGCTCGATCAGCGGCAGGTAGCCAAGCGGATAGATCTGAGCCCAGTCCGTTGTGTCGAGAGCACGGCGGTAATTGCCGCCGGCCGATCCATGGCGGAGGTCGAATGTCCCGAATGCGTAGAGGACCTGCTTGCCGTCGTCGGTGAACGGCATGTTGAAGTTGACGAGCGAGAGCAGGTCGCGTTCGTACGCGTCGCCCCAATGCGTGTTGGGCTGCGGCACCGGGTTGTTTCCGGCGTCGCCTTTCACCAACTGATCGCGAGGATCGATCAGCGCCCGGTTCGTCGGGTTACGGTCGCGATATTCAAACGTCCCGAACAGCGCGCCTGCGCCGACCTTCACGCCGCCGCTGACACTGGTGTCGAGCATCTGGCCATCGCCGTGCGTCGTCGCGCCGCCTTTCATCTCCACCTGCAACGGCTGGGCGTCGGACTTCAGCACGACGTTCAGCACACCGGCGATCGCGTCGGACCCGTACTGCGCCGCGGCGCCGTCGCGGAGAATCTCGATGGTGTCGATCGCCGACACCGGAATCGCATTCAGATCGACTCCCGCCGATCCTCGGCCGACCGTGCCGTTCACGTTGACGAGCGCACTGGTGTGGCGGCGCTTTCCATTCACCATGACGAGCACCTGGTCAGGTCCGAGGCCGCGAAGCGTCGCCGGGCGGACGCTGTCGGTACCGTCGGAGAGCGTCGGGCGCGGGAAGTTGAACGACGGCGCGATCTTCTCGATGATCTGATTCGGCTCGGTCGACGCAGTTGACTCGATCTGCTCGTGCGGGATGATCTCGACCGGAACCGCTTTCTCCTGCTCGGCGCCGACAGCACGCGAGCCGACCGTGATCTCCTGGCCGAACGAGACGCGCACCGAGAAGTCCTTCGAGATGTCGGGATCGCTCAGCGTCACGTTTGCCGTGCGCGTCTGGAATCCCTGCATCGTGGCCGCGACCTTCACCGTCTGGCCGTGAACTTTGGATGCGGGAATGTCGAGGCGGTACTGCCCCTGCGCATCGGTGACCGTGGTCATGTTCCACTCATCGATGGAGACGGTGGCGCCGGGCAGAGGCGAGCCGTCCGCAGCGATGGTGACCTTACCGTGAATCGTCGCACCCTGCTGCGCGAACGCGGCGGTGGCGATGAAGAGGATGACAAAGAGGACGACAAAGAGGACGAGACTCGGCGTGTTGCGCATGATTCGCTCCTCCGAACCGACCGATTCTGGCGTGCGGGACACTATAGCGCCGATCATCAATTCCAGTGATGCCTGCGCCACCAGATCTTCCGGACATCGAATTTCGCGCCGCGGCAGAGATAGATGAGCGTGTTCTCCTCGCCCATGCCGAACCGTTCATCATGCGGAAATCCCTCGAATGACCCGCAGTTCGACTCGACGTCGTCCCGACTCCACTGCAACACGATGAAGTTCCGGTAGCTGACCGGCGGAGGTCCCCAGAACCAATGATTCTGATGGCGCGAGTACGCGTGCGGAAGTCCGAGGGCCGGTCCGAACTCGTTGATGGCGCCGGCCTCACCGTAGTTGCCTGCCCAGATGCCCGTCTGCGCGCGCTCGGCCGGCGGCAGCGAGTCGTAGATCTTCGCGACATCGCGCGCCATCTCCGGCCATCCGAACTGATCGCCCATCGGCTGCGGCAGCAGACCTTCGTGATGCACTTCGGCTTTCTGTGGCTTGAACCCGAGCGCCTGTTCGTACGCGATGTATCGCTCGGGCGGAAGCATCCACGTCGCCAGCGGCGTGGTCGGGATCGCCGCCAGGATCACAATCGCCGCAAGTGCGGGCCTCCACCACCGCCGCCCCTCCGTCCACCGCTCGATCGCGCACGCGCCGCCGGCGAAGAGCATCGGGTAGACCGGAAAGAGGTAGTAGTCCTTCGCGTGCGCGACCTCCATCACCACGAAGAAGACGACGAACGTGAGACCGAGCACGCGCCATCGCTTGTCGCGGAGCAGGAACCCGAGTCCCGCGAGCCAGAGCGGAAGAAGAACCGGATGCATCGAGATGATCTGCTGCTTCGTGAACGCCAGAGGACCGAGGATGACGTTCTTGCCCTCGCGGCGAACGTTCTGCAGATCTTCGATCGTCGGAAAGTGATGGACGGCCTGCCAGATGAGATTCGGCGCGAAGAGCGCGAGCGCGATCGCCCCCGCGATCCAGATCCACGGGTTCAGGAGCTCGCGGCGACGCGGCGTGAGGAGCAGCGCGACGACGACGGCGAACCCGAAAAACAGCGTGGAGTGCTTGTTCTCCAGGCCCAGTCCCGCGAGCACGCCGAACCAGATCCAGAGCCGCGAGTCGCCGGTCCGCACGATTCGTGCGGCGACGAGAATGCATCCCATCCAGAAGAGCGGCTCGAACGCATTCATCGTGAGCAGACTGTCGATCGTGAGAAAGCCGGGCGCGATGAGCACGGCAAGCCCGGCGAGAAACTGCGCGTAACGGCCGCCGCCGAGCTCGCGCGCGATGAACATCGTCAGCGCGACGAGCGCCGTGCCGGCGAGCGCCGGCAGGATCCGCAGCGCGGCCAGCGAGCCGCCCATCAGCAGCGCCACTTTCGCGTACACCGCGATCAACGGCGCGCTGTCGACATATCCCCAGTCGAGATGACGGGCCATGTCGAGGTAGTACAGCTCGTCACGGAAGTAGCCGTAGTTCCTGACGCTCGTGAGAACGTGCAGGAGGAGCTTGGCCAGGCAGAGGACAGCGAGCGCCGGCGCGTCGATGCGCGGGAGCGGCGGCGAGTCGCGATCGGCGCTCACACGTGGGGACTACGGTCGAGGCCTGCGAAAGTTTGGCTTACTTGGGCAGCTTGGCCGCGAGCACGTCGAGCTTGCCGATCGACGGCGCGCCGGCGAGCAGGTCGGGCGCTTTCGCCATCAGCGCCGCCGCGATCGGACCGTTCAGGTGCGCCTGCCGTCCGGCCTCATCGGGAAACGCATCGAAAATCCCGTAGGTCGACGGCGCGATCTTCACAGCGAACCACGTAATCGTGGCCGGCTCCTGTTCGGCCAGCGGCAGGCCGGATTTGAGGAACTGCTCCAGCTCCTGTTCCTTCCCCGGTTTGGCTTTCAACTGAACGAACAACGCCGTCTTCGGACTCTGGGCCATGACGCTTCTCCTTCGCGGCTGCGCATCATAGGACAGAGTCGAGAAAAGAAGTGATCGCCCTGTTGACTTCGTCCGGCTTCTCCATGAACACCGCATGGCCGGAGCCCGGAATCACCACGAGCTGGGCACCTTCGATCTCCTGCTCGATCATGCGGCTGCAATCGACGGGCTTGAGCGTGTCCTTCTCCGCCGCGATGACGAGCGTCGGGCAGCGGATCGCGCGCAGGTTCGCGGTGATGTCGAGCGCCGAGAACGCATCGCACAGATTTGCGTAGCCGCGGAAGAACGCGTCGCCGGCGCTCGCGAGCCGCGCACGTCCCTGCTCGAGGACTTCCGGATGATCGCGAAGAAACTCCGGAGAGTAGAACGCGCGCGCAGCGCCGTCGAACAGACGGTCGCGGTGCAGGCGGGCAGTCGTCATGCCGGCCGTCGCGCTGGCGCGCATGGCCTCATCTGTAGCACTCGTCGAGGCGATCACGACGAGCGACTTCGCCCGCTCCGGATATGTGTAGGCGAAGATCATCCCGACCTCTCCGCCGTAGGACGTGCCGATGACGTGCACGCGATCGACGCCGATGTGATCGAGCAGCGCCGCCAGGTCGTCCGCGTGCAGCTCGATGTTCCAGCCTTCCGAGCTCGCAACGGGACTGCGCAGCTGCCCGCGAAAGTCGTGAACGATGCAACGATACTTCGGCGTCAGCGCGCGCAACTGCAGCGCCCACGACTCGGTAGTCATCATGATTCCGTTCAACAGGACGGCGGTTTCATCACCCGACCCGAGGACGTCGTAGAAGAGCTGTGTGCCGTCGAACGTCTCGAAGATCATCGGACCGCGGCCGGCTTCTTCAGCAGCTCGCGATGCCACGACAGCTCCGCCCTCCGCTCCCACGATCCGCCGCGGACTTCGGAGAGCGTCTGGGCGGTGGTGTCGAAGACAACAGTGTGCGGATCGCCTTTCTCGCGGAACTCCGCACGTGACATCGCGTCGACGCGGCCGTCGCCATGACGGAAGAACACACGATTGGGGTCGAGGATCTTCACGTGCAGCTCATCCTCGAGCTGGCGCAGCGTCCCGAAAAGGCGGTCGATCGAACAGCCGGATCGTTCCGAAGTGGACTCCGCCGCGATGATCAGCAGCGACCCTTCGCGGAGATCGCGCGCGGACTCGATCGGCGTCCCGTGCGCCGCCCAGTTATCGAGAAATGCGTCGACGCGCCGCAACAGCGTCGCCGTTCCGGCTTCGTCGAGCGCCGGCGAGATGCCGAAGATCCAGATGTACGCTTCGTCGGAGAGTTGTTTGAGGTCTCGTCTTGGCATGCTGATTCCGTTTCCCCGTCATTCTGAGCCGCGGAGACGGCGAAGAATCCGGGCGGGCGTCGCGCCACCACCCAGATTCTTCGCGCTCTGCGGCGCTCAGAATGACTAAGATCGCGCCGTGAGCTTCGCACGTCTCGTGAACCGACTCAAGGATAGCCTTGCTGCCGAGGAGCGGCAGCGGACCACCACGGGGCACGATCCGCTGCGGCTCGCCACCGCGGCCGTGCTGCTCGAGACCGGCTACGCGGACGGGACGCTCACCCCAGCCGAGGGTGAGGATATGGCCACTCACCTGGAGCGCGCGTTCAACGTTTCGGCCGACGAAGCGCGCGAGCTGATCGACGCCGCTGCCGAGATCCGGAAAGGCACGATCGACCACTTCGCGCTGACGAACTACATCCGCAAGAACGCCTCGCTCGCCGACCGCATCGAGATCGTCAAGACGATGTGGCGGATGGTGTACTCCGACGGGAAGCTCACCGACTACGAGAACTACCTCGTCCGCAAACTCGCCGACCTCCTCGGACTCGAGCATCACGTGATGATCGAGGCGAAAGTCGCGGTGCTGCGCGATCTGGGACTGGCCACGCCGTGACCGAGACGCATCACGTCGCGATCATCGGCGCCGGGCCGATCGGAATCGAACTGGCGATCGCGCTCAAGCAGGCCGGCGTCGACTACGTGCACATCGACGCGAGCCAGATCGGATCGACCATCGAGTGGTATCCGATCCAGATGCTGTTCCACTCGAGCTCCGACCGGCTCGCGCTGGCCGGCGTGCCGATCCAGGTGCCGAACCAGCAGAAGATCTCGCGCGAGGAGTACCTCGCATACCTGCGCGCGCTCGTCCTGCAGTTCCGGCTCGAGATCCGGACGTACGAGCGCGTCGAGGAAGTCCGCCGCGGCGCCGATCACTCGTTCGAGCTGCGCAGCCGGACGATTCACGGCGTCGAGAATCGATATCGCGTCGAGTTCGTCGTGCTGGCGATCGGCGCGTTCCATGCGCCGCGGCTCCTCGACATTCCCGGCGAGGGCCTGCCCCACGTCAGCCACTACTTCCGCGACCCGCACGTCTACTTCGGCAGGAACCTCTTGATCATCGGAGGCCGCAACTCTGCGGTCGAAGCGGCGGTGCGGTGTCACCGTGCCGGCGCAAACGTGACGATCAGCTACCGGCAGGCCGACTTCGATTCGAAAGTCGTGAAGTTCTGGCTGCTGCCGGAAGTGCGCGCGCTGATCCGCGACGGGCTCGTGCGATTCCTGCCGAACACGATTCCGATCGAGATCCGCGCAGGCTCCGTGCTCCTCGATCCGACGGGCGAGATTCCGGCCGACTTCGTTCTGATGATGACCGGATATCGGCAGAACACGACGCTCTTCGACATGCTCGGCGTGGAGTTGCGCGGCATCGCGCGCGAGCCGGTCTACGATCCCGCGACGATGGAGACGAACGTGCGGGGCGTGTTTGTCGCCGGAACGGCCATCGCCGGCACGCCGCCGCGCAAGGTGAGCGTGATCGTCGAGACGTGCCACGTGCACGTGCCGAAGATCGTCCACGCGATCACCGGCAAGCAGGTCGAGCCGGTCGCGCCGGGAGCGGAAGACGATTGAAGGTTGGGTCTCCAATTTCCGGTTTTTTCTTCGAGGATTGGAAAAACCTGACGGTCATCGTCATGCTTGCGTTGGCGTTGGTTGTCCTACCCGTCGCACGCGGCGAGATCTTCATCTTTCGCGATCACCTCGGCTACTTCATGCCGCTGCGGTTTCACACGGCGGCCGAGTTGCGCGCCGGACACGTTCCGCTCTGGAACCCGTACAACGCGTCGGGCGAGCCCTGGCTCGCGAATCCGCAGACGAACGTCTTTTATCCGCCGGCGTGGATCTTCCTCGTTCTCCCCTTCCCGGCCGCGTACATGCTCTTCCTGGCGCTGCACCTCGCGCTCGTCGGATGCGGCGCGTACTTGCTGTTCCGCCGCTCGGTCGTTGGAGCGGTCGCGCTGATGTTCTGCGGCCCGACGCTCTCTCTCCTCGACGTCAACAACAACCTCGCGACATTCGCCTGGATCCCGCTGATCCTCTGGCTGGCGTCTCACCGCGAGCACCATCGCGCGATCGATGCGGCCGCGATCGCGATGGCGTTTCTCGGCGGCGAGCCGTTCTTCGCGGCGCTGGCGGCGGTCCTGTGGGCGGTGGTCGTCCGCCGCATGCGCGACATCGCATTCGTCGCGGTCCTCGCGGCCGCACTTTGCGCGGTGCAACTGCTGCCGTTTCTCGAATGGCTCCGCGGCACGAGCCGAGGCTTCGTCCTTCATTCGAATGACGGATTTCGTATCGCCAACTGGCTGCGCATCGCGATCCCGCCGCACGCCACGAGCGAAGGCGAGCCGCTGCTCGCGCAGATGTACATTCCCCTGCCGTACGCCGGGTTGTTCGTTCCCGCCGCGGCAATCGCCGGAGTCGTCGTCGCAATCGTGCGCAGACGGGCGCTCGGCTGGATCGCGCTCGTCGCCGCGTGTGTGATCCTGGGGCGGGAAGGCATTTTCGACCTGCTGCATGCCCGGTATCCGGCGCGCATGATGTCGATCGCGATGATCGGCATCGTCGCGCTCGCCGCATTCGCGTGGAGCGAGATCGGGCCGCGCCGCCGATGGATCGACTGGCTCATCGCGATTGTCCTCGCGGCCGAGCTGATCCCGCGCGCCATGCCGCTGCTGCACACGCTGCCGGCCAGCGAGCTCGCCGGCCCCATCCCTGCGTCGATCGGGCGCACGTCGCAAATCCTGCGGCTGCCCCTCGCCAGCAACGAGATGAGCGATCCGCCGGCGTGGCTGTTTGGTTATCAGAATCTATACGCCCGGCGGTTCGACACCGGCAGCGGGTCGCCCGCTGTTCCGCTCGAATACCTCCGGCTGTTCCAGGCCGCGACGCAGCAACAGCGGATCGACCTCATCGACCTGCTGTCCGCCGGGTTCATCTTCTGCGATCGCCGGCTCCCGCTGCCGCCGCTCGTGCGCGTGCGCGACGTGACGATCTACCGCAACCCCGGCGCACTGCCGCTGGCGCGATTCGCCGGAACGCTGCCCGACATACACATCGGCACAAACGACGTCGAAGTGAATGTGAACGCACCGGCCGGCGGCGTCCTCTCCATTGCGCAGCGTGACGCTCCCGGCTGGCGCGTGTTCGTCGACGGGAACGAGCAGCCGAAGCTCATCGCAAACGGCGTCTTCCGCGCGGTCCGCATCACCGCCGGACCGCATCACGTCATGTGGCGCTATTCGCCCGCGAGCTTCCTCGCCGGCGCGGCGATCTCGATCATCGCGCTGCTCTATCTCGCGGTCAGCAGCGCAAAGCCGATCATCTTGTACAGCAGCCGCGCGCCGACATTCGCGTCCCACTCCGTTTCCCCCGGCGAGACTTCGCACAAATCGAGTCCCACGATCGTTTTCCCCGATCGCTTGATCGCGCGCAGCAGGCCGATCGCCTCGTTCCACGACAGCCCGCCCGGAACAGGCGTTCCCGTTCCGGGGCAGAGCGTCGGATCGAGACCGTCGATGTCCCACGACAAGTAAACGTCGTCGGGAAGGTGCGCCACGATCTGATCGGCGATCCGCGCAAACGGCGTCCCCTCTTCTTTCGCCGCGGCGAGATCGGAGTCGAAGAACGTGACGATCCGTCCGTTCGCGTCCTCGATCATCCGGCTCTCCTCCTGTCCGAGATCGCGGACGCCGACCTGAACGAGCCGGCTGACGTTCTGAAGACGGGTCATCACATTGTGAAAGATCGACGCGTGTGACCAGGTGAATCCCTCGTAGGCATCGCGCAAATCTGCATGCGCGTCGAGATGCAGAATGCCGAGGCCGGGATAGCGATCGGCGTACGCGCGGATCGCGCCGAACGGCACGGAATGATCGCCGCCGAGCACGACAGGGACCTTGCCGTCATCGAGGAGCGATGCCGTGGCGTCGTACACCCACTCGTTGACCGCGCTGCTGATCCTGTTGACCGCCGCGACCTTCTTGCGCCCGAGCCTCTTCGCCTCCGCATTCCAGCGCACGATCTTCTTCGGGATCGCCAGCATCGCGATGCCGGAGTCGTACGGACGGCCGGTGTCGCGGTCGAACAGGTCGACCTGCTTCGACGCTTCGAACACCGCCTTCGGTCCTTTCGACGTGCCACCGCCGTACGACGTGGTCGCTTCGAACGGAACGGGGATGATGACGACCTTCGCGTCGTCGGGAGTGAACGGCAGGCCGTAAATGCCGGAGCCTTCAGCGGCCGCGGCGTCGGGATCGAAGACTGGCGGTCGCTTCAATCAATCCATGTCCATCGGATTGATGTACGGCTTGTCTTTGTCGGCGCGCTTGAGCGCTTCCTGGAACTTCTCTTCGAGCAGGCGCGCGCGGTCCTTCTGACTCTCCATCTGCTTGTCGAAGCGCTTCGCAGACTCGCTTTTCTGCGCTTCGAGATTCGAAACCATCGACTCGAGACTGCCGGTGATCTTCCTCTCCTTCTCTTTGTGGAAGAGGACCTCGCCGGTGATCCGGTCGATCACGATGAACGCTTCACAGCACGGGCAGGTGATCTCGAAGTTGGCCGCCATTGGCTTGCTCCCGCTCGTCATTCTAGCGCCTGGGCCAGGTCAGCGATGAGGTCGTCGGCGTGCTCGAGGCCGACGGACATCCGAAGCAGGTTCTGCGGCGTCGTGGACGCCGGTCCTTCGCTCGACGCGCGGTGCTCGATGAGACTCTCGACGCCGCCGAGTGACGTCGCGCGGATGAAGAGCCTCGTCTTCGACGCGACTGCCAGCGCCTCCGCCCGCCCGCCCTTCACGAGGAGCGACAGCATGCCGCCGAACGCGCTCATCTGCCGGCGGGCGACCTCGTGCCGCGGATGCGACTCGAGCCCCGGGTAGAAAACGGCCTCGGCGCGTCTGTGAGACGCGAGAAAACGCGCGATCGCCATCGCGTTGTCGCTGTGCACGCGCATGCGCGGCGCGAGCGAGCGGATGCCGCGCATCACCAGCCACGAGTTGAACGGAGAGGCCACGCCGCCGGTGAGAACGCGGGCCTGCTCGACGCGTTCGTACAAATGGCCGCCTTTCGCGAATGTCAGTGCGCCGCCCTGCACGTCGCTGTGGCCTCCGAGGTACTTCGTCGTCGACTGGAGAACGATGTCGGCGCCGAGCTCGATCGGCCGCTGCAGCGCCGGCGTGGCGAACGTGCCGTCGACGATCGACGTCGCGCCGCGTTCGCGCGCGAGCGTGCACAGCGCGGCGATGTCGACGATTTTCATCAGCGGATTCGACGGGCTCTCGATCCAGACGAGCTTCGTCTCCGGCCGCACTGCGCGACGAACGGCGTCGACGTTCTCCATCGCTACGGTGTCGAAGGACATGTTCCAGTTCGAGAGAAACTCCTTCGCCAGCGCCCGAAAGCCGTAATAGCTGTCGTCCGGAAGAATGACGTGTGAGCGCGGCGGCAGCGACTGCAGGAGCGCCGCACCGGCCGCCATCCCCGAGGCGAAGACGAGAGACTTCTCGCCGCCGTCGATCGCGGCGAGCGCCTCCTCCAGCCGCGTCTGCGTCGGATTGCCGTCGCGGATGTAGCTGAAGCCGAGCGGCGTGTCGCCTTCGACGCTTCGCTCGAACGTCGTCGACAGATGAATCGGCGGCGCGACGGCGCCCGACTCCGCATCGATGTGCGTACCCGCATGCACCGCTTTCGTTTCGAAATGCATGCGCGAAGTATGATTCATCCGCAGTTCCACGCTGCTCGAGAAGCCGACGATCGCGCAACTCCTCGCGGCCGGCGATCGCGGACGCAGTGCCATTCCGAGGCGCGGCGACGACGAAGAATCCGGGCGGTGGAAACGGAACCGGCGCTCAGAATGACTGAAGGTATCCTGTCGCCCGCATGATGCACCTCGGCTCGATCCGCGGAACCACGATCGGGATCGATCTCAGCTTCCTGATTCTCGTCGCGCTCTTCGTCGTGAGCGGCTACGACCCGAACGCCGGGATCCAGCACGCGCTGCTGTGGGTGCCCGTGCTGTTCATCAGCGTACTGATCCACGAGCTCGCGCACGCGGCGACGATCGGCCTGTTTGGATACGGCCCGAGCGAAATCGTCCTCGGCGGCATCGGTGGCGCGACGATGAACCGCCGCACGGCCAAGCCGTGGCACGACGTCCTGATCAGCCTCGCCGGACCGCTCGCCAGCTTTGCGCTGGCGTGGCTGATCATCTTCTCGTACTGGCGGGTTCCGTTCGCCCACCGCGATCCGATGATGATCGAGTTCCTGCCGCTCCTGGCAACGGCGAATACGTGGTGGGGGGAGTTCAACCTGCTGCCGATCTCGCCGCTCGACGGCGGTCACGCCGTGAGGAGCTTCCTGCGCATCTTTCTGCGGGAGCGGAACGCGTTCCGCATCTCGGTATGGATCGCGATCGTGGCCGGAGCGGCGGTCGTGATCTGGGCGATCTTCAGACGCTGGATCGTGCTCGCCGTGCTCATCGGCTGGTACGTGTTCATGAATTACCAGCAGTGGCAGTACTACCGCGATCACGGCATGCCTGGTGATTGACCTCTGGCGAGAGTGCACAGTTTTAAGGACGTCAGAAATTCTCTAGAATGGCGACGCACGCCCGCCGCATGACCATTCACCCACACCGTCCTGACGGTGACCGTCCG
>DASWBH010000250.1:0-1991 GCA_036390755.1 Thermoanaerobaculia bacterium
CGCGACCGGTCCTAATGCCGGGTCGCCCATCGGTGCGACGTAGAGGAATGCGATGCCGCCGCCGACAGGGCGCGCATATTCGGCGGCGAGCTCCATGAAGAGATCGTGCGGATGCTGCCCGTCGATGATCCCGCGGCCGAAGGCGGTTTCGCCCGTTTGAAAGAGCAGCGGGTATTGGCGGTTGCGGATCGTGAACGGCTCGAGCGTGAACATCCCGCGAAGCATCAGCGCGCCGCGGCCGACCGGACGGATCGCGCCGGCCATGAGCCAGTTCGTCGAGAAACGGCCGTCGCGGCCGCGCGGACCGGTCTGCTCGAGGTCGATCAGGAACGCGCTGCCGTGCAGCATCACGTCCCAGCCTGCTTCCGAGAACATCATCATCGACATCGGCGCCGACGCCGGGTCGAGCGAAGTGCCCGATGCCTGCGAGTGGAGGAATGAGACCGCGGGCGAACCGCCCATCATCATGTGATGGCGGTGCTCCATCTGGGCGAGAACGGGAACAGCGATGAGCGCGAGTGCGAGCGCAGTCGCCAATTTCATCCGGACAACTTAGCGTAACTTTCCGGCTCGTCCGCGGGTTTAATCAGCAAACAATGGCCGACGAGCAGGCGCACATCGAGGCCGCGAAGACGGATCCGAGCCGGTTCGCCGAGCTGTACGAAGACAACTTCGAGCGGGTGTACGCGTTCATCATTCGCCGCGTTCACGATCGCCACGATGCCGAAGATTTGACGTCGGAAGTTTTTCAGAACGCGCTGGCGAATCTGTCGAAGTTCGAGTGGCGCGGCGCGCCGTTCGCGGCATGGCTCTACCGGATCGCCGCGAACGCCGTCGCGGATCACTTCAGGAGAACGTCGCGCGAAGCGAGCGGGGCGGCGGTGGAGCAGATGGCAGCCGAGGACTACGAAGAGATCGAGCGCCGCGGGAGGTTGTTCAAGTCGGTCGATCGACTGCCCGCCGATCAACGCCGCGTGATCGTGTCGCGATTCGGCGAGGGAAAGAGCATCCGCGAAGTCGCTGCGGAGATGAACCGGAGCGAGGGAGCGGTCAAGCAGCTTCAATGGAGAGGTCTGCAGTCGCTGCGCGCGCAGATCGAGAAGATCCATGGCTGAACGGAACGCATTCGATCGTCTGAACGAGCTGGTCGAGGAGATCCTTGCCGGCCGGCCGGGCGCGCCCGTTGTCGAGGCCGATCTTGCCGTGCTCGCGGCCGTCGCGGCCGATCTTCGAAACCTGCCGAGCGCCGCATTCAAGTCGTCGCTGATGAGAAAACTCATTCCGGAGGAAGCAATGAGCACGATGACCACGCCCACCGTCAGTGAAGTCCGACCCGGTTTCCACGCGATCACTCCTTACTTCGTTGTCAGGAGCGCCGATGAGTTCATCGCGTTCCTGCAGCAGGCATTCGGCGGCGAGTTGCGCGGCCGGCACGAGCTTCCGGACGGCCGCGTGCCGCACGCGGAAGTGAAGATCGGCGACTCGATGCTCGAGCTGGGAGAAGCGTCGGCGGAATTCGGCCCGCTGACGCTGGCGACGCACCTCTACGTGAACGATGCCGATGCGGTGTACGCGAGCGCCGTGCGCGCCGGCGCGACGACGCTCCTTCCGCCGACGGATCAGTGGTACGGCGACCGAGAGGCGGCGATCGCCGATCCGTTCGGCAACTACTGGTACATCGCCACGCATCAGGCGACCGGATCGGCGCCGGAAGGACTCCGCACGATCACGCCATTCGTCCACGTCCGCGGGACCGACCGGCTGATCGACTTCATCAAGCGCGCATTCGGCGCAACGGAGCTCGATCGAACGGCGGGTCCGGACGGTTTGATCATGCACGCAGCGCTGCGCGTCGGCGACTCGGTCATCGAAATGGGTGAAGCGCATGGCGAGTGGAAGCCGATGCCGGCGGCCGTTCACCTCTTCGTGCCCGACGCCGATGCGGTGTTCCGAAGCGCGACCGAGGCGGGCGCGACCGTGCTGTATGCGGT
>DASWBH010000251.1:0-5513 GCA_036390755.1 Thermoanaerobaculia bacterium
TCGACGGCGCCGTCGAATGTCTGACGCGGCACGGCGCTTCCGACGACGAGATCACCGTTCTGCGCGTGCCGGGAGCGTTCGAGATTCCGGGGCTCGCGCGCATGCTGATCGCGCGCGGCGGCTTCGACGCGATCGTCGCGATCGGCTGTCTGCTCCGCGGCGAGACGCCGCACTTCGAGCTCCTCTCCTCGCAGGTTACGAACGAGCTCTCGCGCGTCAGCGTCGAAACGTGCTTCCCGGTCACGTTCGGCGTGATCACCTGCAATACGCGCGAGCAGGCCCTGGCGCGGTCGTCGAAGGGGAGCGGCAACAAAGGTTGGGAAGCGGCGCTGGCCGCGATCGAGATGGCGAACCTGTGGCGTCAGATTCGCACGGAGACGCACTGAATGGGCGCCCGCCGGAAAGCGCGCGAGCTCGCGCTGCAGATGCTCTTCCAGCACGACATGGCCGGCAACGCCCCCGACACGATTATCTCCACGTTCGAAGAGCTGCAGAAATCGAAGTCGAACACGCGCGACTTCGCGACGAAGATCTTCAAGGGAACGGTGGACAACCTCTCGAAGATCGACGAGATGATCACCGCGCAGGCCGACAACTGGCGCCTCTCGCGCATGGCCGTGGTCGACCGCAACATCATCCGCATGTGCGTCTACGAGTTCCTGCACGAGACGGACACGCCGAAGCTCGTGATCATCGACGAGGGCATCGAGATCGCGAAAAAATTCGGTACACAAAAGTCATCACAATTCATTAACGGTATCCTCGACGGCATACTGAAACGGTACAATCTGCAGAGTGCGTAGCGGTTGTCATTCCGAGCGGCAGCGAGGAATCCGGCGGACGGGCGGCTCGATTGAACAATCCTCGCGCCGCACCCCTCCCGGATGCCTCGCTCCCGCTCGGCATGACAGCCGGGGAGCCGCATGAGCCTCCTCGGCCGCCTCGAGGACCTCTTCCTCACCGACATCATTCAGATCGTCTTTCTCAGCCGTCGCACCGGCGTGCTCGAGATCATCGACGGCGCCGGCCGGCACACGGTCCTCTTCCGCCACGGGCTCGTCGTCAACGCCTCGGCGCCTGACCAGCCCGATCTGGTCACGTTTCTCTTCAACCGCGGCGTCGTGCCGGCCGATTCGGTGCGCGTCATCCGCCAGATGGAGGACAACGGAGTGGCCTGCGGAACGGCGGTGATGGAGATGAACCTGATCTCCAGCGACGACCTCGCCACGGCGATTCACGACCGCATCCTCGGCGTGATCACGCCGCTCCTGGAGAGCCGCGAAGGAGAGTTCAACTTCATCCTCAGCGAGACGATGCATCCGGTCGACATGGAGTACGACGTCGACAAGCTGCTGGACGATGGCGGATTCGCGCCGCAGAAGATCGTCGGGCTGGCCGAAGGCGAGAAGCTGAAGCCGCTGCGCGCCCTCGAAGAAACGTTGAAGGCCGGTAAGGCGCTGCTGCGCGGCGCCTCTTCGACCGATGTCACGCCCGCCTCACTGAACCTCGGACTCGGCGAGCCGCTCGACGCGCCGAGGGCAGCCCCGGCGCGACCCGCAGAACAACCGGGCGAGGCCAGCCTGCTGCCCTTCCCGCCGGTCGAGCAGCCGCCGTTCGACGTTCCGGAACCGGAACCGTCCGAGCGGCCGAGGACGAGTCAGTTCAAGGTGGCGGGAGGGCTGTTCGAAGTCGAGACGCCGGAGGCGACGTATCGAAACGTCATCCTCTTCGAGCGCGACCCGCTCGTCCGCGTCGCGGCGCGCCGCGCCTTCGGCAAGAGGGGCGTGCGCATCGTGCAGTACGGAACGCTCGGCGACGTGCGCTCAGCGATCAACGACCTCTTTCGATCGAACAGCTTCTTCGTCACGTTTCTCGAGCTCACGGCGGACGACGCGTCGCTCCGTCTGATGCAGCAGCTGAAACACCGCAATCCGCGATTGCCGGTCGTCGTCATCGATCGCGAAGCCGATTTGCGCCGCCGTCACGATCTCCTCCGCGCCGGAGCTGACCTCTACCTGACGCGGCCGTCGCAGGAACGGATGCAGCCGGAAATGGCCGAAGAGGAGTTGGCGCTCTTCGCCGACGAGCTGGTGTTGTTCGCCGACCGCTCGTTTCAGAACTGGGAGCAGCTCACCGGCAGCTTCGGAGCCGATGCCGGCAAACGCTTTTACGAGATGGCCGAGAGGGAGAACGTCGACCGCAGCTTCGGCGTGCTCAAGCAACTGATCAACGAGTTGAGCAATCCGAACGACATCGGCCAGGTCTCGGCGACGATCCTCCGCCTTTCGGGCGAATATCTCGAGCGCGGCGCGCTCTTCATCGTCAGCGGCGATGAATTCGCGGGCCTCGGCGGATTCGGCGTGACGGGCGGCGGCGAGTCGATGGATGCGCGCGTGCGCGGCCTGCGCATCCCGCTGCGCGAGCCGTCGATTCTGTCCGACGTCGTGGCCAGCGGCCATTCGCACAAGGGAAAGATGCGCCGCACGCCGGCGAATGTCCGGCTGATCGAAGCGATGGGCAACCAGTTGCCGACCGAAGTCGTTGTGCTGCCGGTCATGCACAACCAGCAGGGCATTGGTATTCTGTACGGAGATAACGCCGAACATCGGACTCCCATCGACGTCGTGACCGGTCTCGAGATCTTCCTCTCGCAAGCCGGCTACGCATTCGGGAACGCCGTTGCGGCATGGACGAAAAACGGGCGAGGGCGCGAAGGGACATGAAGATTCTCGTGGTCGAAGACTCCTCGTCGATGCGTGCGTATCTGTCCACGATCATCGAAGGCGGATCGGAGTCTTACGACCTGGAGATCGTCGAAGCGTCCAGCGGATTCGAAGCGCTGAAGAGCCTTCCGCATCACAAGTTCGACGCCATCCTCACCGACATCAACATGCCCGACATCAACGGGCTCGAGCTCGTCAGCTTTCTGAAGAATCACCCCGTCTACAGCAAGATCCCGATCATGGTCATCTCCACCGAGAGCAGCGAAGAGGATCGCAAGCGCGCCTCGGCCCTTGGCGCGGAGGAGTACCTGGTCAAACCGTTCGAGTCGGGTGAGCTCGTCGACAAACTGCGAAGACTACTGCGTGTGGCATGACCCGGGACGACGATCGCGCGCGACAGGAATTCACCGGCGAGGCTGAAGAGCTCCTCGACTCGCTTTCGCGCGATCTCGCCGAGCTCGAATCGCAGGGGAAGGACGTCCGGCCCGAGCTGGTCAACAAGATCTTCCGCAGCGTGCACTCGCTCAAAGGGCTGGCGGGCATGCTCGGCTTCAGCGGCATCGCCGAGCTGTCGCACAACCTCGAGGACATGCTCGACAAGCTGCGCATGGGCAAGATCGCCATCGACCGCGACCTCGTCGATCTGCTTTACGACTCGGTCGACAGCCTCAATCGCCTCCTGCTCGCGATCAACGATCCGGCGGTGGCCGCTCTCGTCGACGTGACGAAGCTGACCAGCCGCATTCATCTGATGGCCAGCCGTCAACCGCAGCAGAAGGAGACGGATGTTCTCGCGGCGCTGACGCTCGACGAGCACACCAGGCGATCGCTCACCGAATACGAGGAGCATCGCCTGGTCGAGAACGTGCGCACGGGGAAGCACATCCTCATGCTCGAGGTGACGTTCGCGTTCGTCGATTTCGACGAGCAGCTGCGCGCGATCACCGCGACGCTGAGCGAGTCGGGCGAGGTGATCTCGACACTGCCGTCGCTCGACGCGACGGGAGGCGCCGGGATCTCGTTCCGGCTGCTGTACGGATCGACGCTGAACGAACAGGCTGCGGCCGCGATTGCGCCGCAGGCGAAGGTCAGCGATCTCCGTGTGGCGCCGCTCAGTGTGGCGCCGCCGCCCCCGGCGACGGAACACGACGAAGAAGAGCTCTCTCTTCGCTCCATGTCGCCGACCGTGCGCGTGGACATCGCGCGGCTCGATCACGTCATGAACATCGTGGGCGAGCTGATCATCGAAAAGACGCAGCTCGACAATGTCACGCGTTCGCTCGCGCCGCAGCAGTCGCGCGCTTTGCTGCAGGAGCTGACGAAGATCGCGCGCAACCTCGATCGCAAACTGAACGACCTGCAGCGTTCCGTCGTCGAGATCCGCATGGTTCCGATCGGCCAGATCTACGCGCGCCTTTCGCGCACGGTCCGCAAGCTCGCGCGCGAGCTGAACAAGGAGATCGAGCTCGTTCTCCGCGGTGAGGACACGGAGCTCGACAAGGTCATGATCGAGGAGCTGACCGATCCTCTGATGCACATCATCCGGAACGCGCTCGATCACGGCATCGAGCCGGCGGAGGAGCGCAGGAAGAAGGGCAAGGCGGCTGTCGGACGCGTGACGCTGAACGCGTATCAGCAGGGCAGCTCGGTCGTGATCGACGTGCGCGACGACGGCCGCGGCATCGATCCGAAGGGCATTCGCGACGCCGCCGTCAAGCGCGGACTGATCACGAGCGATGAAGACGTCGACGCCCAGCGCGCCTACGAGCTGCTGTTCGCTCCCGGGTTCTCGACCGCATCGGCGGTCAGCGAGATCTCCGGCCGCGGCGTCGGGCTCGACGTCGTCAAGCGCAACATCCAGCAATTGAAGGGAACGATCGACGTCCTCTCCGAGCCCGGCGCGGGTACGACGTTCCGCATCATCCTGCCGATCACTCTGGCGATCATCCAGGCGCTCATCGTCCGCGCCGGAGGCGAAAAATTCGCGATTCCTCTCGCCTCGGTCGAGGAGTCGCTGCGCATCTACTCGCGTGACATCCGGACCGTGGAGCGCCGCGAAGTGTTCACCCTGCGCGAAAGCACGCTGCCGCTGCTGCGCCTCGCCGACGCGTTCGGCATGCAGGACGGCCATGACGAACCGCCCGACACGAAGCACTTCATCGTGCTGACGCGCGCCGGCGAGAAGTCGATCGGACTGCTCGTCGACGCGCTCGTGCGGCAGCAGGAGATCGTCATCAAGGCGATCGGCGAACGGCTCAAGAGCGTCCCCGGAATCGCCGGCGCGACCGAGATCGGGGAGAGTGAGATTGTGCTCGTCATTGACGTCGCTTCACTCATCGAATCTTTTGGAGGGAGGGCGCGTGAGACACGTGCTGCCGCGAATCGTTAACGGCTAACGACATGTTCGAAGAACACTTCGGCTTCGCGACAAAACCCTTCGGCAAGACGCCCGATCCGGCGTTTCTCTACGAGAGCGCCCAGCACAAGGAAGCGCTCGCAAGGATGGAGTATGCGGTCGAGGAGAAAGAGCTTGCGCTGCTGACCGGCGACGTCGGCTCGGGCAAGACGACGCTCTCGCGCGCGCTCATCGACCGCATCGGCGACACGCGCCCCGTCGTTCTGCTGATCAATCCGCGCGTCACTCCCACTCAGCTTCTCCGATCCATCGCCGCAGCCCTCGGCATTTCGCCGTCGCGCATGCGCAACGAGCTCCTCGACCAGATTCACACGAAGCTCGTCGAGTTGTACGAGGAGAGGCGCGAGCCGGTCGTGATCATCGACGAGGCGCAA
>DASWBH010000252.1:0-2791 GCA_036390755.1 Thermoanaerobaculia bacterium
GATGGACTTGTCTACGTCCCGTGCAGCGGCACTCTGCCACTCGTGGTGCTGCTGCACGGCGCGGGCGGCGTCGCCAGCCGCGTCATCGAGCACTATCGCGATCGCGCCGACGAATTCGCGTTCGTCATCCTCGCGCCGGAGTCCCGTGGCGCGACGTGGGACGTCATTCACGGGCAGTTCGGCGATGACATCAGGTTCATCGACGCGGCACTCGACCGCGTGTTCAACCAGGATTCAGTCGATCCGCACCATGTCGCCATCGCCGGCTTCTCCGATGGCGCGACGTACGCGCTGTCAGCGGGAATCGGGAACGGCGATCTCTTCACGCATATCATCGCGTTCTCGCCGGGATTCGCCGCACCCGCCGCGCAGATCGGCCGGCCGCGCATCTTCGTCTCGCACGGGACGGAAGACACGATCCTGCCCATCGACCGCTGCAGCCGCCGGCTCGTTCCGAATCTGCGTCGCGCGCATTACGACGTCGAGTACGAGGAGTTCCGCGGCCCGCACATCGTGCCGCGCGACATCGCTCACCGCGCGTTCACGTGGTTTGAGAAGTAACCGGCGCGGGCGGGCTCTGACGGCGTCAGTCACGCTCAGTTTATGCTGCCTGCATGAATCGTGACGCGGTCCGCGAACGGACGATCCCGAAACCTCAGCCGGGCGGCCTCGATCCCGACGCGATCGTCGACGCGTTTGCTTTCCGGATGATGTACTCGGTCGCGCGCGACCAGTACAACGCGACCGACCTCGACTCCTATCAGGCGCTCGCCTTCGCCGTCCGCGACCGGCTGATGGAGCGCTGGTTCGCAACGCAGGACACGTACTACAAAGCCGACACGAAGCGCGTCTACTACCTCTCGCTCGAATTCCTCCTCGGCCGCCTGCTGGTGAGCAACATCATCAATCTCGGCGCGAAGCCGGAGTACGTCGAGGCCATGCGCCGGCTCGGTTTCGCACTCGAGGAGCTCGCCGAGCGCGAATCCGATGCCGGCCTCGGCAACGGCGGACTGGGACGTCTCGCCGCCTGCTTCCTCGATTCGGCGTCGACGCTCGCGCTGCCGTTTTACGGCTACGGCATTCGCTACGAGTACGGCATCTTCCGGCAGAACATCGTCGATGGCCAGCAGATCGAGAGCGCCGACAACTGGCTCCGCTACGGAAATCCATGGGAGGTCCCGCGCCCGGACGTGCTGTTCCCGGTGAAGTTCTACGGCCGCGTCGAGTACGTGAAGGACGATGACGGCCGCGCGCGATTCCGCTGGGTGGACGCGCAGGAGGTGTACGCGATGCCGTACGACCAGGCCGTTCCCGGTTTTCGCAACGACACCGTGAACTCGCTCCGGCTGTGGGCGGCGAAGTCGAGCCGCGAATTCGACCTGACCGAGTTCAACACCGGCCATTACGTCGCCGCGGTCGAGGACAAGGACCGCACCGAAACGATCTCGAAAGTTCTCTATCCAAGCGACGATCAGTACGCCGGCCGCGAGCTGCGCCTGAAGCAGCAGTATTTCTTTACGTCGGCGACGATCCAGGACGTCATCCGGCGTTTCAAGAAATATCCGGGACGCGAATGGGAGGATCTGCCGGACAAAGTCGCGATTCACCTCAACGACACGCATCCGTCGATCGCCATCCCGGAGATGATGCGCGTTCTCGTCGACCAGGAGATGGTCGAGTGGGATCGCGCGTGGTGGATCTGCGAACGCGTCTTCGCGTATACGAACCACACCGTACTTCCGGAGGCGCTCGAGACCTGGCCCGTCGACTTGATCGAGCGGCTGCTGCCGCGGCATCTGCAGATCATTCAGGAGATCGATAAGAGACTGCACGCGGACGTGAGCGCCGCCACTCCGGGCGATCCGCAACGCGTCGAGCGCATGGCCATCATCAGCAACGGCAGCGTGCGCATGGCGCACCTCGCCATCGTCGGCAGTCACTCCGTGAACGGCGTCGCGAAACTGCACACCGACATCCTCCGCAAGCGCGTCTTCCGCGACTTCGACGATTTCTATCCGCGCAAGTTCAACAACAAGACGAACGGCATCACGCCCCGGCGCTGGCTGGTGCAGTGCAATCCGGAACTGTCCGGGCTGATCAGGGAAACGATCGGCGAAGGATGGGAGGCCGATCTCAAGCAGCTTCGCGGCCTCGAGACCGTCGTCGAGGACAAACTCTTCCGCACGCGATGGGCGGCGGCGAAACGCGCTCGCAAGGAGATCGTCGCGCACTGGCTCCGGCGGCGGCATGCGCGCGACATCGACGTCGACTCCATCTTCGACGTGCAGATCAAACGCATTCACGAATACAAGCGGCAGCTGCTGAACGTGATGCACGCGATCGCGCTGGCGCATCGCGCGGCGGACCGCGTCGACGTCGTGCCGCGCACGATCATCTTCGCGGGGAAGGCGGCGCCCAGCTACGCGATGGCGAAGCTGATCATCCGCCTCATTCACGATGTCGAGGCGATGGTGAAGCGAATGCCGCGAGTCGCCGATCTCATCAAGATCGTGTTCGTCCCGAATTACGAAGTGTCGTGCGCGGAGCTGCTGTTTCCGGCGACGGAGTTGTCGGAGCAGATCTCGACCGCCGGCACCGAAGCGTCAGGCACCGGTTGCATGAAGGCGGTCGTGAACGGCGGAATCATCATCGGCACGCTCGACGGCGCGAACATCGAGATTCGCGACGAGGTGGGCGCGGACAACATGTTCGTCTTCGGCAAGACGGCCGAGGAGATCCTGGCGATGCGGGGGAGCTACAACCCGCGGACGTTCATCGACGCGAATCCCGA
>DASWBH010000253.1:0-2276 GCA_036390755.1 Thermoanaerobaculia bacterium
CATGTTGCGCACGAGATCGGTGCAGAAGAACACCGCACCTTTCAGCACGCAGAGCGCGATCAGCTCCTGCCCTTTGAAGTCATCGCTGATCTGCCGGGCCATTTCCGCGACGCGGCCGTCGATCTGCTCGCGCGTGAACAATGTCGTCTGTGCCATGAGCCGGTGAATGATAACGTACGGCCATGAAGCTCGAGCGCTACGCCGGTGAAGCGGTCCAGGCGGCGGATGCGAAGAACGTCGTCGCGCCGACGAAGATCGTCTGCATCGGCCGCAATTACTCCGAGCATGCCAAGGAGCTTGGCAACGAAGCGCCGCCCGAGCCGAACATTTTTCTGAAAGCGCCGACGGCCGTGCTCGCACCGGGCGGAACGATCGTCCGGCCCCCGCAGTCGCAGCGTGTCGATCACGAAGGCGAGCTGGCGATCGTGATCGGCCGCCGCGCGCGCAACGTGCGGCGCAACGAATGGCGCGATTACGTCCGCGGCTTCACGTGCGCGAACGACGTGACCGCGCGCGACCTGCAGAAAAAGGACGTCCAGTACACGCGCGCGAAGAGCTTCGACACGTTCTGCCCGGTCGGTCCGCACATCGAGACCGAGCTCGATGTGTCGGCGCTGCGAATCGTCACGCGCGTGAACGGCGCCATCCGGCAGGATGGCAACACGCGCGACATGATCTTCGACTGCGGCGTCATCTTCGAGTTCATCACCTCCGTGATGACGATGCTTCCCGGCGATCTCATTCTCACCGGCACTCCCTCGGGCGTCGGTCCGCTCAACGCCGGCGACGTCGTCGAAGTCGAGATCCAGGGCATCGGCACGTTGCGCAACCATGTTGCGTGACGAGATCGTCCGGCGATTCCCGCGACTCACACGTCTTCCTCCCGACAGCTACGTCGTCGGCGGCGCCATTCGCGACCTGCTCCTCGGCATCGAGCCTGCGGACGTCGATGTCGCGTGCCACGATCCTCGCGCATGCGCGGAGTCGATCAGCACGCGCGTCATCCGGCTCGGCACTGAGGAGCATCTGAGCGCATGGCGCGTCGTCGACGGCGAGCACGTCTACGATTTCGCTGAGATCCTCGACCACGACATGGACGCGGACCTCCGTCGCCGCGACTTCACCGTCGACGCGATCGCCGTCTGCCTCGGTAGCAGTGAGTTGATCGATCCGCACGGCGGACGAGCGGACCTCGATCGCCGACTTCTGCGGATGATTGCGGAGGAAAACTTCGACGACGATCCGCTGCGCTGCCTCAAAGCGGTGCGCATGGCCGTCAAGCATCGCTTCGAGATCGATCCGGCGACGATCGCCGCGATCCGGCCGCGCGCACCGCGGATCAGCGACGTGGCCGCAGAGCGCGTCACGTTCGAGCTGTCGATCGTCTTCTCCTCAGCGGCGTTCCGGAGTGCGATCGAACTGCTTCACGAGACGGCGCTCGACGTGCCGCTCTTTGGCCGCGAGCTCGAGGCAAGGGGTTTTCGCGCTGACGATGTGACGCTCGCCGGCGCGTACGCGCTGCTCGTCGCGAATCCGAAGCAATACGCGAAACGGTGGCGCTGGAGCGTCGATCTGCTGCGCGACGTGACGGCGCTGCAAGCGCTCATGCAGTCGCACGATCGCGTGAATCTCTACGCCGCGGGCGACCGCGTCGCATGCCAGCTTCCCGCTGTTCTCCGCGCGCTCGGCCGCGAGGACCGCATCGACATGCCGGATTTCTCGACGAAAGCGTTCCTGAGCGGCGAGGAGATCGGTCAGCTCACCGGCCTGAGTGAAGGCAAGGATCTGGGCGCGTTGAAACGCGCGCTGCTCGAAGCGCAGATTCGGGGAGACGTGAAGACGACAAGCGACGCGGCGAAATTCGTTACTGCTGCAGATCGACGTTCAAGTCGCCCGCGGTAACGTGCAGGTTCACGACTGTTCGGCCTGAGCGGTTCACGTAACGCGTCTTGCCCGGAAAGACGCCTTCGCGCGACACGACTTCGTCCCCGAGCTTCGCGCGCACTTCGCCGACGCGCGCCGAGGCGTTGAGCTCGCGCACGTCCTTCTTCGGGATGCGCACGTTGACATCGCCTGCGCGCAGATCGACGTCGATATCGCCGAAGCTCCCTTCGATCGTGAGATCGCCGAAACGGGTGCCGACCTCGATGTCGGTTCCGGCCGGCAGCTCGACGTTCACGTGGTAGTTGCTGAACATGCTCCCGCGCCAGCCTCGCGCTTCCGGGCCGAAATGGCGGCGCACGACCGCTTCGTCGCGGCTGACGTAGATCTCGACC
>DASWBH010000254.1:0-14147 GCA_036390755.1 Thermoanaerobaculia bacterium
CGATGCCCAGCCGTTCGTGAACGCGAGCGAGGATATCGAGCATCGGCTTTGCGTCGGGAACGGGGCCGGTGTGATGGCCGCCGGCAAAAAGATTGATGTTGAGCGGACGATCCTGGATCAGCGAACGGACTCGCGCGACGACGTCGCGGATCTCGGCCGGTGTCAGATACGCAGCGCCGAACGAGCCGAGGCCGCCCGCGTTGGCGACGGCGGCGATGAGCTCGGGCGTGCCGGGACCGCCGCCCATGGGCGCGAGGATGATCGGGTGCTGAATTCGCAGGCGTTGAACGAACGGATGCATGGAATGCGAAGGATAGCCGAACGTGCCGCGCTCACGATCGTCGCGATGTTCATCGCGACCGCAGCGCTCGCGGTGAATGGCGCGCCTGCCCTGCTGTGGGGCGAATTGCCTGCCGGACCGTACGCCGTCGGCTATCGCGTGATTTACGAGCGCGATCGTTCGCAGCCGTGGAGCGGCAACGCCGGGCGTCCGGTTCGCATCGCGATGTGGTATCCGGCGGCGCCCGGTGTCGACTCCGATCCGATGCGTTACGTCGATTACCTGCTTTACGGGGGACCGGAGGATTTCGCGGACATCGATCAGCCGCTCGAGGAGAACGACCGGCAGAGCTGGATCAGCGATCTCAGCGAAGTCAGTTCCGAGGGACCGGCGATCGCGGCGCGTCTGTTCGCGACGCCGACCGCTGCGCATCGCGATGCCGCTCCGGCGCGCGGGCGTTTTCCCCTCGTGCTGTACTCGCCAGGGCTCGGATCGCGCGGCGATTCGAACGCAGAGCTCGGCGAGTTTCTCGCGAGCCACGGGTACGTCGTTGCGACCGTGCCGAACATCGGCGCGTCCGCCGAGCATCTGGAGATGGGCAACTCCGCGGCCGACCTCGAGCGACACACCCGCGACGTCGAGTTCGCGTGGTCACACGTGAAACAACTCCCATTCGTCGACGACACGAACGTCGCGACGGTCGGTCACAGCGTCGGCGGGATCGTCGCGCTCTACCTCGCGATGCGGCATCCCGAGATCAAGGCCGTGATTTCGCTCGACGGATCGTTCGGCTTTGTCGGTCATGTCGAGCACATGACGCGCCTGCCGCAGTACGCGCCGGCGAAGGTCACCGCGTCGCTTCTCGATCTCCGGCGCGCAAACCACGCGCAAGGTGCGACGTACGACCGCATCGTCGTCCGCGCGTTGCGCCGCTCGGATCGCTACCTCGTTTCGCTGCCGCGCATGTTCCACGGCGACTTCACGGAGTTCGGCACGATCGGTCAGCTCCTGTCCGTTCCGCTTCCGCCGAACAACGAAGGCCGAACGCGCCGCACGGGCTACGAAGGCAATCAGCACGCGTATCGCGCGGCGCTCGATTTTCTCGACACGAAACTTCGCGGCGGGGCGGATGCCATGCGGAGGTTTCGCGTCGACGTCGCTGGTGTCAATGGGGCGGTGCTGGAGTACTTCCGGCGCCGCTGACGCGCTTGAAAGCCCAGACGAACATCTGCAGGAGCTCGGGCGTGCCGTCATCGCGCGTCATGATCGCGAATTCCTGCGTGATGCCCGGTCGCGGGTTCACCTGAAAGCGATTCTCGGCGGTTTTGCGGATCTCCGCTTCCGTCCCGTTTTGTTTGAGGAACAACTGCTCGCCGCGTCGCTCGATGTCGATCGTCCAGCGATTCGAATAAGAGCCCGGCAGCACGGCGAGGTCGCGCGCCGTAAGGGGAATGTCAGCAGTGGCCGGCGGCGTATTGCTCGCGACGACTCCGAACGATTCGACCGCGGCGTCGAGCGTGCGGCGGAATCGCGCGTTGTCACGATTCGCGCAGACGATGACGCCTGATTTGCCCGACGGCACGAGCCGCGTCTCGCAACTGAGACCCGGCATCGTTCCACCGTGCTCGGCGACGAGCGTGCCGCCGACGTCGCGAACGAACAGGCCGTAGCCGTAGCTCGCGCCCGGAATCACGTTGCTGTGGATCGGCACGTTACGCGTGGTCATCATCGGCAGCGGCGACGCTGGATCGGTCAGCAGGAACAGAAGCAGATGTCCGAGATCGGTGATGCTCGCGTACGCGTAGCCCGCGGGCCAGAAGCGCGTGTCGTTCGAGAAGGGCCGCACCACTTTCGCTCTGCCATCTTCGACCACGTGGCCGACGGCGAGCGGATGCGACATCGCCATCGTCGGACGGAAGGTCGCGTCGCGCATTCCGGCACGCGCGAACAGGTCGGCCATCGCATCGGCGTAAGGCTTCTTCGCCACACTCTCCAGGACAGCGCCCGCCACGGAGTAGCCGCTGTTCGAGTAGGAGAAGACACGCCCCGGCGCGGCGATGAAATCCTTCTCTCCGAGCGTGCGGGCGTACGCGGCGAGCGCCGATTCGGCCTGCGGCCCGGTCGCCGGTGCGGAGTCGGCGAGACCGGAGCTCTGCGACAACAGTTCGTGCAGCGTGACGCGCGCGAGCGCCGGCGAGAGGCCCGTCAGGTAGGACCCGATCGGCTTCTGCAGATCGACTTTCCCGCTGCGCGCGTAGTCGAGCAACGCCGCCGCGGTCATGAGTTTCGTCAGCGAGCCGACGTGGAAGAGAGTCTGGGCCGTCACCAGTGTCGACGATTCGACGTTCGCGACACCGGCGGCGTCGACGGCGACGAGATTTCCGTCGCGAACGACTGCGATCGCGGCGCCCGGAGTGTTCGTGCCGCGCAGCTCGTCCGTAAGAACGGTCTTGATCGCGTCCGGAACCGGCTGCGCGGTTCCGGGGATCGCGATCGCCGCGGCGAACAACATCGATCGCCCGATCATCGTCGTTCGCAGCCTAATACAATGCCGCGCGCATGACCGCCACCCGCTCGATCCCGATTACCTCCGACATCGCCTTCGGCGGCGACGATCCTCCCCTCTTCATCGCCGGCCCCTGCGTGATCGAGTCGCGCGAACATGCATTGTCGATGGCGCGTATCCTTCGCAAGCTGCGCGATGAACTGACGATCAACCTCGTCTTCAAGTCGTCGTTCGACAAGGCCAACCGAACATCCATCGAGTCGTTTCGCGGCCCCGGCCTCGAAGAAGGTCTGGACATTCTTCGCCGGGTGAAAGAGGAGACCGGGCTGCCGCTGATCTCCGACATTCACGAGCCGTGGCAGGCCGCGCCGGCTGCGGAGGTCCTCGACATCCTGCAGATCCCGGCGTTCCTCTGCCGGCAGACGGACCTCGTTGCCGCGGCGGCGCGGACCGGCAAGGCAGTGTCTGTGAAGAAGGGGCAGTTCCTCTCGCCCGAGGAGACGAAGAACATCATTGATAAAGGGCGTGAAGCGGGGAACGATCGCGTCTTCATCACCGAGCGCGGATCGTCGTTCGGCTATCAGAACCTCGTCGTCGACATGCGCGCGTTCCCGATCATCCGCGGCTTCGGCGCGCCGGTCGTGTACGACATCACGCACTCGATGCAGAAGCCGGGCGGCGAAGGAAAGCAGACCGGCGGCACGCCCGAGTTCGCGCGCCCGCTCGCGCGCGCCGCGGCCGCCGCGGGCGCCGACGGCTTCTTCATGGAGGTGCACGACAACCCGCCCGCGGCGCTCTCCGACCGCACGACGCAGATCCGCCCGGAGGCGGCGCGCGCGATCATCGAGGATGTGCTGAGGATCAAAGCGGCGTTGTCATTCCGAGCGCCGTAGAGCGCGAGGAATCTGGGCGGGGGCACGTCCTACCCCCGCCCAGATTCCTCGCCGTCTTCGCGGCTCGGAATGACGTCCGGCTCAGAATGCCGATTTGATGATCATCGTCATCAGCGTGAACCCCCCGATCGTCGCCGCACCCGCCTGCGACGTCGTCGCGTACATCCACTTCCGCCGGTGCTGTTTCGCCACCTCCGGGTCGACCTCGCACTCCCATCGCCAGCGGCGCTCGAGAATGCGCGGCAGCCTCACGTGGTAGAGGTACGCGTACGCCGCCATGAAAGCGAGCGCCGCGAACCCGGCGAGCCAGTGCGGCGGCGGGCCGCTGGTGACCGTGAACGGCAGAAGCACAGACGTCACGAGCATCAGCGTGATGGCGTGATTCCGAAAGACGCGCAACTCGCGCGCCTCCTGATCGTCGAAGATCGGCTCGAGGTGCTTCATGCCGATCACCACGCCGGCAGCTCCGACGATCCCGCCGAAAAGCGACGCGAGCGACAGTGCGCTGACTGACTTGGTCGTCGCCATTGCCACGGCGGCAGCAGCCGGAGGCGCCGCTGCGCCAAGCGAGCTCGCGATCACGGTGACGAACGCGGCGCCCGGCGCGGTGCGCGCGACTGTGCGGCCGAACCGCGCCAGCATCTGCTCCCGAATTTTCGCCCGAGCGCGCGACAGGCGCTGCTTCACCGCATCTTCGGAGATTCCGAGAAGCTCGGACACGTGACGCGTGGAACTGCCTTCGCGGTAGTACAGGATCACGACCTCGCGGGCATCCTCCGGCAGATCGTCGATCACGTCGCGCAAGACCGCGCGCTCTTCATCCTTCAGCAGTTCGTCGGCCGGCGACGGGCGATCGTCGACGGCAGCAGCGATCGCCGCGTCGTCCCCGCGCTCGTGTCCGTGCTCGCGCAGCCAGAGATGCGCCTGATTGCGCGTGATCTGACGGATCCACGGCAGAAAGCTCGACGGATTCCGAAGCTTCCGCAGGTTCGTCCAGACGGCCAGGAACACTTCCTGCGCGACGTCCTCGCTCGCATCGACGTTCCGCACGATCGCCAGCGCGATCGCGCTCACGACGTTCGCCGACTCCTCGACCAGGCGCAGATAAGCCGCCTCGTCGCCTCGCACCGCCAGCGCAACATCCGCTTCGACAACGCTCATACAAAAAAACCCTCCGCCGTCTGAGTAACGGCGGAGGGAAAAAGGTGACAGGCGGCCTCGACTAAACCGTGACGACTTCCGGCGCGCCGACTCCGGCCGTCGCGCGCAGAGCGCTGGCCTTGTCGGTCGCTTCCCACGTGAACTCCGGCTCGCTGCGGCCGAAGTGACCATACACCGCGGTCTTCTTGAAGATCGGGCGGCGGAGCTTGAGCGCTTCGATGATGCCGCGCGGCGTCATCTGGAAGTGCTCGCGGACGAGCTCTGCGAGCTTCGCCGGATCCATTTTCGACGTGCCGAACGTCTCGATGAAGACCGACACCGGATCGGCGACGCCGATCGCATACGCGAGCTGCACTTCGACTTCGTCAGCAATTCCCGACGCGACGAGATTCTTCGCGATGTGCCGGGCCATGTAGCAGGCCGAGCGATCCACCTTGGTGGGATCTTTTCCGGAGAAGGCACCGCCGCCGTGACGGCCGCGTCCACCGTACGTGTCGACGATGATCTTGCGTCCGGTGAGGCCGGTGTCGCCCTGCGGTCCGCCGATGACGAAGCGGCCGGTCGGGTTGATGTGGAACACCGTCTCGTTGTCGAGCAGCTCCGCCGGGACGACAGGCTTGATGACCTTCTCGACGACGGCGTCGCGCAGATCGCGGTTGCTCACGCTCGGCGAGTGCTGCGTCGAGATCACGATCGCGCTCGCGCGGATGGGACGCTTTCCTTCGTATTCGATCGTGACCTGCGACTTGCCATCGGGGCGAAGGAAGTCGAGCTCGTTGCCCTTGCGCACTTCGGTCAGGCGGCGCACGAGCTTGTGCGCGAGCGTGATCGGGAGCGGCATCAGCTCCTGCGTCTCGCGGCAGGCGAAGCCGAACATGAGGCCCTGATCGCCCGCACCGCCGGTGTCGACGCCCTGGGCGATGTCAGGCGACTGCGGATCGATCGATGAGACGACCGCGCAGGTCTCGCTGTCGAAGCCGTACTTCGCACGGGTGTAGCCGATCTCCCGGATCGTGTTGCGCACGATCGACGGAAAGTCGACGTAAGTCTTGGTCGTGATCTCACCCGAGATCATGGCCAGACCGGTCGTGACGAGCGTCTCGCACGCCACGCGGCCCAGCGGATCCTCGGCCATGACCGCGTCGAGGATCGCGTCGGAGATCTGGTCAGCAATTTTGTCGGGGTGGCCTTCGGTGACAGATTCCGACGTGAATAGATGTCTGTGATTCTTCGCCATGTCGTGTGAGCTCCTGAGGTCGTGAGGGAAAAAGGCATCGTAGCAAGCGGCTCCGGAGCGGTCAACGCTCCACACGGCCTCGGCAGTCGTCTTGCAGTTGGGCGGCTCAATGCTCAAGACGCGCCACATCGGAGCGTACCGCGATCTCCTCGTCCTCTTCACGCGTTACGGCCGCAGGGATTTCCGCCTGTCGACGACGACAGACGACCTACTCGTTCCCCCGGAGGAAGAGGCGAAGATCGAGCCGGACGTGCGCCAGCGCGCGGAGGCGTTCGCGGCGGCGCTCAAGCAGATGGGGCCGACGTACGTGAAGTTCGGGCAGCTCCTGTCGACGCGCCCCGACATCGTGCCACCCGAGTACATCACCGCGCTCGAGTCGCTGCAGGACAACCTCGAGCCGTTCTCGTTCGGCGACGTCGAGCGGACCATCGAGGAGGAGCTCGGCGCCAAGATCTCGAAGATCTTCGAGGAGTTCGAAGCGCGGCCGGTGGCCGCCGCCTCGCTCGGGCAGGTGCATCGAGCGGTCCTGCGGGACGGCCGCGAGGTCGTCGTCAAAGTGCAGCGGCCGAACGTGCGCGAGCAGGTCCGAAGCGATCTCGATGTGCTCACGGAGATCGCGCAGACGATCGAGGCGCACACGGACATCGGCCGGAAGATGAATCTCTCAGGCGCGATCGAGCAGGCCCGCATGGTCATGCTCAACGAGCTGAATTACCTGCAGGAAGCCCGCAACACCGAGATCCTTCGCGAGAACCTCAGCACGTTTCCGCAGATCTACATCCCGGAGGTCATCCACGATCTGAGCTCGTCGCGCGTGCTGACGACGGAGCTCGTGAAAGGCCGGAAAGTCTCGAAGCTGACGCCGCTGTCGCTCATCGAGAACAACTACGCCGAGCTCGCGGCCGTTCTGACGCGTGCGTACCTCAAACAGATCTGCGTCGACGGCGTGTGGCACAGCGATCCGCATCCCGGCAACGTCTTCGTGCGCGAGATCGACGGCGTGACGCAGATCGTGCTGCTCGACTTCGGCATGGTCAGCCGGCTCAGTTACGAGCTCCAGGACGAGATCATCAAGTTGCTGCTGGCGATCTCCTCGAACCGGGGAGCCGAAGCCGCCGACTCCTGCGTGCGCATGTCGGAGGCGCAGGAGCATTTCGATCCCGTGAAGTTCACCCGCGAGATCTCGACGATCATCTCGGCCGTGCACGGCGTCAGCGCAAACGAGATCAACACCGGACAATTGATCTTCAACGTCATCGCCATCGGGAACAACAACGATCTGAAGGCACCTCCCGAGCTGGCGATGCTCGCCAAGACGCTGCTGCATCTCGACGCCATCACGCGCCGTCTCGATCCCGAATATGACCCGCAGCTCGTGATCCGCGACTACGCCGAGCAGCTGATGACGCAGAAGCTCGCCCAGAAGTTCCACCCGCGCAACTTCTACGCCGCGCTGCTCGATCTCAATCAGCTCGTTCTCGATCTGCCGCACCGCGCGCGAGAGATCGTCGATCTTCTCGCCATCGGCAAACTGACGTTCGGCCTCAAGCTCGTCCAGGCCGAAGAGTTCCTCGCCGGCATTCACAAGATCGCGAACCGGATCACCGTCGGCGTCATCGTCGCCGCCATCGTCATCTCCTCGGCGCTGATGATGCGCATGCAGCCACGGCTGGCGATCGCCGGCTGGGTCATCGCGACACTGATCGGGCTCTACCTCGTCATCTCGACGCTGGTTCAGGATCGACGCGATCAGGAGCGGGCGAAGCTCAAAGGCAAGTAGGTCGCCCGTATCATTCCGAGCGAGGCGAGGAATCCCCTCCGGCGGGCTACGAATCGCTCCTCACCTCCCAGATTGCTCGCCGTCTTCACGGCTCGGAATGACGCGTTAGTCCAGGTCCGAGTGCCGTTCCGGTTTGCGGCTGCTGTTCGCGGTTTTTGAGTCCGCCTGCGGCTGTTCGCTTTCGAAGATGTACACCGGCGTGCCGATCTTCGCCGTGTCCCACAAGGTCTCGAGCATGTCGCCAGGCACGCGGATGCAGCCGTGCGACGCGCGTTTGCCGAACGAGCCTACGTCATCGGTGCCGTGAATCATGATTCCGTCGCCGAGGTCCAGCGCGTACTTGCCGAGATGACCTTTGACCTGCCGCTTGGGAGAGTCGGGCGGCGGCACGGGGTCACCGTCCTCGACGAAAGCCCAGTCGGGTTTGGTCCAGATCGGATCCTCGATTTTGCGCAGCACGGTCAGCCGGCCGCGAGGCGTGTGAAACAACCACGTCTTTCCGGCCTTCTTCAACACTTTCTCGGTACCGGTTGCGACGAGACTCTTGTCGACGAGCTTGCCGTCCTGGAAGAGATAAAGATGATTCGTAGCGACGTCGACCGTGATGAGCGTGCCGGTGCGCGGTGCATCGGGCGGCAAGCCCTGGGTCTGCTGTTGGTTCTGATCGCAGTGGAACTGCCACCAATGACATGGCGAACCGTCGCCGGCCCCCGCCGGATCCGGACTCTCCGCTGCGAGAAGCTGCTGTGATGTAAGCGCCAGGCTCGCCACGAGGATCACTCGCGCGAGCATTGCTGAAGTCGATTTCAAGGAACACCCTCCCGTTCGAGATGCGCAGCCAACTACGAATTGATTCATTGCGAACGGGGGGCCAACCTGCTAGCGTGAGCGCAGGCGGAATCTGCCGTGTTTCGAATGGGTTAGCGTTGGCTCGTGGCCCCGTAGCTCAGGTGGATAGAGCAGGAGTTTCCTAAACTCAAGGTCGCGTGTTCGAGTCACGCCGGGGCCACCAGGTGGTTCTCAGTTCTCGATTGTCGACCGATCAGACGCTGTCGTCGCTCTCATTCCGGACATCACGGGGGATGTCCCAACGTGCTGGCAGTCCGTCCTCCTCCTCAATGGCCGCGTTTGACACTCCGGCGCCTCCCAGGGGTCACTGCGATCTGGCTCGTCATGCTCGTGGCACTCCCACACGAATTCGATACGACCACGAAATAGCCGCAGTTCTGAGTGAGCGCAGGCGTCTGGAATCGATAGCTGTCGTTCCCGACCGTCACATACGGTGCGGACACCGAATGCCATGCGAAGTGCATTGTTGCCGTGCCGACCGCATTAACTGTCAACAGAGCGGACTGTCCTGCGCTTAGGGCCCAACTCTGCGGATTTTCGATGATCGACGGAGCCATGCAAGCCTGCGCATCTGTACAGGAAAGCGAGACTGTGTAGTTCCCCAACGCGTAGGTGTCGAGCGTGCTCACCCCGATCGCCCACGTGCCGGTCGATGTCAACTTGAACTTCGTGATGGCAGCGACAGTTGTCCCGGTACCATACGGTGTCGACGCAGGATCCCCCTGCGGCGGCAAGAGTGCGACGAATGGACGCGTGTAGGTTGACGACAGCGACGTCAGGTTGACGGTGACCATCTCACCGACGACTCCGTGAAACGTGTAGAAATCGCTGAACGAGCCGTCGCTCAACGTACATGAGCCGAAGGTCAGTCTCGCTGACTGCGATGTATTGCAATCGATCGGATACAGGCCACAGGCGTGGTTGTCAAACGATGAAGGCGGCGGCGATCCCGCCGCGCCGGCGCTGATGGTGACCGCGTACGGGCCGGTGTTGGGCTCACTTGACGGAGGCGGCCAAAGCGCTTCGGCTTCAACCTTGTAGGTTCCCGTCGACGGAGCGATCAACACCAGGCGTTCAGTGCTTACGCCGTCGCTAAAGCGATAGGAGAGGATTGTGCCAGTCGCGCCGGTCATGTACAGAAAGACATCGAATGCGCTCGATGACATTTCGACTGTGAGCAACTGCCCTGCGGTCGCGCTGAATGTGTACACGTCTTCTCGCAGGCCGATGTTGTCGAGACACGATGATGCCGTCAAGACGCCGTGCATCGTCGCAGGAAGCGGCACTGCCTGCGCCGGGCAAGTGGCTTCAGTGTGCGGAGTGTGTTCTCCGGCCTGTTTCGCCGCTATGTTCTCATCGTGTCGAACGTCGACTTCGAATGTGCCTTCTCCTGCGCGCGACGCGAGTGCACGATTCCGCGCAGCGAACATTCTCGCGTTCAGTTCTTGATTCGCGGAGTCTGACGCTTGAGCAGCAGATGAAAACGTGGCAAGGGCAATAGTCGCTAACGCAACGACAATGCGTGACTTCATGAACAATATCGACCTTCTCTCGGTTGGTTGTTTAGCCAAATAACTATCGCCAGCAGGCAAAAATTTCCGGCTGAGTCGGCTTGTCGAGCGCTTGTGAGCCGGCCCTAAACTCAAGGTCGCGTGTTCGAGTCACGCCGGGGCCACCAGGTGGGCAACCTTTCAGACCTTCTTGGCGATGTCGCGAATCCAGGTCCACACAGCGACGGTCGACGACATGCCGATCACGCTCGCCGCGAGCGCCACGACCTGACGCAACTCCTCATCCGTCGCACCGGAGCCGCGCGCCTTGCGAACCGCTGAGTGCACGTTGCCTTCGCGCATCGCGCCGATTGCGATCGCGAGCTTCACCAGATGTTCGGTCTTGTCGTCGAGCGGTCCTTCGTTGCCGGCATCGCCGAGCAGGTCCCAGGCCTGGCGAAGCTTCGGGAACGAGTCGCTGAACTCTTTGAACGTCCTTGGCGGGCCGCCGGTTTTCGCCATCGCAATCCCCCTGGCGGGAGATCATCGCGCGTTCAAGCGCCGGCGGGAAGAGCGTTGATGATGTTCATCAGCTCATTCACATCGTACGGCTTCATGATCGTCGGGACCTGCCGCTCGCGAATGCTGTCGAGCACGCGGGCATCGGCGTCGCCGGTCGAGAAAATGACCTGAAGCCGCGGCGAAGAGCGGCGAATCTGTTCGTACACATCGACGCCGCTGGCATCGGGCAGATTGACGTCGAGCAGAACGACGTCCGGATGAAAATCGACGACCGCCGCAGGCGACTCCGCGCCGCGCGTCACGAGGCGGACGTCGAATCCTTCATCGCCGAGGAGAACGCTCAAGCCTTCGCCGATCGTCTCGTCGTCTTCGACGATGAGGATGCGGCGCCGCGCAATCGCCGGCTCGCTCTCCGGCTCGGAGCACCACGCGGTGTTCTCGGGGAACGACAGCGTGAACGTGCTGCCCTCGCCGACCGTGCTGCGGACGCGAATGGTGCCGTCCTGCTGCTTCATCGCCTGATACGCAACGCTCAATCCGAGGCCGCTGCCGCGGCGCTTCGTCGTGAAGAGCGGCTCGAAGATGTGTTCGATGAGCGACGGTTCGATGCCCCCGCCTGTGTCATGAACGGCGATGTCGATCATGCCGTGCTCCGTCGATCGCGTCGCGTCGATTGCGATCGTGCCTCCGCGCGGCATCGCCTCGCGCGCGTTGATCACGATACTCGTCGCGGTCTGCTCGAGCAGCGCCCGGTCGGCGGTGATCACGAGCTTGTGCGACGGCACGGCGCGCCTTACGCGATACAGCGGACCGAGCAGCTTCTCCATGCTTGCGGCGAAATCTTCGAGCCATTGGCCGACGATCACCGGCTCGAGCGCCGGCTTGATCGGACGCGCATAGCGCATCACGGACTGCGAGATGTCGCGGCCGCGCTTTACGGCCTGGATGATGTGGCTCATCGCGTTCAGCACGCGCTCGTCCTCAGGGAACCGGTGCTGCATGAGCTCCGCGAACGGCAGGATGCTCATCAGGACGTTGTTGAATTCGTGCGCGACGGACGTGGCCAGCTGACCGAGGCTCGCCAGCCGCTTTTCTTTGGCCGCTTCTGTCTCGGTTTCGCGCCGTTTCGTGATGTCGCGCGCGATGCCGACGGTGCCGAGGAGCTGGCCGTCGATGTTGATCGGCTGAGCTTTCGCTTCGATCGTCAGCGCCCGGCCCGACTGCGTCCGCAGCTCGAACTCGTTCGTTCCAGCCAGCTCGCCGGAGATCACTCCGCGGAAGCGCTGCCTGGTCTGCTCGATGGACGCTGTATCGAGCACGTCGGTGAACGGCCGGCCGATCCACTCGGATCCTTTCCAGCCGGTGATCTGCTCGAAGGCGCCGTTCAACGAGGTGATCTTTCCGTCGGCGTCGAGGGAGAAGATGATGTCGCTCGCCTGCTCGACCAGCGTTCGATACCGCACCTCGGAATTCCGCAGCGCTTCCTCGGCCAGCCGGTGGGCGGTGATGTCGCTGGAAATTCCGACCGCGTACGCCTGCCCGTCCGGGCGCGGCTCGAGCGTGATGCGCTGCTGGAGCCAGACCCAGCGATCGTCCTTGCGGAGGAACCGGTAGTCGGATTCGAACGATCCATGGCCGCGCGCGAAGAGGTCGTTCCACTGCGACATGAGCCGGTCGATGTCACCCGGGTGCACGCGCGTCGCCCAGAACGCAGAGCCGCCATTCACCCACTCGGCAGCGGTGAAGCCGGTCAGGTCTTCCATCTGCACGCTCGCGTACGGAATGGTCCCGCGGGCCGTCCAGGTCCACATCGCATCCGGAATCGTGGAGACGAGATCGCGATAACGCTTCTCGCTCTCGGCGAGCGCGCGTTCGGCCATGGTCTCGAGCGTCACGTCCTGCGCCATGCCGATCAGTGAGACGACGCGGTTCGACGCGTCGCGCATGGCTTGAGCACGCGAGTGGATGACGACGGCCGCGCCGTCGCCGCGGAACATGCGAAACGTGCGCTCGAAGTCGGTACCTTCGCGCGCCGCTGTGCGAAGGTCCTCGCGCACGACATCGACATCGTCGCGGTCCACCATCGCAAGCCACTGGTCCATCGTCGCATTGCGTGAATCGATCGCGAGGAGCTGAAAAAGCTCCGGAGTCGCGATCATCATGTCGTCCTCGAGGCGCCACTCCCACCCGCCCATGCGCGCGAGGTTTTGCGCGACCGACAGGTGCGCCTCCCGGCGTCGCGACCCCTCTTCCACGCGCTTTCGCTCGGTGATGTCGGAGACGAACGCGACGACCCCGCAATAACGGCCTGCTTCGTCGAACTGAGGCGTCGTTGCCGAGGAGACCCACAGCGGGGTGCCATCTTTGCGGCGGAGTTCGTAGTCGGCAACGTCGCCGATGCCGCTCATGCGGCGGTCACGCCCTTCGAGAAGATTCGCCCGGTTCTCGCCCGGGACGAACTCACTGGCGTCTCGATTGAGCAACTCGTCACCCGTGCAGCCGAGCATCTCCGCCATGCGCGGGTTCGCAAATGTCGTCTTTCCGTCCGCATCGACGACCCACACGCCGTCGAGCGCGTGCTCGATGACATCGCAGGACCACGCGTTACATGCCCGTTTGCGGTCAACAGCGAGGCGCATCTCGCGGCGGATCACGTGCGACAACGCATCGATGTTCGAGATCGCGAGCGCGGCGACGTCATCGCCGACCGTCGTGTAGTCATTCGCCGATCGGAGCAACACGACGTGCGGTAAGCCGATGCGCCGCGCCGCGTTTACGGCTTTCTCGAAGCCTGGCGCTGAGCCGATGACGACAACGTCGAAGTCCCGAGCATTCAAAGCGTGGACACTTGCGTCCGAAATCTCGCCCATCCGCGTCCGGACGTCCCGCGCTTCGGCTTCGGTACAGGAGATGAGTGCGATTCGCATGCTGGACAACGACGGACGCGACGACTGAAAGAATCGCGCCGGCGCATCCGGCCGCAGAAGTGCCGCTATGCGTGTGGGTTACAGGAAACGGCGCCGAGGTCCACGTGTGCGGCAACGGGAAAGCGTTCAGATTCCGAACGCGATCTAGCTGGCCGTTCCGGTCGCTTTCAATCGTGCGTAGAGCGTCGAGGGACTGATCTGAAGCTGCCGCGCAGCCTTGCGAACGTTGCCGCCGGCCGCCTTCACCGCGGCAGAGACGTACGCCCCGATGACCGTGTCGAGCGGCTGGATATCCCATTCTTCAGTCGGCAGCGCGCCGGATCTCGGAGCGACCGCCGGACCGCCTTCGCGCTCGATGATCAGGTCTTCGCTATGGATCTCGTCGCCGCGAAGCGTGAGCAGCGCGCGCTCGAGCACGTTGCGCAGCTCGCGGATGTTGCCCGGCCACGGATAGCTTCCGAGCTTCTGCAGCGCGGATGGACTGACCTTCGGCAGCGGCCGG
>DASWBH010000255.1:0-2507 GCA_036390755.1 Thermoanaerobaculia bacterium
TGACCGGCGTCGACGCGAAGATCGTCGTCCTTCTCGGCAACCGCTTTCCGATGATCCGCGCGCACAAGGTTCTGGCCGCGTACGCGTGTCTGATTCCGCGGATCATGAGCGGCGAGTTCGACGTGCAGCGGCAGAAAGCCGTTTGGCCGTCGACCGGAAATTACTGCCGCGGCGGCGTGGCCATCTCGCGCATCCTCGGATGCCGCGGGGTGGCGATTCTGCCGGCCGGCATGAGCCGCGAGCGATTCGACTGGCTCGAGAAGTGGGTCGCCGATCCGTCCGACATCGTGCGCACGCCCGGCAGCGAGAGCAACGTCCGCGAGATCTACGACGCCTGCAACGCCATCGCTCGCGATCCGCGCAACCGGATCTTCAACCAGTTCGCCGAGTTCGGGAACTATCTCGCGCACTTCACGTGCACGGGCAGCGCGGTGGCGCGCGTGATCGACTCGCTCGGCTTCGAGCTTCGCGCGTTCGTCTCCGCCACCGGCTCCGCCGGTACGATTGCGGCGGGCGATTACCTCAAGAACAAATACGGCAGCGCGACCGTCGCGGTCGAAGCGCTCGAGTGCCCGACGCTGCTGAACAACGGATTCGGGTCGCACAATATCCAGGGCATCGGCGACAACCACGTTCCGCTGATTCACAACGTGATGAACACCGACGTCGTAACGGCCGTGTCGGACCAAAGCACGGACAACATCAATCTGTTGTTCCAATCGCCGGCCGGCCTCGAGCTCCTGGCGACGCACCGCGGCGTTCCGCGGGAGACGCTTGCACAGCTCGCATCGCTCGGCATCTCGTCGATCGCCAACATCATCGCCGCGATCAAAACAGCCAAGTACTACCGCCTCGGCGCATCGGAGGTCGTGGCAACGGTTGCGACCGACGGCGCGGAAATGTACGCGAGCGAGGCGAAAAAAACGTTGGCCGCTCGTTTCAACGGCCGGTTCGACACGATCGACGCCGCCACGCAGTTCGGCCAGCACATCCTCGGCGCAGGCACCGACAACCTGCTCGAGCTCTCCCTCCGCGACCGCGAGCGCATCTTCAACCTCGGCTACTACACATGGGTCGAGCAGCAGGGCTACTCGATCGAGGAGTTCCAGGCGCGCGCCGGCGCTCGTTTCTGGCGTGAGCTTCAGGACTTCGTGCCGGCCTGGGACGCCATGATCGAGACGGCGAACCGGGAGGCACGCGCCAGCCTCGTATGAGCAGTGTCGCCGTACGCGTCACGTCGATGGTGTGCAGCGGATGCGGATACACCGCTCCGCCGGATGATCCGGCTCCGTTCCGTTGCCCGAACGCGGACCGCGACGATGTCGATCACGTGCTCCGCCGCACGATCGACGCCGACGCAGCCGGCGTGCACGACGCGCTTCGCGATCACGAGCGCGATCCGTTCATTCGCTACCGCAAGCTGACGCACGCATGGCACACAGCGATCGGGAACGGCATTACCGATGCGCAGTTCATCGCCATCGTTCGCAATCTCGAAGAGCGCATCGGGCAGCCGTTCCGCGTCACGCCGCTGTACGAGCACAACGCGCTCGCGCACACGCTCGACCTGAACGCGGATGTCTGGGTGAAGAACGAGACGGAGAACGTCGCGCACTCGCACAAGGCGCGGCATCTGATGGGAATCGCGATCTGGCTGGAAGTGATGGATCGCATCCGTCCTGGTCCCAAGGCACGGCTCGCGATCGCGAGCTGCGGCAACGCGGCGATGGCCGCCGCTGTGATCGCGCGCGCGATGCGCCGCCCGCTCGACGTGTACATCCCGGTCGATGCCGATCCGGGTGTCGTCGTGCGGCTGGCCGAGCTGGGCGCGAACGTCATGCCTTGCTCGCGCGGACGCGACGACCACGGCGATCCGGCGTACCTCCGCTTCCGCGAAGCGGTCGCGAGCGGCGCGCTCCCCTTCAGCGTGCAAGGCAACGAGAACGCACTGGCGATCGAGGGTGGCGAGACCCTGGGCTGGGAAATGATCTCGCAACTGATGTCGAACCGGGCGACGCTCGACCGGCTGTTCATCCAGGTCGGCGGCGGCGCGCTCGCCAGCTCGTGCATCGCGGCCTTTGAAGATGCCGGCGTGCCTCTGCCGAAGATTCACGCCGTGCAGACGACGGCCTCACCGCTGAAGCGCGCATGGGACCTCGTCCGCGACTTCGACTACGCCGTGCATCACCGCTCGAAATTCATGTGGCCGTGGGAAACGCCCGCGCAGAGCGTCGCCACGGGCATTCTCGATGACGAGACCTACGACTGGGCGGCAGTGATCCGCGGCATGATGACGAGCGGCGGATCGCCGGTGATCGTGTCGGAGGCGCGGCTTGTCGAGGCCAACCGCATTGCGGTCTCCATGACCGGCATTCACGCAAGCGCAACGGGAACCGCCGGCCTCGCCGGCCTGCTCGAGCTGCAGCATCGCGGCGAGATCGACGAGAACGAAGCCGTGGGCGTGATCTTCAGCGGGTGACCGCTGCGGGTCGAGGCGCCGGCGCGCG
>DASWBH010000256.1:0-10103 GCA_036390755.1 Thermoanaerobaculia bacterium
TCGCCCCACGCGCGCTGCGCCGCGATCATCAGCGCGCACAACAGCCGTTTGTGCGGGTCCTCCGCCGGGTGATGCTTTCTGCGCAGTAGCCGGGTCGCGATCACCAGCCGGTTGATCTCGTTCGTCCCTTCATACAACCGCGTGATCCGCGCGTCGCGGTACGCGCGCTCGGCCGGGTACTCCTTCGAGTAGCCGTAACCGCCGTGCACCTGCACCGCTTCGTCGACGACGTACGCGAGCGCCTCGCTCGACCAGACTTTGTTGATCGAGCATTCGATCGCGAACGACTCGATCGTCTTCAGCACCAATGCGGAATCGTCCGGCGGTACACGCTCGAGCGCGCGGTCGGCGTCGCCGAGGGTCCGGTAGACCATCGCGTCGCCGACGTAGCAGCGGATGGCCATCTCCGCGATCTTCTGCTTGATGAGTCCGAACTCCGCTATCGCGCGGCCGAACTGCTTCCGCTCGATGGCGTAGCGCACCGCGCCGTTGAGTGCCTGCTTCGCGCAGCCGATGTTGCGCGTTCCGAGCTTCAGCCGCCCGATGTTGAGAACGTTGAAGGCAACTTTGTGACCCTGTCCGATTTGTCCGAGGACGTTCTCGACGGGGACGCGGACGTTTTCGAGAATCAGCGCAGTCGTTGACGATCCGTCCAGGCCGAGCTTCGGCTCTTCGCGCCCGCTCACCACGCCCATGCCGCGCTCCACGAGAAACGCCGTGAACTTCTCGCCGTCGACCTTCGCGAAGATCGTGAACAGATCGGCGAAGCCGCCGTTCGTGATCCACATCTTCTGACCGTTGAGCACGTAGTAGCGGCCGTCGTCGGACAGAGTCGCTCGCGTTCGTGCGGAGAGCGCATCGGAACCGGCCTCCGGCTCGGTCAGGGCGAACGCGCCGATCCACTCGCCGCTCGCGAGCCGCGGCAGGTACTTCTGCTTCTGCTCCGGCGTGCCGAAGTAGACGAGCGGCAGCGTGCCGATCGCGGTGTGCGCGCCAAGCGATCCCGCGAACGACGGCATGATGCCGATCTTTTCGCCGACGTAGGCGGAGCTGACCTTGTCGAGTCCGAGGCCGCCATAGGCTTCGGGGATGTCGATGCGGAGGAGGTCGAGCTCGCCGGCCGCGAGCAGCAGTTGCCGCGTCAGCGGCCATTCCTTCGCGTAAATCCGCTCGGCCTTCGGCAGCACCGCAGTCCGCATGAAATCTTCGGCGATGCGGCCGAACATCTGCTGCGCGGGCGAGAGGTCGTCGGGCGTGAAGACGTCCGCCGGCTCGGCGTTGACGTCGAGAAAGTTGCCTTCCGAACCTGTTGACTGTTTCAGCAGAGTTTCCATATGCTGCAACCTACCGAACGGTAGGTAACCCGAACAGATTATGCCCGACAGGCGCGCTCGCAGTCTCCTGCAAGCCGACGGCAGAGCGGCCGAGGTCTATCGGACCGCGGCGCAGATCATCCTGCAGAAAGGCTACGACGCCACCTCCGTCGCCGACATCGCTGCCGCCCTCGGCATCACCAAAGCGGGCCTCTATCACTACATCCACGGCAAGACGCAGCTGCTGTTCGACATCATGCAGTACGGGCTCGATGAGCTCGACCGCGAAGTCGGCGGGCCGGCGAAGCACATCGCCGACGCCGAAGAGCGGCTGCGGTTCATGATCGCCATGCACGCGCGCATCGTGACGCGCGGCCACGGCGCGGTCACGATCCTCGTCGACGAGACGCGCGCGCTCACGCCGGCACAGAATCGCGTCATCACGAAGCGGAAACGCGCGTACCTCGATTTCCTCCGCGGGACACTCGAGCAACTGAAGAAGGAGAAGAAGCTCCGCGACGTCAATCTCACCGTGGCCGCATTCGGAATCCTCGGCACGATCAACTGGCTGTCGCGCTGGTATCAACCGGACGGACCGCTCGACGAGAACGAGATCGCCGACGGAATCGTCGACATCGCGCTCAACGGACTCAAGCGACCGGAAGCGCGAAACGGCAGGCGGGGACTGCGCGCGCTATGAACATCCTCGTCTGCATGAAGCAGATCCTCGATCCGGAGATCCCCGCGCGCGATTTCAGGATCGATGCGGCGCGCAAAGAAGCCGAACGCGGCTCCGCCGATCTCGTCGCGAACATCTTCTGCGAGAACGCACTGGAGACTGCCCTGCAGTTTCGCGAGCGCAGCGGCGGCGGCCGCATCACTGTTCTTTCGTACGGCGCCGCGAGCGCGGAGGACATGCTGCGCAAGGCGCTGGCGATGAAGGCCGACGCAGCCGCGCTCGTGCTCAACGAGAGCGACGCACAGGCCGATCCGCTCGCTGTCGCTCAGATCCTCGCTGCGGCCGCGCGCAAGCTCGGCGACTTCGACCTGATTCTCACGGGACGCGAGTCGGGCGATTGGGGCGCGGGCCAGACCGGCGGTCTTCTCGCGGAGGAGCTGCAGCGGCCGTGCGTGTCGTTCGTCGACACGGTCGATGTCACAGGCGACAAGCTGCGGCTGCGGCGTCAGACCGATTCCGGATACGAGATCGTCGAAGCGAAGCCGCCGATCGTGCTGACGATTACGAACGCCGAGCACAACGTGCCGCGCATCCCGAAAGTGCGCGACGTGATGACGGCGCACCGGCAGCCGCTTACGACATTCACACTCGCGGATCTCGGCGTCACGGTCGATCCGCACGCGTACTACGACGTCGTCGAGCTCGCGGTTCCGCGGACGGAAACGCAGTGCGAGCTCGTGCCGGGCGACACGCTCGATCAGAAGGTCGACGCGCTGGCGCGGCGGCTCGTGGAGGTCACCTCCGCGCTATGAGCAGCGACGTCGCGATCGTGCTGTTCGGCAATCCGGCGACGGACCGCGCGGCGTCCGGACTCGTCGGAGCAGGGCAGCAACTCGCGCAGCAGCTCGGCGGATCGCTGCACGCGATCGCAGTCGATGCGCAGACGTATCAGCCGGAAAGTGCTCTGACATCGATCGAGACGATCTGCCGCGAGATGGCTCCGCGCGCCATCCTGCTTTCGAATGACACATACAGCCAGGAGATCACTCCGCGCCTCGCCCACCGCCTCGGCGGGAGCGCGGCCGGCGACGCCGTCGCGATCACGCCCGAGCTCCGGGTGACGCGACAGGTGTACGGCGGCAAAGCGCAGGCGGTGATTCAACTGAAACGTACGCCGGCGGTGGTGTGGCTGCGATCAAGAACGTTCGCCCCGTCCATCCTCCCTCTCCCCGCGCCGCGGGGAGAGGGTGCGCGAAGCGAGGGTGAGGGGCCGCGCATTGTCGAACGAAGTAGCGAAGCGCAGGGCCAGGCCCGCCTCGAAGATGCGCGCGTCATCGTTGCCGGTGGCCGAGGCATCGGAGGACCGGAAGGTTTCGCCTCCGAGCTGCAGCCGCTCGCGCTGCTCCTGGGCGCGCAGCTCGCCGCGTCGCGCGCGGCGTGCGATGCCGGATGGGTTCCACCGGCGCTGCAGGTCGGTCAAACGGGAAAGAAAGTCGCGCCCGATCTCTACCTCGCGATCGGCATCACCGGCGCGAGCCAGCACATGGCCGGAGTGTCGGAGGCGAAGCAGATCGCGGCGATCAACATCGATCGCGATGCGCCGATCTTCAAGCACTGCCGTTTCGGCATCGTCGAGGATTACAGAAAGGTCGTGCCGCTCCTTCGCGAGAAGCTGTCGGCCATGCAGCGATGAGCGCACAGGCGACGCGGCCGATCTACTGGAACATCGCGCACATCTGGATGATGTACGCGCTGCTCGTTCCGGCGATCGGCGCCGGCGGATACGGCGTGTACCGGCATATCGTCCGCTGGCGGCGGGGCAGGCCGCTGGCGCGATTCGATCAGCCGGGCCAGCGTCTTCGCCTCGTGTTCGCGCACGCGCTCGCGCAGCGCCGCACCGCGCGCGAGCGTTACGCCGGACTCTTTCACCGCTTCATCACCTACGGCTTCATCGTGCTGACGATCGCGACGATCCTCGTCGGCTTCGACGCGGATTTCGGCACGCGGATTCTCCGCGGCTGGTTCTATCTCTATTTTCAATCGTTCGTTGTCGACGTCTTCGGCGCGCTCGTGCTGATCGGCATCGCGATGGCTGCGCTGCGGCGCTACGTGCGGCGTCCGGCGAAGCTCGTTCGGACGGCCGAATCGGCGTGGATTCTCGCCGCTGTGTTCGTGATCGTCGCGACCGGCTTTCTGCTCGAAGGATGGCGCATCGCCGCAACGAACGACCCATGGCGCATGTGGTCGCCGTTCGGCAACCTCGTCGCACAACTCTCCGCGCCGGTGATGAGCGTCGCCGCATTGCAGGCCGCGCACCGCACGACGTGGTGGTTCCACCTCGCCGTCAGCCTGGCGTTCCTGGCGTGGGTGCCCTACACGAAGCTGATGCACATCGTGACGGCGCCACTCAACATCTACACGGCGAACCTCGAGCCGATCGGCGCGTCGCTGAAGAAGGTCGACTTTGAATCCGAAGCGTTCGGCGTGAACTCGCTCGACGGATTCACGTGGAAGGATCTTCTCGACCTCGACGCGTGCACGGAGTGCGGCCGATGCACGGACGTTTGTCCGGCGCACACGGTCGGCAAGTCGCTTTCGCCGCGCGACATCATTCTTCAGTTGCGCGATTTTCCGGACGGCGGCGCAATCATCGGCGCTGTCCCCGCGACACAACCAGAGTCCCTGTGGGAGTGCACGACCTGCGCTGCGTGCGTCGAAGTCTGTCCCGTCTTCATCGAACAGATGCCGAAGATCGTCGACATGCGCAGGCATCTCGTCATGGAGGAGGCCGAGTACCCGGAGTCGATGCAGGACGCGATTCTGTCGCTGGAGAAGCGCGGACATCCGTTCAGCGGCACACGGGCGACACGGCTTGACTGGGCAGAGGGTCTCGACGTCCGCCACATTAGTGAAGCGCGGGATGCCGAAGTGCTGTTGTGGGTCGGATGCGGCGGTGCACTGATCGAGCGCAATCAGAAAGTGATTCGCGCCATCGCGCAACTTCTGCAGAAAGCCGGCGTTCGGTTCGCCGTATTGGGCCGCGACGAAAAATGCTCGGGCGACCCGGCCCGCCGCATCGGAAACGAATTTCTGTTCGACATGCTCGCGAAGCAGAACGTCGCGAACCTGCAGAAATATCACGTCCGAAAAGTCATTACGCCGTGTCCGCACTGTTTCAACACTTTCAAGAACGAGTATCCGCAATACGGTGGTATGTTCGAGGTCTACCACCACAGTGAGTTTCTCGCCGCGCTTGTGCGCGACGGAAAAATCGGCGCCCCTGCAGAAGCGAGCCAGAGCGTGACCTTTCACGATCCCTGCTACCTCGGCCGCCAGAACGGCGTCTATGAAGCGCCGCGAGCGCTGATCGGTGCGTCAGTGGAAATGCCGCGCAACCGCAGTGGCAGCTTCTGTTGTGGCGGTGGCGGCGGCATGAGCTTCGTCGACGAGCCGGCCGACAAGCGCGTCAATCAGGAGCGTGCGCGCGAAGCGCTCGCGACGGGCGCCGATGTGCTCGCGGTGAGCTGTCCCTTCTGCATGACGATGATGCAGGACGGCATCAACGCGCAGAAAGGCTCGCGCGAGATGCGAGTCATGGATATCGCCGAAGTCATTCTGAGCCGCGTTATTCCGAGCCGTGCAGAGGGCGAGGAATCCGGGCGGGGGGCTTAACAATGGACCTGAACCTGACACCGTCCGAACAGAAGTTCCGCGACGAGTTTCGCGCCTGGCTGAGTGCGAATGTTCCGGAGCTGTGGCGCGGCGCTGTCACGTCCGAAAATCGCGCCGACCACATCGCGTATTTGCGTCGTTGGCAGCGAAGACTTTTCGAAGGTGGATGGGCGGGGATCTCGTGGCCGAAGAAATACGGCGGCCGCGGCGCGACGCTGATGGAACAGGCGATTTTCCAGGAGGAGCTCGCGCTGGCGGATGCGCCGCACCTGATCGGCACGATCGGCCTCTCGCTCGTCGGCCCGACGATCATCGCCCTCGGCGCCGAGGAGCAGAAGGCGCGTTATCTGCCGCCGATTCTTTCCGGCGACGAGATCTGGTGTCAGGGCTTCTCCGAGCCGAACGCGGGAAGCGATCTGGCGTCCCTCGGGGCGAAAGCAGTACGCGACGGGGATGACTTCATCGTCAACGGCCAGAAGATCTGGACGAGCTTCGCGCACATCGCCGACTACTGCCTGCTGCTCGTCCGCACCGATTTCGAATCGGCAAAACATAAAGGCATCACGTGCCTGCTCGCCGACATGCATGCGCAGGGCGTGTCCGTGCGTCCATTGAGACAAATGTCCGGCGACGCCGGCTTCAATGAAGTGTTCTTCTCGAATGTGCGCGTGCCGGTTACGCAGGTGCTCGGGCAGATCAACAATGGCTGGTCCACCGCCATTACCGCGCTGATGAACGAGCGCGCGAACCTCGGCACCGGAATTCAGGTTCTGTTCAAGCGAAATCTCAATGCGCTGATCGCACGGACGAAGACGATCGATCGCAACGGCAGGCCGGCGAGTGCTGATCCGATCGTCCGCCAGAAGCTCGCGCAGGCGTATCTCGAGCTCGAAATCCTAAGGCTCAATACGAATCGCGCGTTGACGTCATTGAGCAAGAGCGGCGTGCCGGGCGCGGAAGGCTCGATCCAGAAGATCTACTGGAGCGAAATGAACCAGCGCACACAGCAGATCGCCCAGGAAATCCTCGGACCTTATGGCCAACTGGCCGATTTCGATGACGGTCAATGGCAGTACGGCTACGTGCGATCGCGTGGCAACACGATCGAGGCGGGGACGAGCGAGATTCAGCGGAACATCGTCGCCGAGCGCGTGCTCGGCCTTCCGAAGAGCTACTAGCGGAGAGCGCAATGGACTTCGATCTGAGCAAACCGCAAAAGCTGCTCAAAGAGACTGCTCGGCAATTCTTTCAGCGGAATTGCACCGCCGCTCGCGTGCGCGAGCTGATGGAGAGCGAGACCGCATTTGACCCGGCGCTGTGGCAGGAGATGGCGGATCAGGGATGGACGGCGCTGATCGTTCCGGAGGCGCACGGTGGACTGGATGCGGGCCTCGTCGAGCTGGCAGCAGTGGCCGAGGAGATGGGGCGGGCGTGTGTGCCGGGACCGTTCCTCTCGACTCTATTCGCAACGGCGTTGATCAGAATGGCCGGCGATCCGGAGCAGCAGGCGCGCTATCTCGCGCCGATCGCAGCGGGCGACTTGAAGGCGACCGTTGCGATTCTCGAACAGACAGCGAACTGGAATGTCGACTCGATGGCGATGAAAGCGCGCCGCGACGGCGACACGTACGTGCTCTCGGGCTCAAAGATGTTCGTGGCAGACGCCGCCACCGCGGACGTCATCCTATGCATTGTGCGAGCTGGCGACGCGATTGTCATTGTGCCGGTCGCTCGCACCGTCGCGGGCCTGACGATCGAGCGCATGCCGTCAATGGATGAGACGCGCAAAGTGCACCGGGTCATGTTCGATGACGTAAAGGTCCGAGGTGCGGACGCGTTGCGTGCCGGTGCCGCCGATGCGGTCGTCAGGGCCATCGACATCGCCACCGTTGCGCTCTGTGCCGAAATGGTCGGCGGCATGCAATGGATTCTCGACACCACTGTCGAGTACGCAAAGACACGCCACCAGTTCGGCCGCCCGATCGGGTCTTTTCAAGCCGTGCAGCATCAATGTGCCGACATGGTCCTGCTGACGGAGAGCGCGCGCTCAGCCGCTTATTACGCGGCATGGGCATTGACGGAAAACGAGCCCGCCGCGCGACTCGCCGTGTCGGTCGCGAAGGCCTGGTGCTCTGACGCGTTCCGGGAAGTCGGCAATCGCGGCGTCCAGGTGCACGGTGGAATCGGCTTTACGTGGGAACACGACCTCCAGCTGTACTACAAGAGAGCGAAGTCATCAGAGACATTGTTCGGTGATGCCGCGTTTCATCGCGAACGCATCGCCTCGTTCGTTGTGGATGAATTGCCGCGGTCTGCCGGGCGGGTCGTCAGTGAACCCACCGTCGCCGCGGCGCGATGAGTTGAATTTCGTGCAAAGGAGGCACAGATGGCCGTCAGGATCCGGGTCCTTGCAATCGTTTTGATTTTTCTCGCAGCGCCCATTGTTCTGCACGCACAGCGTCTCACCGCCGCCGACATCGAAGGCACGGTGACGGACGACTCGGGTGCCGTTCTTCCCGGTGTCGCGATCACGGCGACGAACGCGGCGACAAATCTCGCACGCACCGTGACGACCGACAAGGCCGGCCGCTACTACATCGGCGCGCTGCAGCCCGGCGTGTACACGATCGCCGCCGAGCTGTCGGGGTTCGCGACGCAGCAGCACAAGGACGTGCGGCTTCTCATCGGCCAGCTCGCCGACCTTCATTTCACGATGAAGCCGGGTACGGCGGAGTCGATCGTCGTCAGCGCGAAGGCGCCCGTCGTCGACACGACGCAGACTTCGGTGTCGACCGTCGTCGGCCAGGAGCAGATCGACTCTCTTCCGACGAACGGCCGTAACTTCCTCAGTTTCAGTGTGATCACGCCCGGCGTCACGAGCGACCGGACGCCCCAGCAGGGCGCTTCGGCCACCTCCGGTCTGACCTTCGGCGGCCAGCGCGCGCGGTCGAACAACATCATGGTCGACGGCGTCGACAACAACGACTCGATCGTCGGCGCGGTGCGCGCGACATTCAGCCAGGAAGCGATTCAGGAGTTCCAGGTCCTGACGAATTCGTATTCGGCGGAGTTCGGAAAAGCGTCCGGCGGAGTCGTCAACATCATTACGCGCTCCGGAACGAACGAGACGCGCGGCAACATCTTCGAGTTCTTCCGCAACAAGGCCCTGAACTCCAAGAACCATTTCGAGGAATTCGACGTCTTCGGCAATTCCATCAACCAGGATAAGGCACCGTTCCGCCAGTCGCAGTACGGGCTGACGCTTGGCGGCCCCATTCGCCGCGATCAGACGTTCTACTTCCTGTCGGGAGAGAACCTGTCCACGAACACGAGCAACTTCGTGACGATCGATCCGACCGCGGCCGCGCTTCTCGAGAAGGCCGGATTCCCTGTGGAACTGGGCAACGTCCCCTACGACGTCCGATCGAAAACTTTTCTCGCGAAAGTCGATCACCAGTTTGCGTCCGCGCACAACATGACGCTGCGCGGCAATTACGCCAGTCTGCTCAACGAGAATATCGAGCCGTTCGGCGGGATCACGTCCAGGAGCCGTGGCGCAGTACAGGATCGGAAAGACTGGGCGCTGGCCGGGTCGGAGACCGACAGTTTCGCCACGCGCTACATCAACGAGCTTCGCGGCCAGTATGCGAACGAGAATCAGGACATCCAGTCTCTCGACCCGAACTGCGGCGGGCCTTGCGACGACAATCTGAAGGGCGGGCCCACCGTCGAGATCATCGGCGTCGCCAGTGTCGGCCGGCAGCGCTTCACACCGCAGCCGCGCCGTAATGCGCGTTATCAAGCGAAAGACACTCTCAGCTTCTACAACGGGATTCACTCTGCCAAGGCGGGCTTCGACTTCAATTACGTGCACACGTCGTTCACGGCGCTGCCACTGCACTTCGGCGGCCGCTACATCTTTGCAGCGCTGCCGGCGATTCCGGCTCTCGGCCTGACGCAGCCGATCTCCGCAGTGCAAGCCTTCGCGCTCGGCCTGCCTGCAGCCTACGTGCAGGGATACGGACGGTCCGGCGCCGCTTATAACGATCCCGATATCGCAGCCTTTGCTCAGGACGACTGGAACATTTCCGAAAAGCTCGTTCTGAAACTCGGCATGCGTTATCAGCGGCAGTTCATGTACAACATCCCGTATACGGTCTCAACGCCCGGCGGCAGCTCCTTCACGTACCGAATTCCAGACGACAAGAACAACTTCGGACCACGCGTCTCGTTCGCTTACGACCCGCGCGGCGACGGCCGGTCCAACATTCATGCGGCGTGGGGCATCTTCTACGACAACCAAATCCTGGCCAACGCGCAGATCGGCAACGGCATCAACGGTCGTGACCTCCGCACACTGGTGCTCCGCTTCCCGAGCTCGCTCGCGCCATACGCGCAGCCGGGACACAAGCTGCCCGAGCCGTCGACGCCGTACGCGA
>DASWBH010000257.1:0-8803 GCA_036390755.1 Thermoanaerobaculia bacterium
CAACGGACAGACGGAGATCGTCTACGGCGCGATCGTCAATCACTATGACCCGTTCGGATCGAATTCGACGGCCTCGAATCTTCGCGGCTCGAACACGAACCCGTACATGGGCAACATCACGCTCGAAGACGCGACGAACGATCTGATCGGACAGGTCCGTCAGGGCGATCCGTATCTGCAGGTCGTCCGCGGAACCACGCAGCAGTTCAACGTGAGCGGCGGCCGCGCCCTGGCCGTGGCGTTGACCGGAACCGATCCGAACACCGGTATCAACGAGCGCGTCGAGGTCGTGACGCGGCAGCTCGAGGACGGGCATCTCATCTATCTGTTGTTCATTACTCCTGAGAACGAAGCAAGCCGATACAGCAGTGTGCTTAAGGCGATGGTCAGCTCGCTGCAGGTCAATCAGACTGTGCGGCACTGATGCCGTTTCTCCTTCTCCCCGCCGCGCGGGGAGAAGGTGCGAGAAGCGCGGATGAGGGGCGCGAGCTCGGCGGAAATTACGACCCCTCACCCGGCCTTCGGCCACCCTCTCCCCGCGACGCGGGGAGAGGGGGGAAGGCAACGCCGATTTCGTTGTTATGATTCGTTCGGAGGAATCAAATGTACGACGAGATGATCGTTGAGCCGATGCGGCGTGAGCTGACGCGGCTTGGAATTCAGGAAACCCGCACCGTCGCCGACGTCGACGCGGTCCTCGGCCAGAAAAAGGGCACGGTGCTGCTGGTCGTGAACTCGGTCTGCGGTTGCGCGGCCGGCATGGCGCGGCCCGCCGTGGCGATGGCGCTCGAGAGCGCCCGCGAACGGAACGCCGTCCCCGACAAGATGATCACGGTGTTCGCCGGCAACGATCGCGACGCGACCGCCCGCGCGCGCGAGTACCTCACCGGCTACCGGCCGTCGTCGCCGTCGATCGCGCTGTTCCGCGACGGCGAGGTGGTGAAGATGATCGAGCGATGGCAGATCGAAGGCCGCGAGGCGCACGACGTCGCAGCCGATCTGGCACAGGCCCTCGAGCAGTACTGCGCGGCAACCGCCGCGTAACCGCATTCGAAGGGACGTAGGTTGGGGTCAGGTGAAGACCTGACCCCTAACCGCGCGCGCGCCGGTCGATATAGCTCGCCAGCACCGGCTCGACTCCGGAGAGTCCCTTGAAGCCCGGGAATCCGTTCACGTCCACAACCCATAGTCCGTCCTCGGACTCGATCATGTCGATGCCGTAGATCTCGAGCCCGAGGAGCTGACCGATGCGCAGGGCGACCGAGCGCATCTCCGGAGTCAGGCGCACCGGCTGCGCGTTCGCCATGTAACTCGCGCCCGACGCGAACGCTTTCTTCGACGCCCACACTTCGCCGCCGGCGACGTAGATCTTCCGGTCGAAACCGTCTCCGCTCTTGAACTCCTGCGCGTAGACGCCGTCGCCGTGCGATGCCTCGTGCAGACCGCGGACATCGCGGACGAGACGGACACCGACGCCGTGCCGGCCGCCGATCGGCTTGATGATCAGAGCACCGCGCTGTTCGAGCACGGACTGGAGGTCCGTCGCGCGCCCGAGGTATGACTCGGGGATGGGGATGCCGCGGTCGCGCAGAAACTTGTCGACCCAGATCTTGTTGCGGATGCGTTGGACGGCGGCGATGTCATTCAGCGTGCGGCCGCCGTTCGCGGCGATGAGCGCGGCCACCTGATCGGTCATCGGCGAGGACGATTTCAGAACGTAAAGGTCGTGCTCGACACGGAGATCCTCGATGGAGAGCGGCTCGTTCTCGGTGATCCGCGCGTCGACGTGCCAGCCGCGTCGCTCGAGATCGCGCATGACCTCCGAAATGACGGGGTGCACGTAGCCGTCGCCGCGGAACTCCATGAGGAAACAGATCCGCTTCACACGGCCTCCATCGCCGGTTCGACGAAGACCTCGTCGTACAGCAGCTCTGCGATCAAATGCGCGGCATCGTGCACGCCTTTGTAGCCGGGCGTCGAGTTGACGTCGACGACCATGAGGCCATCGGGACTCTCGATCAGATCGACGCCGAACAGGTCGAGCCCGAACGCCTTCCGGCAGCGCACGGCGATCTCGATCATGTCGGGGCACGGGATGATCGCCTCGCCGAGCTTCTCTTCGCGCGTGCGCGCCGGGAAGTTGCGCCGGATCGCGTAGACGCCGGAGCCGATGCCGTACAGCTTGATGTCAGCGGTAGTGTGCGGGACGAGCTCCTGCGCGAACAGCGGGCCGCGCATGTCGCGCGGCAGATCGTTTTCGTGGCGAACGACGATCGCCGATTTCGGCGCGCTCACTTCGAAGGGCTTGATGACGAGCGGTCCGCGATCGCGCAGGATCGCCGCGAGGGCGGCGGCGTTCGCGGCGATGTACGCGCGCGGCGCGGGAATGTTCGACGCGATCAGCGTCTGCTGGACGAGGAAGCGATTGCGAATGACGCGCTCGCGTTCGATCGGAACGAGAAACCGCGCGCCGGCGAGGCTGAGCGCCGCGGCTGCGCTGAACCCGGCGATCGAGCGTGTGCGCAGCACGTACAGATCGGCGTCGATCTCGAGGTCGCTCATGCGGAACATGGCATCGTCGACGACGATCGTCTGTGTCTCGACGCGCATCGCCTCGAGCTCCTCGCAGACGTCGAGGTAGATCGAACCCTGCTGCGCGGCGCGGCTGAGAAACGCCACTCGCAAGGTCATGCCGGCACTCTGATTTCGACCCTCTCCGGCGGGCGGGAGAGGGTGCTGCGCAGCAGCGGGTGAGGGACGTCCTCTCCCGCCCTCAACGTGATCGCGTAGATCTCGGTGAAGACGGCCAGCACCGCGCGGACGATCAGCACGGCGGCGACACCCCACACGGACCAGAGCAAGCCGGCGAGGAGCGGTCCGGCCGCCTCGCCGACGTTCTCGCCCATGCCGAGCCAGCCGACGGTTCGCGCGCGCCGCGCGCGGTCGCCGTCGGAGAGTTGCGCCATCACCGCGCCCCAGGCCGGGCGGAACGCCGCCTTGCCTATGTCGTCGGTAATCTTTGCGCCGGCGACGCCGGCGAGAGTCGGCGCGACGAGATACGCAATTGACGAGACGATGTTCGCGACGCTTCGCGTGACGAGCACCAGCTTCCGGCTGACGTTGTCGGAGAGCCAGCCGAAGGCGGGGCCGGCGAAGATGATCAACGTCGTCGATGCGGCGTAGATCAGTCCGGCCTGCGCTTCGGTCAGATGCGCGTACTGCGTCGCCAGAATCGGAAAGAGGTTGCTGAGCATCGCGGCGGTGCCGCTGATGAGCACACCGAGAAAAACAAACGGCGCGATCGCCCGCTTCGGAGTGGGCGCGCAGGGGGACTGCTCCGCTTCACCGGGTTTTTCCGTCCCGGCCGGTGAAGCGGTAACGAAGCGGACGATCACGCCGAGGGGTAAGGCGGAGAGGATGAAAGCGATGAGAAAGACGAGCGTGTAATTCGAGACGGTGAGCGTGAGGAGAATGCCGGCGGCGGCTTTGCCGATCGAGCCGGCGACGTTCTTTGCAGTCGAGTACCACGCGAATGCCGAAGCGACGGCTTTGCGCCCGCCGTGCTCGGCGAGAATCGAGTTCACGGACGGATCGCGCAGCGACTCCGCGGCGCCGTGCATGAAGCGAATGGTGAGGAGTTGCCACGGCGCCGCCGCGAGCGCGAAGAGCAGGCCGACGCTGCTGCGGAGCATCACCGCGGAGGCGAGAGCGCGCTTGAATCCGAGACGATCGGCCAGCGCGCTCGCGAACGGCTTCAGCATCAGCTCCGCGATGACGCTCAGCGATGCCAGCACGCCGATCATCCCGATGCTCATGCCGAGGTGATGCGCGTAGAGCGGCAGGGCGAAGCCGATGATGCCGAAGCTGAGCCTCGACAGAAACCCTTCTGCGATCAACGCGATGAGCGTCGGGTCCTTGCGTCTCGCCGCGCCGCTCATGACCACAACAGGCGGTCGAGACTCAGGAGCTGACTCTTTTCCGGCTTTCCTTTTTCGAGACGGCAGTACGCGCGCACTGCAGAGGCGGCGAGCGTGTCGTTCGGATCAACGCCCGCGGCGCGGCACAGCGCTGCAGCCGGTCCGTCGCTGTGAATTGATTTCCGCAGTTCGGCCGCGGATGCGTCCGCGCGCGGAGCGAAGAACATCGCCGCCGCTACGGCCAGCATCAGCTTCTCCGGTTTCAGTCCGTTCTTCCTCGCAAGACGCGCCGGTCCCATGAGGCGGTCCTCGCTGCCGAGCTTTCGTTTTGGATCCTGGCCGACGCGCTCAATCGAATCGCTGAGGGCCGCGTTCTGGAATCGCTTCAGAATTTCCTGCAGATCGTGCTCGTCGCCGGCGATCTCACGGCCGTAACGTGCGGCGAGCGCCTCCTGACCTTCGCGCATCGCGGAGAGAACGGCCTCGCGAACCTCCGGGTCCCGTACGGCGGTGTGAATGTAGTGATAGCCCTTCAGGAATCCGAGGTACGCAGCGGTCGCGTGACCGGCGCTGAACGTGTAGAGCTTGCGCTCGACCATCGCCTGATGGTGCGTCGTGATCACCATGCCTTCGATGGCCGGCAGCGGCGAGAGAAGCGAAGTGCCGTCGACGTAGAAAGTCTTCGACTCGTCGGCGACGAACACGAGCGGCTCATCGAGCAGCGGATCGCCTTCGCGCCGCGCCACGACACGTGTGACCACCGCGCCGGAGAATCCGTGCGCGTTGTTCGAGTTCTGCAGGCAGCGCTGGGCGAACAACTGCAGCATGTCGCCCGAGGAGCCGAAGTTTTCGAACGCCAGCACGTTGGCGCGGTGCCGCCGGAAGGCAAGGCCGCCGGCGACGACCGGCGCGATGTCGAGCAGGTTCTTCACGCCGACCGAAGTCACGACGATGTCGGCCGCGGCGATCTCCATCGCCGCGGTCTCGCCGTCGCTGATGTTCACCGCGCGGATGCCGCTGACCTCGTGGTCGACGGACTTCCGGCTGTCGACGATGCGAACGATGTAGCGTCCGAGGCGATTGAGGTGATTGACGACATCCGCGTTACGTCCGACGAATACAACGTCGAATCCGGAGTCGCGAAGGAGTTGCCCGGCCACGCCACAGGCGATCCGGCCGGTGCCGATCACGACGGCTTTCATGACGATCTTCTTTTTCCGGCGATCGCGAGTCTGGGCTCGCCGGTCAACGCGCGGAGAGCGGCGCCATAGATGTAGTCGGCGACGCGGAGGGCGGCGTCGGGGACGCCGGTGAACGTCGGGAAGCTCTTCACGTCGACGACGTACGGATTGTCGTCGTCGCCGAGTACGTCGAGAGAGAAGGCGTCGATGCCGAGGGCGTCGGCGCAACGTTCCGTGATGTCGCGGAGCATCTTCGGGACCGTGAATGCGTCGCCGTGCTTCTCGCGGTAGTTGCGGACCGGCCAGGCGCGTTTCACGCCGAAGATCTGCCCGCCGATGCAATAGATCTTGCTCTCGGATCCCCGGCGGTCTACGAGGCGCTGCGCGAAAATCGGACCCTGCGTCGTCGGCACGTCGTCGAGATCTTCCGGATCCCACACGACGTGCACGCCGCGCGAGCCGGTGCCGCGGTATGGTTTGAGCGCGAGCGGACCGCGCTCGAGCATCGGCGCGAGGCTCCCGACGTCGGCGGTGATGAACGCTTCAGGAGTGGGAACGCCCGCAGCCTGGAGCAGCGCCGTCAGCGCGATCTTGTCGCGAACGCGCGACGAAACCGGATACGGATTGAGGATCGTCGCGCCGGCCGCGTGCAGCACGCCCGCGTACGCGAGGCCCATCTCTGTCCGCGACTTCAGAACGTAGAGGTCGTGTCGGACTTCGACTTCCGCGAGCGACACGAGCTCGTCTTCCGGAAAGATGATGTCGACGTCCGCTCCCCATTCGGAGAGGAGGCGGAGGACGTCGGTGGTCACCGGACTGCGGAGCGTCTCCGCGTATCGCAGCATGACAAACGCGATCTTCACGACGCTTTGACTCGTCTGTCGCTCTGCAGCGACTCGACGAAACGCGCCAGCCGCTCGTCTGCCTGGGGGACGCTCGTGTAATTTGGGTAGTCGTTGACCTCGATGACCTTCAGGCCTTGTGGCGTGTCGATGCAGTCGACGCCGAAGAGCTGCAGGCCGAACATGTCGCCGCAGCGGCGGGCGATCTCGCGGGCTTCGCGCGTCACCGGCAGCAACACTGCGTCCGCACGCGTCGTCGCGAGCGGCGACGGCTTGCGGACGACCGTGACATCCGCGCCGATCGCGTAAAGCTTCACGTCGAAGCCATCCGAGTCGAGAAAATGCTGCGCGATCATCACGTCGAAGGCTTGGACAGTGCCTAGCTCGTTCGCGGAACAGAAAATGTGAAGTCCGCGTGCGTTGTCGCCGAAGACCGGCTTCACGATGAGCGGATAGTGGTCGCGCGGGATGCTGGCTGCGAGTTGCTCGCTCGTGCCGATGAACGTGCGCGGGATCGGCACTCCTGAAGCTGCCAGACGCACCGACATCTCCGCCTTGTTGTGGACCGCGGCGATCGCGCTGCGGTTGTTCAGCGTCGGCACTCCGCGCGCTTCCGCGGCGCTGAGGAGGTTGAAAAGCTCCCAGCTCCGGCCGCGAGCGATGACGATGTCGAGATCGTCGAGCCACGGGCAGTCGGATGAATCCCACGTCGTTCTGCGCGGATCGATGATGCGGACGTCGTGTCCGCGCGCGGTCAGCGCATCAGCAAGGCCCGACGGCTGAAGTTGCGAGAGATAGCGCGCCTCGGCCAGGAGACCGATCGTGAGAGACACACCACTGGGACACGCAGAAGAGTCGCTGTGGAACAGACCCCCGACGCTACTTGCGCTTCGGCCGTTCTGCGATCGGCAATGCCGGCGCGAAGAACGAGCGCCCGCGGACGTTCTCGTCGATCGTCATCCCGTGCTGCAGCGCGGGGAATGCGCGCTGGTCACAGTCGACGCGCTCGCACAGGCGGCAGGTGGTGCCGATCGGCACCGCTGCATCGAGGTTGTCCAGATCGTAGCCGTCCGCATACACGAGCTTCCGCGCGTCGGCGACCGGACAACCGATGCCAACCGCCATCAGCGTGTCGCCCGATCCGAATCCGCGGCTCTTCCGGATGGTTCGCGCGACGCAGAAGTACGCGGTGCCGTCCGGCATGATCGAGAGCTGCGTCCGGATGCGGCCCGGCGTGAGAAAGGCCGCGTGCACGTCCCAGCGCGGACACGATCCGGAGAATCGCGCGAAGCGAATCCCGGTGCCGCTGAACCGTTTCGACAGATTGCCGGCGATGTCGACGCGGACGAAGTGGAACGACACGCCCGACGCGCCGGACTTCCGCAGCGTCGTCAGCCGGTGGCAGACCTGCTCCCAGCTCGCGGTGAAATGGTGCTGGAGCAGCTCGACGTCGTAGCGCATTTCTTCGGCGCAGCGGAGGAACTCGTCGTAGGGCATCAGCAGCGCGGCGGCGAAGTAGTTCGCGAGCGCGACGCGGCACAGGCGCACCGACTCCGGCGTTGTGAGGCTGGCCTGCGAGCCGGAGATGATCGCGCGGATGTCCGCTTCGCCATCGAGCAATCCGATCTGATGCGCGAGCTGGAAGTTCCGGCTCCACGGCGGCAGAACCTCGGAGAGCGAAAGCGCGCGCCGTTCGGGATCGAACCGGCGGATCACGCCGCCGTCGCGGCTCACCGGGATCAACGTGACTTCGATTCCGTGGTTCTCGCGCAGGTAGCCGACGAGCGAGCGGTACATGTCGGAGCGGTCGAGCGTCGCGCCCGCTTTGACGCGCTCGGCCGCGGACTCGAGCACCGGGAAGTAGTTCAGGTTCTCCTGGATCACGTCCGACACTTCCTCGGACGGCAGGTGCGCGGGATCGAGTCCGAGGAAGTCGCGTCCGTCGTAGAGACGGGCGGCCAGAGCGCGGGTCGAATCAACCGAGGCGCGATAGGCGTGGTAGAGCGCGATGAATGCGCGCGCGGTGGCCGTGTTCTCGGAGAGCTCGCGAACGTCGTTCGTGGTCAGCGGATGCTCTTCGAACAGCGAGTCGCCGAACACTTCCTGCAGGTCTGCCGAGATGTGCGACTGCCCGTCGTCAGCGAATGCGCTGAGCTCGACACGAAACACCTGCGCCACCTTCACGAGGAGGTGCGCGGTCAGCGGTCTCTGGTTGTGCTCGATGAGATTGAGGTAGCTCGCCGAAATGTCGAGCCTGGTCGCAAGCTGGCTCTGCGTCAGCCCCTCGCGCCGGCGGAGACCGCGGACTTTCCCCCCAAGTCTAAGAGATGCTGTCATATCGCGCCTCCTGGCATGGCCATTCGTATCGCGCGCCAGTTTACAACTCTTTACAGCTTTACACGCGCTGGTTTACTCATCTACACAACCTAACAGCCTGTAAAAGCTCAGCTTATTGACTCTGGCAGAATCCGTGCTCATATTTACATTGCGACAAGGAGCACGATGGGATGGCACCGTTGAAGGCAGTGAGAGACGCGAAGCAGATCGAGAAGGAATGGGAGACCTCGGAGCGGTGGGACGGCATCCGGCGCGACTACAGCGCGGATGACGTCGAGCGGCTTCGCGGCACGATCGAGATCAAACACACGCTCGCCGAACTGGGAGCGGAGCGCCTCTGGCAGCTCCTCCAGAGCGAGCCGTACGTCGCCGCGCTCGGCGCGCTGACCGGCAATCAGGCCGTGCAGCAGGTGCGCGCCGGACTCAACGCGATTTACCTCAGCGGCTGGCAGGTCGCCGCCGACGCGAATCTCTCCGGTCACATGTACCCGGACCAGAGTCTCTATCCGTCGAACTCCGTTCCGGC
>DASWBH010000258.1:0-2264 GCA_036390755.1 Thermoanaerobaculia bacterium
CTCCTGCGCGGACGGCGAGACGGCGAACCACAAAGCGCGATCTGCGCCGTGCTCGCAGGAGATCCTTCGCTTCGCTCAGGATGAACTCACCTAATTCCCTGCGAACAGAACGGGATCGCCGCTGGCGTTGTCGACGACCGAGCCGTAGACGAACAGCGTCGACGCGCCGTCGGTCTGCGCCTGCAGCGTGCAAGACCCGATGCTGTTCTGATTGACGCTCTGCACGAACGCGCTCAGCGGGTACTGCGCCTGGCTGCGCGGCGCCAGCGTGATCGAGCCGGAGCCGATCTGCGCGCCCGAAGCCGAGAGCACCACGATGCCGACGTTGACCGGCGCGTTGCCGCCGTTCACGAAGCCGACGTTCGTACGGAAATCGATGTCGGAGCGAAGACCGGTGACGTACTGCTGCCGGTTGAACCCGCCGACCGGATCGACCGACTGCCCGAACGTGCCGCCGTTGCCGTCGGTCGTGTAGGTGCGGCTCGTCACGACGGGCGCGCCGCCGTTCCACGTCACCTCGAGCATTCCGCTGCCCGCGCTCTCGCCCATCCACGTGATGAGGTCGGCGATCGTCGCTGAGTTGTTCGGCGTCAGGCCGAAACTGCGCGAGCGCGTGGCGGTCGACGAGCGGTACGTGAGCGTGACGTTGCTCGTGACGCTGTTCGGATTGAACAGCGTGACGTCGCTCCGCCAGAACGTGCCGTTCGCGCCGTTTGTGCGCCCGACGACCGGCACCGTCACCGGTCCGTTCCCCGGCAGCGGCACGGCCTGAATGTACACAGGATCCTGCGTCTTGTTGTCGACCACGGATGCGTACGCGCTCAGCGCGTCGCGGTTCGTCGTGGCGATTCGCAGCGACAGCAGCGGCAAGCTGCGGCCGCTCGTGGACGCGAAGTATCCTGCGAGCGAACCCTGCTGGAAGCTGTTCGGCGGAATCGTGAGATTGATGTTCTCGACGTTGCCGCCATTCGCGTCGAACAGCGAAAGCGCCGCGACGACCGTGTTCCCGCTCTTGTTCACCAGACCGATGTTCGTGCGGAAGTCATTCGTCGAGATGATGCCGGTCAGGTACGTCGTGCTCTGCAGATCCGACGAGGCCACGTCAGGCACTGCCTGGCCGTACGTGCCGTTCGTCGTTGCCGCAAACGTCCGGCTGGCGATGCGCAGGTCGGGAGTCGTCGTCGCGCTCGTCGCCTGGATCGAGATGCCGCCGGCGCCGGCCGGCATGCCGAAGATGTCGCGAAGCGCATTCGCGTAGGTGCGCGTCTCGCGCGGCAGGACGGCGATGGCGCGCACTTGCGCCGGCACACCGGCGCCGGGAACGAACGTCAGGTTTACATTCGCCGTCTCTGGTCCGGCGTTGAACAGCGTCAGCTCCGTGCGCCAGATCGAGCCGTTCGCGCCGTTCGTCTGCGCGGTGACCGGCACGAGCGACGCGAACGGTCCCGCCTGCGGAGTGGCCGGGATCTTCGTGCCGACGCTGATCGTCTGCACGCTGACTTTGCTCTCCGCGTTGCGATAGACCGTCAGCGTGACGTTGTACGAGCCTGCGTTCGCGTACGTCTTCACCGGATTCTGAACGGACGACGCCGTGCCGTCGCCGAAGTTCCACACCCACGAGGTGACGCCGCCTGTCGAGCCGTCGCTGAACGCGACGGGATCGCCGGCGAGCGGCGACGACGGCGAATACGCGAATGCCGCGGTCAGCGCAGGCTGATTCGAGTTGACAGTGGCGACGCGCGTCGCCTGTGACTGCGTGCCGTTTCCGCTCACCGTCAGCGAGACGGTGTACGCGCCCGGCGTCGAGTAGACGTGGGAAAGCGACGCGGCGGTCGAGGTCGTGCCGTCGCCCAGGTTCCACATGCGCGATGCGACCGGTCCGGTCGACTGATCTGCGAACGTGAACGTCGTCTGGCCGGCGATGCCGCTGCTCGGGGTCATGCTGAAGGCCGCGCTGACCGGCTGCTGCGTCGGTGGCGGAGGCGGAGGAGGAGTCGATGCGCCGTTCGGATACAGCCAGCGCGCTGCAGTCTGATCGTCAGGGCGAAGCGAAGGGCCGAGTCCGGTCACGGTCGCGTACATCAAAGCGGTGTTGTCCGCGCTGTGGCCGAAACCGAGCGTATGGCCGAACTCGTGAGCGACGATTTCGGCGAGAGTCTGTGAGCTGATGTGCGCCTGCGGCGACACGCCATCCTGCACCACGAGGTTCCCCTCGACGATGTTCCAGGCGCGGTAGGTCTGCTGAGGATGCGACGGATCGGCGG